>JAATFF010000027.1 GCA_015655335.1 Lysobacterales bacterium | reverse complement strand
TGGCCTGCTCGATCTCATCGGAAAGTTTTTCGCCGTGCGTGGAAAAGAACTTGATGCCGTTGTCATGGTGCGGATTGTGCGAAGCGCTGATCACCACGCCCGCATCGGCACGCAGGCTGCGCGTGAGGTAGGCAACGGCGGGCGTCGGCATGGGGCCGAACAAGCGCACGTCCGCACCGGCGGCGGCGAGGCCGGCTTCCAGCGCCGATTCGAACATGTAGCCGGAAACACGTGTGTCCTTGCCGATCAACACCAACGGGCGACCCGGCGATTTCTTCTGTTCGCGAAGCACGACGCCCAGCGCCCGACCGAGACGCAGCATGAAATCCGCGCTGATCGGCCACTGTCCGACTCGTCCGCGAATGCCATCGGTACCAAAGTATTTGCGTTGATTCATCGATTGCCTTGTCTATTCGTCGTCCGGCCAGCGTGGCGCCTTGGGTGCATCGCGGCGCTCGGGTTTGTCGCCCGATTGCACGGCATGCCACACCTTCAAGGCATCTACCGTAGCGGCGACATCATGCACTCTTACCATGCGCGCACCGTGCTGAACCGCAATCAGCGCCGCCGCGACCGATCCGGCCGCGCGTTCGGCCGGATCTTGGCGGCCGGTAAGCGTGCCAATCATCGATTTGCGCGAAAGGCCCACATACACGCCACTGCCCAAATCGGCAAAACGCTCCAAGCGGCGCAACAGGGCCAGATTGTGCTCCAGGTTCTTGCCGAAACCGAAACCCGGATCGACCATCACCTTGCGCCGATCGATGCCGGCCAGTTCGCAGGCGAACAGGCGATCGGTAAGGAATCGGTGAACTTCGCCAACCACGTCGTCGTAGTGCGGCGCATCTTGCATGCTGCGCGGTTCGCCTTGCATATGCATCAGGCACACCGGCATGCGCAATTCGGCCGCGGCATCCAAAGCGCCATCACGACGCAACGCGTAGACGTCGTTAATCATGCCTGCGCCGGCGGCGACGGCCGCGCGCATCACCTCCGGCTTGGAGGTGTCCACTGCAATCGGCAGCGACGTGCGTGCGATCAATTGTTCGATAACCGGCAATACGCGGCTTAGCTCTTCCTCGGCGCCGACATCGTCGGAACCTGGCCGTGTGGATTCGCCGCCCACATCGAGCATGTCGGCGCCTTCTTCAGCCAAACGCAGTCCATATGCGACGGCCGATTCCACGTCGGCGAACTGGCCGCCATCGGAAAACGAATCCGGCGTCACGTTAATAATGCCCACGACGCGCGGGCGATCGAGTGTCAACGGGCGACCGTTGCAATCGAGCACGGTGGCGAACAGATCCGTCGACATGCGGGTTACTCCGAACCGCCCAGCGGCCCCATGTATTGGCGGTAATAGCGCAATTCGTCGATGGAGTCACGGATATCCGACAGCGCGGTGTGCGCGGATTCCTTGTTGAAACCACGGCCGATCAATGGCGCCCAGCGACGCGCCAGCTCTTTGAGCGTGGAGACGTCGAGGTTGCGATAGTGGAAAAAACGCTCAAGCTGCGGCATTTGCCGATGCAGGAAGCGACGATCCTGGCAAATCGAATTGCCGCACATGGGCGACTTGCCGGGGATCACCCAGGGCTTGAGAAATTCCAGCGTGGCCCGCTCCGCATCGGCGTGCGTGGCAGTGGAATTAAGCACTTGTTCCCACAGGCCCGATCGACGGTGCTGGTTGCGGTTCCAGGTATCCATCGCCTCCAGCCGCTCCGCCTCATGACGAATGGCGAACACCGGACCTTCGGCCAAAATGGCCAGATCCTTGTCAGTAACGATGGTGGCGATTTCCAGGACCGAATCGTTGTCCGTATCCAGACCGGTCATTTCCAGATCGATCCAGATGAGATTCTCTTCGTTGACTTGGCTCATGCGCCCTCCTGGCGCGCAGTCTAGCAGCACCGCGTGCGATGATCGGGTGATGCAGACCCTCTTCTGGCATGACTACGAAACCTTCGGCACCGACTCTCGTCGCGATCGGCCGATCCAGTTCGCCGGTGTCCGTACCAACATGGAGCTGGAAATCATCGACGAGCCGGTGATGTTCTACGGCAAGCCTCCACGCGATATGCCGCCCAGTCCCGAGTCCTGCCTGATCACCGGTATCACCCCGCAGCAGGCCGAACGCGATGGCATCCATGAAGCCGACTTCGCCGCGCGGGTACATGAGCAGCTCGCCGCTCCCGGCACCTGCGGCGTGGGCTACAACTCGCTACGTTTCGACGACGAATTCTCGCGCCAGCTGTTCTACCGCAACTTCTTCGAGCCTTATGCGCGCGAATGGGAAAACGGCAATTCACGCTGGGATTTGATCGACCTTGTACGCATGTGCGCCGCACTGCGGCCGGAAGGCATCATCTGGCCCACGCGCGACGACGGCGCACCGAGCTTCAAGCTCGAACATCTCGCCACCGCCAATCATTTGCAGCAGGAGCGCGCGCACGATGCGTTGTCGGATGTGCACGCATTGATCGATCTGGCACGCCTGATTCGAGTACGCCAGCCGCGCTTGTGGGAATGGCATTACGGACTTCGTCGCAAACAGCGTGTATTCGAGCTGCTGGATGTAGCGGGTATGACGCCGCTGGTGCACGTGTCGTCGCGCTACCCGGCCAGTCGTCATTGCGTGGCGGTGATCGCGCCGCTGGCTGTGCATCCAAGCCGGTCGGGCGAGATCATCGTGTACGACCTGACGCAGGATCCCGCCGAGCTTCTGGCATTGGATGCCGACGACATCGCCGACCGGATATTCACGGCGCGTGCGGACCTGCCCGAAGGCGTCGAGCGCATTCCGTTGCGCACCGTGCACGCCAATCGCTCGCCGGCTTTGGCGCCGCTGTCGGTGTTAAAGGGCGTGGATACGCAGCGCTTGCAGCTGGATCTGGATCGCTGCCTTGCACATGCCGATCAGTTGCGCGCTGCGAACGGGTTAATCGACAAGGTGCGCAGCATTTTCCAGAACGCCGCCCAATTGCCGCCCCCGGAAGATCCCGAGCTGGCCTTGTACAGCGGTTTTCTACCGGACTCCGACAAACGCTTGCTGCGTGACGTCCGTACCACGCCGCCGGAACAGCTAAGTCAACGCAAGTTCGACTTTCGCGACGGCCGCTATGCGGAGCTTCTGTTCCGCTACCGCGCGCGGAATTGGCCTGAAACGCTGACGCCCGAAGAACAGACACGCTGGGAAAGTTTCCGTCTCGAACGGCTGACGCGCCCAACGCCGCTGACCACGCTGACACTCCCCGATTACTTCGCTCAGCTAACCGTCTTGCGCAACGACCCCGTCCAAGGCGATAAATTCGCCCTGCTCGACCAACTGCAAGCCTGGGGCGAGCAACTCGCTATTGAAGCCGGCATCGCCGCCTGACCCACGGAACCAAACCATGCCACGTGCTTATTTCTCGACCGCCACTTTCCGATTTCTGCGCGCACTGGACCGCAACAACAACCGCGAGTGGTTCCTCGCTCACAAAGCCGATTACGAGCGTGACGTCCGCGATCCGTTTCTCGAGCTCATTGCCGACTTGCAAGCGCCGCTGGCCAAGATCAGCGCGCACTACCGTGCCGACACGCGCAAGAACGGTGGCTCGCTGTTTCGCATTTATCGCGATACGCGCTTTTCGGGGGATAAAGATCCTTACAAGCCATGGGCCAGCGCGCGCTTCTTTCATGAGCGCCGCCACGAGATTCCGGCACCGTCGTTTTATCTGCACATCCAGCCCGGCGACTGCTTTATCGGCGGCGGCATGTGGCATCCCGAATCGGATGCATTGAAGCGCATTCGCGCCTTTCTCGCAGACAACCCCGCCGCTTGGAAGCGTGCCACGCAGAGCAAGGCGTTTCGCGATCATTTTGCGTTCTGGGGTGAATCGCTAACGCGGCCGCCGCGTGGTTTCGACCCCGAGCATGAGTTGATCGAGGATTTGAAGCGTAAGGATTTTGCGGCAGGCGAAGCGCTCGAAGACTCGCTTGCGTGTTCAGCCGAACTGCTGCCTTACATGGTGGCGAGCTTTAAGCGCATCGCACCCATGATCGATTATCTGTGTGCGGCGCAGGAGTTGGACTTTTAGGTAGTCACCCTTGCTACAAGTTTTGTACTCGTCATCCCGGCCTGTGCCGGGATGACGAGCTTAAGCGTTACGCCTCGGGCCGCATGTACGGGAACAGCAGCACGTCGCGGATCGAAGACGAATTGGTCAGCAGCATCACCAGACGATCGATACCGATGCCAAGGCCACCCGTTGGCGGCAAGCCGACTTCCAACGCGCGAATGTAGTCGGCATCGAAATGCATCGCCTCGTCATCGCCGGAATCCTTGGCGTCGACCTGCGCCTGAAAGCGAGCCGCCTGATCCTCCGGATCGTTCAATTCCGAGAAGCCGTTAGCCAACTCTTTACCGTTGACGAACAGTTCGAAACGATCGGTGATGCCCTTGTCGGTGTCGTTCTCGCGCGCCAACGGCGACACTTCTACCGGATGATCGATGATGAAGGTCGGCTGCACCAGAGTGTGTTCGACCGTTTTCTCGAAGATTTCCAGCAGCAATTTGCCCCATCCGTAACCGGGCTTCACTTGCACGCCCAGACGCTTGGCATGCACCACCATGGCATCGCGACTACGAAGCTCTTCGCGCTTGATCTCCGGGTTGAGCTCAAGCACCGCATCCTCCATGCGCCAACGACGAAAGGCCGGACCGACATCGATCTCAGCACCGTCCCAGGTGAGCTGCGTGGTGCCTAATACTTTTTGCGCCGTATCGCGAATCACGACCTCAGTGAGATCCATGATTTCGTGATAGGTCGCATACGCTTGATACAACTCAAGCATCGTGAACTCGGGATTGTGACGCGTGGACACACCCTCGTTACGGAAATTGCGATTGATCTCGTACACGCGATCGAAACCGCCGACGACCAGGCGCTTGAGGTACAGCTCCGGCGCCACGCGTAGGAACAGGTCGATGTCCAACGCATTATGGTGAGTGACGAATGGGCGCGCCGTGGCACCGCCGGGGATGATGTGCATCATCGGCGTTTCCACTTCCATGAAGCGGCGCGGCTCCGCTTCCAGCCATTGACGCATGAAGCCGATGATCTTCGAGCGCAACGCAAATGTGCGCCGCGCGTCTTCGGTGACAATCAAATCGACATAGCGTTGACGATAACGCTGTTCCACGTCGGCGAGGCCGTGAAACTTGTCCGGCAACGGACGCAAGCTCTTGGTCAGCAGGCGCAGCACATCGACCTTGATCGACAACTCGCCAGTCTTGGTGCGCATCAGCACGCCTTCGGCACCGATGATGTCGCCCACATCCCAACCTTTGAAGGCTTCGTAGGCATCGCCGACGGTACCGGCATGAATAAACAACTGAATGCGACCGGAGAAGTCCTGCATTTGCACGAAACTGACTTTGCCCTGCACGCGCTTGAGCACGATGCGGCCCGCCACCTTCACGCGGCGTGCGGCCGCTTCGATGGCCTCGGCGTTGTGCGTGTCCTTGTCGGCGAATTCGGTTTGCAGGTCGCCCGCAAAACTGTCGACCTTGAAATCGTTGGGAAACGCGATGCCCTGCCCGCGCAACGCGTTGAGCTTCTCGCGACGCTCCGCGATGAGTTTGTTCTCATCCTGCACCGTCGTTTCGGCGGTTGCGTTGGCGGGTGTGGCGTTGTCGCTGCTCATGCGGATTCCGATCTAGCAAAGTGATGATGAAAACGACGGCCGCTGCTGTCGTC
Organism: Lysobacterales bacterium; assembly: GCA_015655335.1. Lineage (GTDB taxonomy): Bacteria > Pseudomonadota > Gammaproteobacteria > Xanthomonadales > Rhodanobacteraceae > Dyella_B. The sequence continues at coordinate 37,787 of JAATFF010000027.1, read as the reverse complement.
AGAGAGAGTACCCCGTCGTCCCGGCGAAAGCCGGGACCCAGTGACTCTAAACGTTCCCGTAAGTCGCCGTGTCCCGGCTTTTGCCGGGGCGCCGTTTACTACGCATCCAGGCGTTTAGCGCCGGCATCCAGTCCGGATTTCAAACTGGCCTCGACAAATTCATCGAGATCGCCATCGAGCACCTTCTGCGTATCGGTACGCTCGATACCCGTGCGCAGATCCTTGATGCGGCTCTGATCCAGCACATAGTTGCGGATTTGACTGCCCCAGCCGATGTCCGACTTGGACGCTTCCAGCGCGTCCTTCTCGGCATTGCGCTTCTGGATCTCCAGCTCGTACAGCTTCGCGGCCAGCATCTTCAGGGCGCGATCGCGGTTGGCATGCTGGCTGCGCTCGGTCTGGCAGGCAACGACCACGCCTGATGGCAAGTGCGTAATACGCACGGCCGATTCGGTCTTGTTGACGTGCTGACCACCGGCACCGGACGAACGGTACACGTCGGTCTTGAGGTCGGCCGGATTGATCTCGATGTCGATGTCGTCGTCGACTTCCGGCGCCACAAACACCGAGGTGAAGCTGGTGTGGCGGCGGTTATCGGAATCGAACGGGCTTTTGCGCACCAGGCGATGCACGCCGATTTCGGTTTTCAGCCAGCCGTAGGCGTAATCGCCCTCTACCCGAAACGTTGCGGATTTGATGCCGGCCACTTCGCCCGCACTCACTTCCATCAACTCGGTCTTCCAGCCGCGCGATTCACACCAGCGCAGATACATGCGCAGCAGTATTTCGGCCCAGTCTTGCGCCTCGGTGCCACCGGCACCGGCCTGGATGTCGACGAAAGCGTTAGCCGAATCCATCTTGCCGGAGAACATGCGCTGGAATTCCAGCTTGCCGACCTGCCCTTCGATCTGGCCGACATCCGTGACCACGGATTGAACGGTGGCCTCGTCGCCATCGGCGGCGGCCATTTCCAGCAATTCGCCAGCATCGGCAAGGCCGGCCTTGATGCGGTCGATACCGCTGACGATGGTGTCGAGACGGGCGCGTTCGCGGCCCAGTTCCTGCGCGCGCGGCGGGTCGTCCCAGACGGTGGGGCTTTCCAGCTCGCGGCTTACTTCTTCGAGACGTTCACGCTTGGTGTCGTAGTCAAAGATACCCCCTAAGCGACTCGATACGGCCCTTGAGGTCCGTGATCTGCGCGAGGATCGGATTGGTTTCGATCATGTTGGTTGAACCTGAAGTGGTAACGCCCATTCGGGCGCGAATCAAACGGTTATCGTAGCAAACCGGGTGCGCGGGCGCCTAGCCAAGCGTCGCAGCGCACCCTATTTACCTAGCTAGCCGACAGGATCGCGCGCGCTGACACGTGAAGCGGGCAGCCCAGGTCACGCTTGCACAAGGTGGTCGGCGCACGGGTTCACGACGCGTAGACCACCACGCGGCAGCACTTACAGCGTTGTTTCCAGCGCATGGCTATGCACATCCCGCACCGCACGTCCCGACGGATCGGCCATGGCGGCAAACGCCGGATCCCAGGCCAGTGCGGCTGGCGAAGAGCACGCAATCGATTTGCCGCCCGGCACCGTCGCCGCGCACGCTTCGCCTGGGAAGTATTTCTCGAAGATGCGGCGATACAGATAAGCCTCCTTGGTCGCCGGCGTATTGAACGGATAGCGCGCGGCGGCAGCAGCGAACTCGCGATCGCTGATGGCCTGCTCGGCGTGCGCTTTCAGTCCATCGATCCAGCCATATCCCACGCCGTCGCTGAACTGCTCTTTCTGGCGCCACAGGATCGCTTCGGGCAACGCGCCGTCAAAAGCTTCGCGCAACACGGCTTTTTCGATGCGGCCTTTACCCGCCATCTTGTGCGCCGCGTCCATGCCCATGGCGACTTCCATGAACTCCAGATCGAGGAACGGCACGCGAGCCTCCACACCCCAGGCCATCATCGACTTGTTCGCACGCAAGCAGTCGTAGCTATGCAACGCGTCGAGCTTGCGCACGGTTTCTTCGTGGAAGGCCTCGGCCGAAGGCGCTTTGTGGAAATAGAGGTAGCCACCGAAGATTTCGTCGGCGCCTTCGCCCGATAGCACCATCTTCACGCCCATCGCCTTGATGCGGCGCGCTAACAGGTACATCGGCGTGGAGGCGCGGATGGTGGTGACGTCGTAGGTTTCGATATGCCGAATCACCTCCGGCAAGGCATCCAGCCCCTCCCAGAACGTGTAGACGAAACCGTGATGCACCGTGCCCAGTGCTTCGCCCACCACTTTCGCGGCCGCGAGGTCGGGCGAACCTTCCAAACCGATGGCGAAGGAATGCAGTCGCGGCCACCACGCTTCGCTGCGATCGTCGTCTTCGACACGTTCGCGCGCGTAGCGTGCGGCGCATGCGGCAACCAACGAGGAATCCAAGCCACCGGACAACAACACGCCATAGGGGACGTCCGTCATCAGTTGACGATGCACAGCCTGCTCAAACGCCTCCCGCAGTTTGCCGGGGGCTGGCGATTGTCCTTTTGTCTGCGCGTAATCGCGCCAGGGGCGGCTGTAATAACGCTGCAGTTCGCCGACAGTGCTGTCATAGACGTGCCCGGGCGGAAATGGCGCAACGTCGGCACAGACACCGACCAAGGCCTTCATCTCCGATGCCACACATAACCGTCCTTGCACATCGTGGCCCCAATAGAGCGGGCAAACACCCATGGGGTCGCGTGCAATCAGATAGCGCCGGGCATCGCCGTCCCACAGCGCAAACGCAAAGATGCCGTTGAGCTTGTCGAGAAAATCGGCGCCGTGTTCCTGGTAAAGCGCATTGATGACCTCGCAATCCGAGCCGGTGGTGAAGTCAAAGTCGCTTTCGGCGCGCAACTCGCGGTGGTTGTAGATCTCACCGTTCACCGCCAGCGCCAGATGGCCATTGCGGGAACGCAATGGTTGAGCGCCGCTGGCCGGATCGACAATCGCGAGGCGCTCGTGCACCAGGATCACGCCGGCATCCACAAATACGCCGCTCCAATCCGGTCCGCGGTGGCGCTGGCGCTGCGATAGCTCTAGCGCCAGTAGGCGTAACGCAGCCAAATCATCGCCCGGCTGCAGATCGAACATTCCAAAGATGGCGCACATGACAAATTTCCCTTCGCTTGGTTGGTCAAACCATAAAAACAAAAGGGCCCGCACTTGGCGGGCCCTTTTGCGTGTGTATCTGTTGCTTTCGTCTACACGCCGGCCCACCCATGGTTACGGGGATTATTATTGGCGTTGTTATTCAGGCCGTTCGCAGCTACGACCCTGGCGGCCACGATGGCGGCGTAAGGAATGCGGATGGCGACGAGAGCGTTCATGAACCCGACTAGACCACAAGGCGTTTCCGCGCGCAAGTTGTAACAGTTCCGATACAGCGGCGTGGGACCTCCCCGTTCTTCACATAGCCTTAGCCTCAATCTTGCTCAGATTTCATCTAAGCCAGCCTTCTTCCGGCCTGGCTCCGCCTCGAACCAGGCGGCCTTGGGGACAACGCAAATCGTTGCAGCACCGGCACATGACATCGCCTGACGATCCGTCGCACGGGTCGTCCGTTCATTCACAGGAGCGAACGATGGGACGGATGAAATGCTTGAGTGGTTTGCTGATGTTGGCCGCGTTGTCGCCTGCGTACGCGCAGGACGATACGCATAAGCTGCAACAAGAAGTGGACGACTTGCAGACCACCGTGAAAGAACTGCAAGCCGAGGTGAAAGAGCTGAAAGCGCAGCAGACCAAACCCGCACAACCGGCGCAGCCTGCCGTGGCCGCCACCACGCCCGCGCCAAGTTCGTCAGCGCCCGCCGTGGCAACGGCACCTGTTGCGCTCACTGAAACGCCTAGTGAGCAAGTCAACGCCGTACAGTTGGGCGATGCAACGCGCTCGCCGTTGCCGCCGCAGCAAAGCGTTTCGGAAAATGCCGACTCAGCCTCGCGCATCGATAACGAGGCACCGCCAACCGATCCCGACCTGAAGGGTTTCATCCAGATTCCCGGCACTCAGACGATCGTGCGCGTAGGCGGCTATGCCAAGTTGGACATGATCTACGACACGGGCAGCATTGGCACTCCGGATGCGTTCGTCACCTCTGCCATTCCGGTACCTTCGCCACACGACAACAGCGGCAACTTCAACATGCAGGCACGCCAGACCCGCTTCAGCCTGGATATACGGCGCCCAACGACTTTCGATGAAACCATGCGGTTTTACTTCGAGAACGATTTTTATGGCGGTGGCAATGGCGCGTACGGATTTCGCTTGAGGCAGGCTTATGGACAGCTCGGCAATACGTATGCAGGCTTCGGCTGGTCCGCCTTCGCCGATACCGATGCGCTGCCTGACACCCTGGATTTCGAAGGGCCAGGAGGGGCCATCGCACCACGGCAAGCGGGTATCCACCAATTCTTTCGCCTCGGCGAAACCAGCAGCCTGACCGTCGCCGCGGAACAACCTTCTTCGGAAGTAAGCGCAAACGACCCCGTCGGCAATCTGCGTGGAACGCAGCGCATGCCCGATCTAATCGTGGCGGCCCGCACCGAACACGAGTGGGGACATCTACAGCTGGGAGGCGTGCTGCGGCAGCTGGGCTATACCAACGACGAACAAAGTCGCCGCGTGTTGGGTGGAGGCGTCCAACTGACCGGCTCCATAAAGACGGGCATGTTCTCGTCCTACAGCGATTTGCTGATGTTCGGCGCCAATGGCGGTAAAGGTATCGCGCGCTATCTCGCCGATACCGGCGGCCTAGGCTTGGACGCCGTGGTCGGTCCAGACGGCAAGCTTTACGCACTCACTGGATGGGGTACTTATGTGGCGTATACGCATTACTGGAGCAGTAATTGGCGCAGCAACCTTGTTTACGGCGTGGCGCGCATCCAGCAGTCGCCTTGGTTGACCACCAGCGATTTTCATCAGAGCAACTACGGTGCCGCCAACCTGATTTGGAGCCCCGTACCGACGCTGACCGTGGGCCTGGAGTTGCTGCACGGTAGATTGCTGGAGCAGGACAATCGTTACAACGACGACACGCGCATCCAGGGTTCGTTGCAGTACAGCTTCATAAAATAACGCCGCACCTTGTGGCACTGATGCGACAGGCATGGATACCACCCTCGAACAAGCACAGCTGCGATTATCGATTGCGATCACTTTGCTGGTGGGCGTATCCAGCATTGTCATCGGCCTATTGCTGCATTCGCAATCGATCGCCTTCGACGGCTTCTATTCCATGGTCGATGTCGTACTGACAACCGGTTCACTCGCGGTATCGCGACTGATTACGCAGGACGGCAGCCGTCGTTTTCAGTTCGGCTATTGGCATCTAGAGCCGTTGGTCGTGGTGCTCAACGCCACAGTGCTGACTACAACCTGCGGCTACGCCGCGATCACGGCGGTGCACGATCTGTCAGAAGGCGGGCATGAGATTCAGTTCGGCATCGGCGCAGCGTGGGCGGCGCTGATCGGTGTTTTCAGCATGGGAATGGCGCTGACGATGCGGCGCAAATCGCGCGTGCTCGACTCTGCCCTGCTGGATCTGGATGCGCGCGGCTGGCTGATCGGCGCAAGCATCAGCGTCGCTGTGCTGCTGGGCTTTGGTGTTGCGGCGATCATCCGCGGCGGCCCCTTCGATCATTGGACGCCGTATATCGATTCCAGCGTGCTGTTGCTGCTGACCATCGCGCTGCTGCCATTGCCGTTGGGCAGCCTGTGGCAAGCCATGCGCGAAGTGTTGCAGCTGGCGCCCAACGCTTTGGATAGCCAAGTGCAGGCCGTGATGCGCAACATCGTCAGCGAGCGCGGCTATCTGGATTTTGCCAGTTATGTTGCGAAGATCGGCCGGATGCGTTTTATCGACATCCATATCCTGCTGCCGCCAGACGTCGAGCTCGGAACGATCGCCGCCGTCGATGAAGTGCGCGCGGAGATTGCCACGCGGCTAGGAGGCGATATCCGCGCCGAATGGTTGAACATCATGTTCACCAGCAATCGCGCGTGGATGTAGCTAAAGCTGTGCCACCCAACGCAGCGCGTCGTCCAGCTCGGCGTTGGTAAAAAGCTTGAATTGGCTGGGCATGGCGAACCCGAACATGCTGGACATCACGCGCACCCAACCCACATCGGTGACCAGCGCGGTGCGTTCCCAACCCGTGAGGTGACGAAAACCAAGCTTGACGTCGTCCCACATGGCGCCGGGCGCAAAGCCCGTGAAATCATCGCCGATATGAACCACCAGGCGCAGTTTACGATTGAGTGCGAAGGCGGCCTCGATATCCGGCACCATCACGCTTTCGTAGTCGTCCGCCGTAACCAGCCCCCGCATGCGGAAGCCCAATATGCCAGCCGGTAAAGGACTGAGTTGCTCGATCATGATGTTGCTCCTTCATGCTCGCCTGCCCTATCCAAACGCTATTTACGTCGGCGCACAAGTGACGAAACGTGAAAGCGCGCGTGTTTATTCACACAACTCGCGACTATGCCGGTTCCATATGCCGCAAGAGTAAACGGGGTGATTCCCGTCCTTGCCAATCGTTGATAGTCAACTCGTAGGCGGCACGCAACATCGCGGGGGGCGGCTGGCCGTCGTACGCGTTGAACATCACCGCATCGTATAACCCGTCATCGCGCGGATCGCGCAGACTGAGGCGCAGGTGACGTTCACCCATGGGGCGCCAGCTGAAAACCTCAAAGCGGTTGTCGAACACGGGTTCAGGAAACGACTGGCCCCATGGGCCGGCGAAGCGCAGCATTCGTGCAATGTCCAACGTAAACATGCCCGCGGGCATCTCTCCATCGGTATAGAGCACGGCCTGAAGCTGCTCTTCATTCAACCACTCGCGCGCCACGGTATCGAAAGCCTCGGCAAAGCGCGGATAGTCCTCTGTGCGCAAGCTGAGTCCCGCAGCCATCGCGTGGCCGCCGAAGCGCTCAATCAATCCAGGGTGACGCGCGTCGACGGCCGCCAGTGCATCGCGAATATGGAATCCGGAAATCGAGCGCGCCGAACCACGCAAGTGCTCTTGATCGTCCTCACCGGCGGGTGCGAAGGCAATCACCGGACGATGCAGGCGTTCTTTCAGTTTGGACGCTACCAAGCCAACGACACCAGCATGCCAGCTCGGCTCGTACAACGTCACGCCCATGGCTTGCACATCGATGCTGACAGCACTCGCCACCATCACTTCCGCTTCGGCCACCATCGCTGCCTGCAGGTCGCGTCGCTCCTGATTGATCGAACTCAGCATCTCGGCGTAGTGCCTCGCTTGTACGGCGTCGTCGGTGAGCAAGCATTCCACGCCTAGTCGCATGTCCTCCAGACGACCGGCCGCGTTCAGGCGCGGACCCACGGCATAACCCAGATCGCTGGTACATAAGGTCGAAGCATTGCGCTGGCTTGCTTCAATCAATGCGCTGATACCTGCACAACCTCGGCCGCTGCGCAGGCGCTTCATGCCCGCTTCAACCAGAACGCGATTGTTGAAATCCAGCGGCACCAAATCGGCCACCGTTCCCAGCGCGACCAGATCCAGCAAAACCGAAAGATCCGGCTCCGTATTCGCTGCAAATTTGCCCCGTTCTCGCAGGCACGCACGCAACGCCAGCAGCACGTAGAACATCACGCCAACGCCCGCTAGCGCCTTGCTGGGAAAACCATCGTTACGCAGGTTGGGATTGACGATAGCGTCTGCAGCCGGCAACTGCTCGCCGGGCAAATGATGATCCGTCACGATCACCCGCATGCCTCGTGCTTTCGCCGCGGCGACACCCGCCACACTGGCAACGCCGTTATCGACCGTCACGACAAGTTGCGCATGTGCGGGCAAGGACGTGACGAGTTCGGGCGTCAACCCATAACCATGGATAAAGCGATTGGGCACCACATAGTCCACACGGCGCGCGCCCAACAGACGCAGTCCGCGCACTGCGACCGCGGTGCCCGTGGCGCCGTCGCAGTCGTAATCGCCGGCGATGATGATGGACGTATCGTCGCCAATGGCTTGCGCCAGCAGATCTACCGCTTCCTGCATGCCGCCGAGTTGTTGCGGCGACAACAAGCGATTCAGTCGATGCTCGGCCTGATCGGGACCCAGCACGCCGCGTGCTGCGTAGATGCGTTGCAAAAGAGGGTGTATCGCGTCGCCCCAACCTGCGGGTTCGCCCATCAGTGGACGCCGTCGCCATTGCAACCTACTCATCGGGCGCTTCGCCGCCACCAGCGCAAACGATGCCAGGGACGATGCAGCCAACGTTCGCCACTGGCGAACGTCAAAATCATCGTCTGGCGCTTCGCAAGCGCTTGCAACATGGGCCACCAGGTATCGGCCATGTCCGCTACCGTTTGATCCTGTAAGTCGACAAGCCAACCTGCAGCGGCCGCGCGGACGGAAGCCTCGCTGCGTGCTTGTACCGATATCGCGGCGCGCTTTGCCAGCGCCAGCAAAAGCAGGTCTTCGCTGATAGCGCCGGTGAGCGTTGTACTCACGCGCTGCGGCAACACGCCGCCCCCCCAAAGCCACAAGCTGTTTACGGGAGGAAGACCGCGCGCGCGACGGTCGGTATTCACCGGATGTTGATGCAACATCACCTGCACTTCATTCAACAACGCCCGCCAACGCCTGCCATCCGGACCCTGTGGCAAGTGTTCGAACAGATCTTCGCCAAGCGCCTGTTCGGGCGCAGCAAAATCGGGGAGCTTATCGTGCGACGGCATGCGCAGATGCCAACGATCCGGGGACGAAATTTCGAGGATCATGCCCGCGTCGCCGAATATCGGCTTCAGCGGTGTCGCCAGCGATTGCGCTTCGTCCATGCTCAATTGCATCTGGCCGCATGCCAACAATCGTACGCCAGTGAGATCGGGCTGCACCCACGCGGGATCGGCGCTCAGCCAAGAGGCATCTGCGGCGTCGCCCAGCAAATGTTCGCGCGTGAGTGCCGCCGCAGGGATGCCGTCCGCACACGGAAAATAGAACGCAAGGCCGCCGAGATAACCCAGCGGGCCATCATCGAGACGATTCGCACGATGCAGCCATGTTCGTAGCGGATGCGACGGCTCGAAACGCTGCAGATTCGGCAGCCAGCATTCCAAAGGACGAGGCGAGTTATCCGTCATCGGCTCAGGCTTCGAGCGCTTCATACAGCTGAAGCCATTCGGCTTCGAGTGTTTCTTTTTCCTTACGCAACTCGGTCTGGCGCTGGCCGAGTTTCATCAGCTCCGCGGTAGAGCCGTTGTAGGTGCTGGGATCGGCGAGCTTGCCTTCCAGCGTCGTCAGTTCCTCGTCGATCGCGGCGACGCGCGTCTCGATTTTCTTTACGCGCTGACGCGTGGCTTTTTCGTTTTCGCGTTGCGCAGCGGCAGCGCGACGGCGGTCGGCCGCCGATTCGGCGGGTGCTGCGGTGGAGTCGCCGCTCTTTTTGGGCGCATTGCCGCGAGACCGCAACCAACGGGCGTAGTCATCCAGATCGCCATCGAAGGATTCGACCTTGCCGTCAGCGACGCGCCAGAAGCTGTCGCAAACCATGCCGAGCAGATGACGATCGTGCGAGACGAGTACCAATGCACCATCGAAATCAGCGAGTGCGTCGGCCAAAGCTTCACGCATATCGAGATCGAGATGGTTGGTCGGTTCGTCGAGCAGCAGCAGGTTCGGTTTGTCCCAGGCGATCAACGCCAGGGCGAGTCGCGCGCGTTCACCACCGGAGAAACCGTCCACCGATTCGAAGGCACGATCGCCGGCGAAATTCCAGCCGCCAAGAAAATCGCGTAGCACCTGCGAAGCAATACCAGGCGCTTTGTCCTGTAGATGTTCGAACGGGCTCGCGCCTTCGCGCAGACTTTCCACCGTGTGCTGAGCGAAATAGCCGATCTTCAAATCTTTGTGGGCTTTGCGTTCGCCGCCAAGCGGCGCGAGTTCGCCGACCAGCGTTTTCACCAGCGTGGATTTACCTGCACCATTAGGACCCAGCAAGCCGATACGTTCGCCGGCCTCAAGACGAAAGCGCACGTCATGCAGAATAGCGACCGGCGGCTGGCCCGCTTCGCCGGGATAACCGGCTTCGATTTCTTCGAGCTGCAACATCGAATCGGGCAAGCGATCGGGCACCGCAAACTGAAATCGAAACGCGCGTTCTGCGCGTACCGCTTCGGTACCCGCCATCTTCTCCAACCGCTTCATGCGCGATTGCGCCTGCTTGGCTTTGCTGGCCTTGGCCTTGAAGCGATCGATGAAAGACTGCAAGTGCGCTCGCTCGGTCTGCTCGCGCTCGTGAGCGATCTGCTGCAGGCGCAATTGCTCCGAACGCTGCAATTCGAACGAACTGTAGTTGCCGGCGTAGAGCTTCGCCCTGCCCTCGTTGAGGTGCAGCGTGTGAGTGATAACACCGTCGAGGAATTCGCGGTCGTGCGAAATCACCAACAACGTGCCCTGGTAGCGGCGCAACCATTCTTCCAACCAGAGCACGGCGTCGAGATCGAGATGGTTGGTGGGCTCGTCCAGCAGCAATAGTTCGGAGGGCGCCATCAGCGCGCGGGCCAGATTAAGACGCACGCGCCAACCACCGGAAAATTCCTGCACGGCGCGTTCGTGGGTTTCGGCGCTGAAGCCAAGTCCGTGCAGCAGACGGCCAGCGCGGGCGCGGGCGTCGTAGCCATGCAGCTCTTCGATGCGGTGATGCGCGCGCGCCATTGCTTCGGTATCGCCGCGCGCCTGCGCGTCGAATTCATCGCGCAGCACGGCGGCCAGCTCCACATCGCCGCCCATGACGTATTCGATGGCCGGATCGGGCAATGCCGGGGTTTCTTGCGCGACGGAGGCCAGGCGCAGCTTCGCGGGCATATCCAACTCGCCGGAGTCCGATTCCAGATGGCCTTGAAGCGCCGCAAACAGGCTGGACTTGCCGCAGCCGTTGCGTCCGACCACACCCAGGCGCCAGCCACTCTGGATCACCAGGTCGATATCGGAAAGCAGCAACCGACTGCCGCGGCGCAGGGCGAAATGACGAAACGCAATCATGGGAATCCGACTAAAGAACCGGGCAACCGATGCCCGCAGCCGTGCATGATAACGGTTGCGGGCGTCACATCAGCCGCTTTTGCTCATGGCAAGGCGCTAACAGTTCTGCTACAACGACGCAGCATCGCTTTACGCGGAGAGGGGACCATGTTCAAGCACCGTTACAGCCTGCCATTGCTGGCAGCGATCGTCATCGGCGCCGGCCTGACCGGATCGCAGACCGCCCACGCTCAGGACACGCTGACCCACCGCGTGCAAGAAGAAAAGGGCATGAACCTGCCGGCACGTGGCCTATCGATGGCCCAGGTCGAAAAGAAATACGGCCAGCCCTTGCGCAAGCTCGCCCCGCGCGGCGGCGATTCGGCCAAGCATCCGACGATCAATCGCTGGGAGTACTCGGACTTCATCGTCTATTTCCAGCAGAACCGGGTGATCCACTCAGTGCTTAATACGCCCGCGGGTAACAATCGGAATCCGAGCGCGGTGAACTGATGTGAAGCGGGAGGGGTGAGGGCCGCCTGTGCCCTCGTCCATTTACCCCTCGCCCCTGCTGCGTCCCCATCGTAAACTTATGCACTTGCCATGCCCGGCATCGCTCCGGGCGCTTTCCTCTGCGCGAGTGCCGTCCCCATGACCGATTCCAACTTGCGCCTGCCGGCCGAATGGGAGCCGCAGGCTGCCGTGTTGATTGCCTGGCCGCATGCTGGCACCGATTGGGCCGAACGGCTCGACGCGGTCGAGTCCACCTATGTGGCACTCGCGGCGGCCGTGACACGATTCCAGCCGCTGATCATCGTGGTCGCCGACGAAACCCTGCGCGCCCATGCCGCCGCGAAGCTGAAAAGCGCCGGTGCCGATTTGACGCGAATCCGTTTCGTGCCCCTGCCTTATGACGACACCTGGCTACGCGATTCCGGTCCGATCACCTTGCGCGACGGCCATCGTTTCCAGCTTACGGATTTTCGCTTCACGGGCTGGGGCGGCAAGTTCGGCGCCGAACAGGACGATGCGCTGATCGCAGGACTGGTCGACGCTGGCGTGTTCGGCTCGGCCGCGCACAAGCGCATCGATTGGGCGTTGGAAGGCGGCGGTATCGAGAGTGACGGCGCGGGTACGGTTCTCACCACCTGGCGCTGTCTGGTGCAGCGCCATCCGGAGCAATCGCGCGAGGAGATGAGCGCGATTCTGCGCGATAGCCTGCACGCCAAGCGTGTGCTTTGGCTCGATGCCGGTTACCTGGAAGGCGACGACACCGACGCCCATATCGATACGCTTGCGCGCTTTGCACCCGGCGACCGCATCGTGTATCAGGCTTGCGATGACACCGCCGACGCGCATCATGACGAATTGCAACGCATGGGCGTCGAACTGGCAGCCTTGCGCACGATGGACGGAAAGTCGTACACGCTCTATCCGTTGCCCTGGGCCAAGCCGGTCATCGATGAAGGTCGACGCCTGGCCGCGTCCTATGCGAACTACCTGATCGTCAATGGCGCCCTGCTGGTACCCGCCTACGGCGATGCCGCCGACGATGAAGCGGCGCGAATCATCGGCGAAGCCCATCCTGGCCATACCGTGGTGCAGGTGCCTTGCCGGCCGTTGATCTGGCAGAACGGCAGCCTGCACTGCATCACCATGCAGTTGCCGGCCGGCTTGATCTAAGCGCTGTTTAACACGCACCCCCTACACTTGTAGTCCGTTGTCAGGACAGCCCTTATGACCCGCAAGCTCCTTAAAGTCGCTCTGCTGCAGGAAACGCATCGCGGTAGCCGCGATGCGAATCTCGATGCCATCGAGGCCGGACTGCGCGAAGCCGCTTCCGCAGGCGCGGAATTGGTGCTGCTGCAGGAGCTGCACAACGGGCCGTATTTTTGTCAACACGAATCGGTCGGTGAATTCGACCAGGCGGAAAGCATCCCCGGCCACAGCACCGCCCGCATCGGGAAGCTGGCCGAAGAACTGAAGCTGGTGGTGGTGGCTTCGTTGTTCGAGAAGCGTGCGGCGGGGCTGTATCACAACACCGCCGTGGTATTCGATCGTTCCGCGGTGATCGCGGGAAAGTATCGCAAGATGCATATTCCGGACGATCCCGCGTTTTACGAGAAGTTCTACTTCACTCCTGGCGATCTGGGCTTTGAACCGATCGATACCTCCGTCGGCCGCCTCGGCGTACTCGTATGTTGGGATCAGTGGTATCCCGAAGCGGCACGCTTGATGACGCTCGCGGGCGCGGAATTGCTGCTGTACCCCACCGCCATCGGCTGGGATCCGAACGACGAACAGGCCGAGAAAGATCGCCAACGCGACGCCTGGATCACCGTGCAGCGCGGCCATGCGGTCGCGAACGGCGTGCCTTTGCTGGCGTGCAACCGCACCGGCTTTGAGGCTGACCCGGCGGGTGTGGGCGCGGGTATCCAATTTTGGGGCAACAGCTTCGTGGCGGGTCCTCAGGGCGAATTTTTGGCCCACGCTGGCGCCGATCAACGCCAGCTGCTGATCGCGGAGATCGACATGGCGCGCAGCGAACATGTGCGACGCATCTGGCCGTTCCTGCGCGATCGCCGTATCGACGCTTATAGCGACCTATTGCGCCGTTTTCGCGACTAATACGTCTCGGTTCGGCACGCCGGCATAGAACGACTTGCGCCACGCTCCCAGCATCCCCATGCTGGCCTCATCCCTCCTCAAGCCGTCCCTATTGCATGAGTGTTACCGAGACCGCCCCCCTCTCCTCGCCGAATCTGCACGACCAACCGATCGAACGCGTGCAGCGCGACGGAGTGGAATACGTGGTGCTGGGTACCGCGCACGTCTCGCGCGCCAGCGTCGAGGCGGTGCAGACGCTGCTGGCCAACGAATCGTTCGACGCTATCGCGGTGGAGTTGTGCGAGAGCCGCGCCCAGGGCATGCGCGATCCGGAAGCTTTCAAGCAGATGGATCTGTTCCGGGTAATCCGTCAAGGCAAAGCCGGCATGGTGGCGGCGAGCCTGGTGCTTTCCACATTCCAGAAGCGCTTGGCCGATCAATACGGCATCCAGCCCGGCGCCGAGATGAAAGCGGCGATGGATGGTGCTGACGAAAAGCACGTTCCGCTGTGGCTGATCGATCGCGAGGTCGGCACCACGCTCAAGCGTGCCTGGCACAGTGTAGGTTTCTGGCAACGCTTCGGCCTGCTCGGCGGCCTGCTGGCCAGTGTGTTCGAACGCGAGACGATCGATGAGAAGGAAATCGAGAAGCTCAAGCAGGGCGACATGCTGGAAAGCGCCTTCAGTGAATTCGCCAGCGAATCAGCACCGCTTTATCGAAGCCTGATCGCCGAACGCGACACGTTCATGGCAGCTCGCCTGCGCGAGGAGGCCGCACGTTCGACAACCACCGATCCACGCCGTGTGCTGGTGGTCATCGGCGCCGGGCACCTCAAAGGTATCTGCGAAAACTTGCGCACGCAGCAGACAGATCCCGCCAAAACAGCCGCCGAGCTGGCACAGGCGCCGCCCAAGGCGCAGTGGCCGAAGTGGCTGGCCATCGGGCTGGTGTTGCTCGTTTTCGTTGCGATTGGCTACGCCTTTCATCGCAATACCGCGCTGGGCGCACAGGCGCTACGCGACTGGGTCCTGTATACGGGAGGCTTTGCGGCACTCGGCGCACTACTCGCGCGTGCTCATCCGGTGAGCATTCTTGCAGCTTTCATCGCCGCACCGATCAAACCGTTTCGCCCGGGAATCCCGGCAGGCGGCATCAGCGCGATGGCGGAAGCATGGATCCGCAGGCCGCGTGTGGCGGACTTCGAAGCCCTGCGCGACGACATCGTTCACTGGAGCGGCTGGTGGACCAACCGTGTCGCGCGCACGCTGCTCAACTTCTTTTTGGTCAGCCTAGGCACCATAGTCGGCGAGTACGCCGCGGGCATTCATATCCTCAAAAGCCTGTTCTGACTTCCAAGGGACCGACATCACATAATTGAACCTCGTAACAGGGAGCGGCTTTTTGTCGCTCCCTGTTATAGCTCCCTCCCATTGTGACGACTCCCGGGCAACATCTATACTCGGGCAATTACGTTGCACGCATCCGCTGGAACCGTGGGGATCCTCTTGATGACTCGATTGCAATTGTTTGGCCTGGCTGTTGCCACTGCTGTTCTTTTCTCGGGCACTGCCCATGCTGCTGGCGACAAAGCCAATGGCCGCACTCTCGTCTATACCTGCAATGGTTGCCATGGCGTTCCGGGCACCAACAATGCGTATCCTCAGTATCCGGTACCGAAAATTGCCGGCCAAAATTAGCAATACATCATCAGCGCATTGCACGAGTACAAGTCGGGCGATCGCACCCACCCGACCATGACGGCGCAGGCGCAGAGCCTCTCCGAGCAGGAGATCGACGACATCGCCGCCTATCTCTCCAGCATCGCTCCGAAGTAATCAGCCAAGGATTCCATCTGCATGAAACGTGCGCTATCGCTGCTCTCGTTCGGTATTGCCCTTGCGCTGGCTTCGGCCCCGTTGTTGGCCAGCGGCAACGCCGACAACGGCAAGACCAAGTCCGCTACCTGCGTCGCCTGTCATGGCGCGGATGGCAACGCTGTCGATCCGCAATATCCCCGCCTCGCCGGCCAGTACAACGAATATATCCAGCAGGCGTTGCATGAGTACAAGGATGGCCGCCGCAACAATGCGATCATGAAGGGTTTTGCAGGCACGCTCTCCGATCAGGATATCGAAGATATCGCCGCGTATTTCTCGTCCATGCCGACCAAGCTGGACACGCTGAAAGGCCACATCCAGGGCGATTGAGCCTGCGTAGCGGCACAGCCGCTTCGCTGTACGGAAACGGTATCTACGACATACAAAAGCCCGCAACGCGCGTTGCGGGCTTTTGCTTTTGTGCACGAAGATCCAGATTCGGATCTTTCGGAGGATGCGTCGTGGGTTGCCTGCCCTTACCTATCTTGTTCTTGCTGGGCGCCTTCATCGGCCGGGCATTTTGGGGAAACAACGGCATGCTCTGGGGTTCGGGCATTGGCCTTACGCTGGGTCTGTTATCAGCCAGCGTATTTATTTGGCTGATGCGGCGCGATAAGCCTAAGAAGTAGTCGCCGTGCGACGCTTCCACCCTCAACCCATGGCCGATTCACCTTCTTTCTTGCGGTAGTAAGGATTGTTTCCGCCAGCATGATCCGTGGCATCGCGCACCTCGGTGATTTCCGGCACGCGTTCGCGCAATGTTTTTTCTACGCCGTTCTTGAGCGTGACATCGACCATGCCACAACCATGGCAACCGCCGCCGAACTGCAGCAAGACGGCACCGTTCGCATCGATCTCCAGCAAACTCACGCGACCGCCATGCGCCGCGATCCGTGGATTCACTTCGGCATCGAGCACGTAGCGAACCCGCTCGACCAATCCTGCGTCCATGCCCGGCAATTCACCTTTGATTTTCGGTGCGCGGATATTCAATTGACCGCCGGTCTGATTCGGCTCGTAATCGATGGTGGCGCCTTCCAACCATGGCGCGCTGTCGCCTTCGATATGAAAATCGAAACCCGTGCACACGACGGTCCATTCGCTGCCGGTCAGCTCATGCGGCTCGCAGAATTCAAGTTCGCAGTCGGCCGCCGGCGTGCCTGGCGCGGTAACGCGCACGCGAATACTGAGCCCTTCCGTGCCCTGTTGCGAGAGAAGGCGCAGGAAATGCTGCTGCGCGCGTTCGGAAATCTCGATCATGCCTACTCCGGAACTACGATCTGGGCTCGGTCACATGAGCCATACAGCACCATTTTAGTCCTCTTTCGCCACGAATGTCCGGCCGACGCTTTTTCGCGTACAGTTTCGGCGCTTTCGCGCTTGAACTTTGGAGATCGACATGACCAGCCTTCCGCTCGCCACCCAACACTGTCAGCCACGCAAGGGCAAGGAAAACGCGCTGGACGAAGCGGCCACCGCCGCGCTGCTGCCGATGGTGCACGGCTGGAAACTCACGGAGCAACGCGACGCTCTCGTGAAGGATTACCGTTTCGAAAACTTCCATCACACACTGGCGTTTATCAACGCGGTCGGCTTTATGGCCAATCATGAGGACCATCATCCCGACATTGAGGCCGGTTACGGACATTGCAAGCTGCGTTGGTCGACGCATGATGTCGGTGGTTTGTCACTGAACGATTTCATCTGCGCGGCGCGCGTCGACGCCTTGCTCGCCCGTTGAACGAAGCGCAGCGCACACCAAGAATCTGGCTCTTTGCTGGCTATGTGCTGGTTGCGGCGCTCGTTTGCATGTCGTTGGGTATGTTGGCGGCGAGAATCACTGCGGCGCAGCTGCTCAACGAGGCACAGCGACAGCTCGCACGCGTCGATGCCAACCAGCCGTTGTGGCAATGGTCCCTGCGCAGACCACGCGATCTGATTGCCGGACGCGCATTCGGCCAGGCCAAAGTTTCCGCTGACGACGATGGACTAACCATCACCAGTCTCGATGGCACGCCGTTCGAAGTCGGTTTGCCGATCGCGTGGTCGCTGGATCTGGCGCATTGGCCGATTCTGCAAATAGAACTACAGCGCGGAGGATCTGGCCCGCTAGGCCTCGTTTGGCAAGGTGTCGACGGCACGCCAACATGTCTTGTGCCGGTCGCCAGCACACTCACTCCCGATACCCAAACGTTGCGCATCGATTTGCGCGGCCTTACGTGGCACGCCGCTGATGGCAGCGCCTGTCGCTCGCCCGGTGTCGTGCGGATGTTGCGTTTACGCGTGCAGATTCCCAGCAACGCGATATTGCGGTTGAAATCCGTGTCCCTGGTAACGACAGAACCCATGTCGCAACCGCAGAACGCCATCATCGATCTGCCAAAATACGCAACCGGCGACAAGATCGAACGCATCGTCGCGCCTGCGCAGGCATGGCCCATGCCTATCTTCCGGCTTCCCGCCGGTATCAGTGCCGAGAGGATGCTTGCACTGCGCGATCAGATGCGCGAACGCTGGCCAGCTGCGTTGATTGTGCCCGCTAGCGCCACACTCCACCCCACGGCCCAGGCTTCGGATATTGCCTTGGCCTGGGTGATCTGCATCCTTTATCTGAGCGTCCTGATCTGGCTTGTACTGAAGCCGGTTAAAGGTCGGCTGCGTCCTTGGCTTGAGATATTAGGCTGCGTACTTGGGCCGTTGTGGTTGATCGCCGGACTCCATTGGGGGCTCTATCCCACTCCGCTCGGCGTAGTCGCGTTTGGCGGCGGCCTCGTGTTCGCGGTGATCATCGAGCGACATCATCTGCCGCGCCTATGGCGATGGCCGACGGCCGGACGCGATTGGTTGTGGCCTCTGGCGCCAATACCGGTCGCTTTGCTGCTGATCGTGTTTTACGGCCATGCACTCCATCGGCTGCCACTGGCGCACGTCGCCGCGTATGTGGGCTGGGCGTGGTTGCAACAATGGCTGATGCTGGTGGTACTCATGCGACGCTTCGAGCTGGCACTGCGGCAACCGTATTTAGCCGCGTTGGCAGTCGCAACCGTATTTGGCCTGCTCCACACGCCCAACGGCATGCTGATGCAATGGTGTTTCTTGAGTGAGCTCTGGTGGGCCTGGTGTTTCCAGCGATCGCGCAGCGTGCTGCCTATCGGGCTGGCTCATGCCGCCTGCGCTCTACTCGTCGAAGCAGGACTCGTCGGCGGCTTGGTGCGCTCGCTGGAAGTCAGCGCGCGCTTCTTCTTTTAGCGGCAAGCTTATCGAGAAAGTTTTTCAGATCGTCGGGCAACGGCGCCGAAAATCCATAAGCGCGACCATCCAGCTCGAACGACAGGTTCGAGGCGTGCAGAAAGAGCCGATTCAGCCCCTGATCGCGAAAACGCTTATTCGCCTCGCGATCGCCGTATTTGACATCGCCGGCCAGCGGATGGCCGATGTGGGCCGCGTGTACACGGATCTGATGGGTGCGACCCGTGCCCAGCGTCGCCTGCATGAGACGCGATCCCGGGTATTGGTCCATTTCGCGAAAAAACGTGAGCGAAGGCTTACCCCCCTCGGAGACCCGAACCATGCGCTCACCACCCTGCAAGATGGACTTCTGCAGCGGCGCATTGACGTCGAAACGAGCCTTGGACGGATGACCAACCATCAGGCATAGATACTGTTTGGTTACCTCGCCAGCGCGGATCGCCGCCTGCAGACCCGTCAGTCCTGAGCGAGTGCGGGCAAAGACCAGAACGCCGCTGGTATCGCGATCCAGACGGTGAACCAACTCCAAGTGTTCCTTCGGACGCGCCTGACGCAACAATTCGATGGCGCCATGGCTGACGCCGCTACCTCCGTGGCTGGCCATGCCCGAGGGCTTGTCGATCACCAGGAAATGCTTGTCCTCGAAGATCACCGCCTCAGCGGCCGCCGCAATGGCCCCCTGGGACGCCACTTGCTCGGCCGTCCGCTCGGCCACCCGCACGGGGGGAATGCGCAATGTATCGCCCTGGATGAGACGGGTGTCGGGCTTCGCGCGCTTGCCGTTCACGCGCACCTGGCCGGTGCGCAACAGCCTGTAAATCATGCTCTTGGGCACCCCTTTCAGGATGGTCATCAGCGCATTGTCGATGCGCTGACCGTCCCGCTCCGGGCCGACCTCGAGTTGACGCACCCCTTGAGGTACATCAGGGGAAGTTACCGTCTGCATTGAAAAAAACCTAGGTAGAGAGGATACTCGCTCAGCGCTCAGCCGGGTCCACTGACCATTTGTTAGGACCTAGCGCCCGCCTGTTACATCGGCGAGGTTTGGGCCGGTCGCCGTCATGGCAGCCGGTTGCAAACACCCTTTCATCGTAACGGTTCGGGTAGCCGCTTGTCCGGTCTCATTGCGTAGACAGACATTTGGCGTGCGTGCCAAGAATCAACCCGGTATCGGGAACGTTACCGTTTATTTGCCGCTTTACCGCAGCGGCGCGATCCCCGGATAGGCCGCCACATCAGGCGCCACCGTGGCGCGCGACGCGCGGCCAAGCCGAGGAATTACAATGAAAAGAATGTTGATCAACGCAACTCAGCGTGAAGAGTTGCGTGTGGCCATCGTGGATGGCCAAACCCTTTACGATCTCGATATCGAAATACCGTCCCGCGAACAGAAAAAGGCCAACATCTATAAAGGCCGCATCACTCGAGTCGAACAGTCCCTCGAAGCCTGCTTTGTTGACTACGGTGCCGAACGCCACGGCTTCCTGCCGCTGAAGGAAATCGCCCGCGAGTACTTCACGCCGGGCCTGGACCCTTACAAGTCCAACATCCGCGAACTGCTCAAGGAAGGCCAGGAAGTCGTCGTTCAGGTCGAGAAGGAAGAGCGCGGCAACAAGGGCGCCGCCCTCACGTCCTTCATCAGCCTGGCCGGCCGCTACATGGTGCTGATGCCGAACAACCCGAAAGCCGGCGGGGTCTCCCGTCGCATTGAGGGCGAAGACCGGCAGGCGCTGAAAGAAGCGCTGGAACATCTCACCGTTCCAGACGACGTCGGCCTGATCGTGCGCACCGCCGGCATGGGCCGCGATGCCGAAGAGCTGCAATGGGATCTCGACTACCTGCTCCAGCTTTGGAAGGCCATCTCCCAAGCCGCCAACGCCCAGAAGGCGCCGTTCCTGATCTACCAGGAATCGAAGCTGTTCATCCGTGCCTTGCGCGACTACCTGCGCACGGACATCGGTGAAATCCTGGTCGACGAAGAGTCGCTCTTTAACGACGCCCGCGACTTCATGCAGCAGGTGATGCCTAACGCCCTGCGCAAGCTCAAGCTGTACAAGGACGACACCCCGCTATTCTCGCGCTACCAGATCGAAACCCAGATTGAGAGCGCGTTCGATCGCAGCGTGCGCCTGCCCTCCGGCGGCTCGATCGTGATCGACCAGACCGAAGCGCTGACCGCCATCGACATCAACTCCTCGAAAGCCACCAAAGGCAGCGACATCGAGGAAACGGCGTTCAACACAAACTGCGAAGCGGCAGTGGAAATCGCTCGCCAGCTACGCATCCGAGATGCCGGCGGCTTGATCGTGATCGACTTCATCGACATGGACAGTCCCAAGCATCAACGCGAGGTGGAAGAACGCCTCAAGGATGCGCTGAAGCTGGATCGTGCCCGTGTGCAGATTGGCCGTATCTCGCGCTTCGGCCTGATGGAAATGTCGCGCCAGCGCCTGCGCCCCTCGCTGGGCGAAGCCACTCAGATCGTCTGTCCGCGCTGCGAAGGCCATGGCCATATTCGCGGCGTGGAGTCGTTGGCCCTGTCGACCCTGCGACTGATCGAAGAACATGCCATGAAGGACAACACCGGTCAGGTGCTGGTGCAGGCCCCGCCTACTGTGGCGAACTTCATGCTCAACGAAAAACGCGCCAGCGTGGTCGAAATCGAACTGCGCAATAAAGTGCACGTGGTGATCGTGGCGGACGACAAGCTCGAAACGCCGCACATCGAGATCCAGCGCATCCGCGAAGTGGACATGGGCGAACACAGCAAGCCGAGCTACGAGCGCCTCACCGCGCAAGAAACGACTGCCGTACCGAAGATGGGCCAGATGCTCGGCAGCAACGAGCAGCCGGCCGTCAGTGGCATCGTGCCTTCGAGCCCTGCCCCGATGCGTGAGGACGAGCCGGACGTCGCGGCGCCAGCCCAAACGGTGAAACGGCAGCCCGCTACGGCATCCGCCGCTGCCGCTCCCGCAAACGGCGGCATTCTGTCGCGTCTGTTCGGTTGGTTCCGCAGCAACGATACGGCGACGGCCGCTCCCGCTCGCGCGCCCGTAACGACTACCACACGCCAGGACGCTTCCCGCGGCAAGCCGCAGGACGGTCGCCGCAACGAACGCACGCGGACAGATGGTCAGCAGCGCCAGAACGCGCAACAAAGCGGTACTCGCAGCGGCTCGCAGCAGCAAGGTAAGAATCAGGCCCCGCGCCAGCGCAACAACGAGCAGCAAGCACAACCGCGCCAACAACAGCAAGGTGGTAAGCAGGAACAACGCCAGGCGAAGCCCGCGCAGGCGAACGAAGCTGCAGCCGTCGAGCGCAATAAACCAAATGCTCCTGCCGCCAAGCAGCAGGATCGACAGCCACGTGTGCCGCAAGGTGAACGTGCGGCGCAAACAAATGCACCAGCCACGCCCAAAGCCGCCGAAGCGCCGAAGCCCGTCGTCGAAGCGACGACAGCCGTCGTTGCCGTAAACGGTAGCGCCGATGCGGCCGCCGAAGCGCTGGAAAACGGTCAGGCACGGCGGCGTCGCGGCCGTCGCGGCGGCCGTCGCCGTCGCAGGCACGAAGGTGCCGTAGTCGGTGCCGCTCCGAACGAGCAAATCGACTCGCTGGATGACGAAGATCGGGATGAAAGCGTTGCGACGACTGTCGAACAGACATCGCATGCGCAACCCGAATCAGCAGTGGTGCACGCGGCTCCCGCAACAGAGAGCGCAGCACTGACACCGCCACCAGAAACTCCCGCGCCTGTCGTCGCTAAACAACTCGACTATCAACGCGAGCACATACCTTCCGCTCCGTTTGCAGAAGCTCAAACAACCTTCAGCGTTTCCACCGATCATCACGTCGATTCGACGATCGCGGTCGAGCAAGCCACCACCGAGCCGCTTATCGTCGCTTCTGCTCCGGTACCTTCTTCCTTCAACCTGCCTGTATTACCCCCGATTCCGAAGCATACCGTGGCCGAAGAATCGGAGAGCACTGTGACGTCGGCGGCCGCCGAGACACCCGTATCGCAAGCAGAAATGGTAACGGTGACCGTGCCCCACGACGAAACACCGGCTGCCAATGAGGCCAACCTAACGACACCGATCGAATCGATCGTAGTGGTGGAGCCTTTCGTGGCTACCCCAGAACTGGTGAGCCTTCCTGCTACGCCCGAACCGGTAGTGATATCACCGACGCCATTGGTTCATCAGCCCGAACAAGGTGACCTACTCGCCTCACCGTTGCGCCAGCAGGCATCGTCGGCATCTACTCATCATGTTGAAGAAACGGAAGAGTCGTCATCCGAGAACGACGATACGCACGCAGGGCAGCGCGATAACAAGCTCTCCTGACGGGTAAAGACACTCTTCACGCCAAGCAAAAAGGCCGGACATTGTCCGGCCTTTTTTGTCACCTGCCGAGCTTCCCGGTTTAATTTCCAACCTGGTTATTGTGCGTATCCAGCAGCCCATGCACCGTCATTAAATGCGCGAGACTGATGACATGATCCACCTGCAGCTTCTCCATCAGCCGCTGCTTATACGTGGATACCGTCTTAGGACTTAGGTTTAGCTGCTCGCCAATAGCCGTCAGCGCCTTGCCGCGCACCAGCATCATGGCCACTTCCAGCTCACGACTGGAGAGCACGTCGAACGGCGACCCCTCACCGTCGAGTGTGGCCAGAGCCAACTGCTGCGCCACTGCGGGCGCCAGATAACGCCGTCCACCTGCTACCTGGCGCACGGCATTGAGCAATTCCTCGGCAGCGCAACTCTTGGTCAAATAACCGTGTGCGCCAGCATCCAACAACCGCTTCGGAAAACGAGCATCGTCCACCACCGTTACCACGATCACGTGTGTAGGCAGATTCGCACGCGCTACTCGCTCGGTCAGTTCGATACCGCTCATACCAGGCATATGCACGTCGACCAGTGCGATATGCGGCTTGGTCGCCCGAATCAGGCGCAGCCCCTCCTCGGCCGTACCCGCTTCCCCGCAAATGCGAATATCCGGCTGCTGCAGGATCATCCTGAAGCCGGTCCGTACCAACTCGTGATCATCAACGAGTACAACATCAATCATCTTGCGCCCTCCCTGGATGGGTACTGTGCCTAGGCAAAGTAGGCGCGTCACCGACACATTGCAAGTCCGTAACCCCTCGTCCGGCAAGGATTTTCCAGATAGCTCCATTACTCACGAAACGAATCGGAAATTGCCTACATACGAGTCCTAAAAACAATGTCATTATTTAACGTATAGCACCTGCCCGTAGTCGTATCGCACACCCCAGCAAGGCTAGTCAGTACTAACCGAATGGAGCGTATCGATGGTGATCTACTCGCTCAAACAATCTCCTGAGGGGGATTGGAGCATTCGCCGCGAATCGGCAACCTTATTCAGTCAATTGCGGCTGGGACCTGCTATCCAATTGGCACGCGAAACGGCTCGCGACGAGCACAACCGCTCCGGCCGCAGCACCTGCGTCGAAATGCCGGGCCCCGCATCCACGATCCGCCTTGCACAATACGCGCGCCCCGGCACGCCCATCGAAAGCGCCGTAGCCTGAGATCAAACGCAAGCAGATGGAGCATTTCCCGCTCCGTTCCCACGCCAGCGCATGTTACGATCCCGCGCCTGCAAGCCTTCCCTCGGCAGCGGCCCTCCAGCCCGGATGGCGAAACAGGTAGACGCAAGAGACTTAAAATCTCTCGACCGCAAGGTCATGCCGGTTCGATTCCGGCTCCGGGCACCAGTCACACCAATGGTTTGCAAGAATCAAAGCAAAAACACATTGGTGCGCGATTGAAACCGTCACTTGCAACGACGGCCCCATAAGTGGCGGCTACCGTGTTGCCAGCGGCTTGCAATCAAGTTACATCTCATTAACGAACCAGCCGGTATAGTTTCCCCATGTCGTGAGACATCAGTCCCACCGCTTAGCTAGGCTCCCCTCCCGGCGACGCAAAGAAAGATGGATGACCCTAAAGCCCGCAGGCTCCCCCTGCGGGCTTTTTTATGGCCGATAGCCTCTGGTGGATGGGACGCTGGTCCTGCCAAAGACGATTCCAGGATTGACATCTCACTGCGCATTAATGAGAATGATTCTTATTAATATGCAATGACACCCCCCCGATATCCCCACCTGATCGGAATATCGCCGGGCAGCTGATGGAAGGACCGCCACATGATTGTTGTCTGCGCGTTGCTACCGATTTTTCTGGGCGCGGTACTCGTGTATCTCACGCATGGACAGCAACAATGGCTGCATGTGACCGCGCCCTTTGCCGTAAGGATCGCGGGTTTCATATCTATCGCCGCAGGCACTGCGATGTGGTGCGTCGTCTCCGGGGTCGGTGCGGGCATAGCAACCGCACTAAGCAGCCTGATGTTGACGTGGGTCGCTCTCCCCTATTTGGCCTGGTGGAGCGGTAGATCCGCCAAGACAGCGCGAGCGCGCAAACGATGATCGGCCGCTGTTTGGCCGGTACGTTGCTCGGTTTTCCCCTTGCTGCTGTGCTGCTGCGTTTGTCGTTGCGCGCGTTGCCGAACGATGGCGCGGACTGGCTCATCCCGGCACTCATCGTGTTCTTTCCGCTGTGGATGACACTGATGATCGGCGCGTATGCCTTTCGCAATGCGGCGCGCGCGTGGTTCACCTTGGGTAGTGCGAATGTTGTCGCCTACGCGATGCTTTGGATGACCCATCATGCGGCATAAGGCCTCCGTTCGATGAAAGCCGCAACGCTTCGAACGTTCCAGATCGTGCACACCTGGACGGGTCTGATTGCAGGTTTCGCGTTGTTTGTAGCGTTCTACGCCGGTGCGTTGACAGTATTCCACGACGATATTGCCACTTGGCAAAATCCGCCCTGGCGAAGTGCGCGTGATGCGGATATTCCGATCAGCACACTTATCGAACGACTCGTCACTGAACATCCCCAGACGAAAGACGATTTCGGCATCGTGCTTCCCAGCGATGCGTCGCACGCCGTCTATGCATATTGGCTCGACAATGGCGACACGCGTTTCGCTACATACAGTGAAATGGCTTCGCCACGCGACGAAGCCAACCGGGGAGATCTCGCCGATTTCATCTATGCATTGCACGACTCGCTAGGTCTCCCAGTAGTGGGCTTGTATCTGATGGGCATCGTTAGCGTGCTTTATGGACTAGCGCTGATCTCAGGATTGTTGATCCATCTACCTCGACTCGTAGGCGATCTCTTCGCGATGCGAGTGAGCCACAATTTGAAGCGGCTATGGCAGGACGCCCATAACGCCATTGGTGTGGTGAGCCTTCCCTTCCACATCATCTTTGCCGTGACGGGATCAATTCTGTGCCTTTTTACGATCACCCTCGCCGCCCTGAATACGATCGCCTTCGACGGCAAGCTATACGGCGCATTCGCCAGCGCCACGTCCACGGCTCCCACGGTTTCCGCAAGCCATGTATCGGCGACGATGTTGGCTCCCGCTGTCCTGATTGAGCGCGCCAAGCAAGCGGCGGTGGCCGGCAACGTCAGCAACTTCAATCCTGATTATTTGCACTACACGCTTTATGGCGATCGCAATGCCATCGTCGAGGTGCGTGGACTGTCGCAACATACGCTTGGCACTTACGGTACCGTCGCGCTCTCGGCCGTCGATGGGCGCGTCCTGACGACGCATGTCGGCACAACACATACGATCAACGGCATCAGCAATTCCGCCATGTATGGGCTGCATTTCGGCAGCTTCGGCGGTCGCATCGTGCGCTGGTTGTATTTTATGCTCGGGCTGGCCGGTGCGTTTTTGTTCTATTCGGGCAATCTTTTGTGGATCGAGTCGCGGCGCAAGCGACGCCACATACACCAACCACGCCGCACCTATGTGATGGCACGCGCCACGCTTGGCGTGTGCATCGGAACCTGTCTGGGTATTTCCGGTGCGTTTGCTGCCACGCTCGCGACAAGATACATCGACATCGATGCTGATCTAGCACAGCGCGTTACGTGTTACACATTGTTCCTCGGTGCTTGCATCTACGCATTTATGCGTCCTGTGCCACGCGCTGCCATCGAATTGCTGTCGGCAACAAGCGTATTGACCATCGCCGTCGCGTGCGCCGATCTGCTCGGGAGCGCGAATGCATGGCTAAGCATGCCGCTTCCACAAAGTCGCGTCGTGCTCGGCGTCGACGTAACCGGTCTCGCGCTCGGACTGGTCTTTGCGGCGCTAGCGCGCGCCGCCGCGCGGCGTGCGCGCAATGGCGATCCGCACAGCGTATGGGCGCTTACCGCCCAACCCTAGCTTCTTTCGTTTTATATCGGTCAGCCGACGCCAACCGGACAACTATTCATCAAGGAGTTTCTTATGTCCGTTGCCGGCAGCCGTCGTGCACTGTATACCTTTGGCCCGCGCCGTCGCTTGGCGGTGTTCGTTCTTTCCGCGCTTGCTTTCACAAGTGCATATGCCGATGACAACGATCCGCAGAACGCCAAGGTACTGGAACAGGTAAGCGTCACCGCATCCGGCCCGTTAGATGTCTATCGTGCAAGCGAGGCCAATACGGGTGCCCTTGGACAGCGCAGCTTGCTCGACACACCCTTCAGTATCGATGCAATCACTTCCGATTTGATTCAAAACCGACAAGCCATCGATATCAACGAGGCCTTTGCGACGGATCCTGGCGTGACGCCGCTGGCCAGCGGCTACGCGGGCGAAGCATCCGGCTTTGCAGTGCGCGGTTTGCCCGTGGATTTACTCAATGGCTACAAAATGGATGGTTTGTCGGTACCGAACTGGGGGAGTGACTTGCCACTGGAGCCGTTTAGTCAAATCGAGCTGCTGAAAGGTCCGGGCGGCTTCATGTACGGGTTCGGTGAACCAGGCGGCATCCTCAATTTTGTCTCCAAACAACCCACTGCCAAGCCGTATGCGAGCTTCACGTTGGGTTATCTCTCCGATGGTGTATTCAAGGAAGCGGTCGATCTTGGTGGCACTTTCGGTGGCGTGGGTGGATGGGGATATCGCATCAACCTCGTGCATGAAGATGGCGATACGTTCGTGCAGGATGGTCACATCAAACGCCATGCCGCGTCGCTTGCGCTCACCAAGGACATCACGACAAACCTGCACTGGCATCTCAACACCATCTATCAGGATCGCCATGTTCAGGGTGCTTACTACGGCATCATCCTTGGTCAGGATTTCGGATTTCCCGTGGCCGAACCGGTACACGTGCCAGCACCGCTCGATGGCAGTCAGCGTGTAAGTCAGCCCTTTACGGGCTACAACACTTCCTATCGCGTTGCCAATACCGGACTGAAGTGGGACATCACACCCGACTGGAGTTTCAGCCTCGACTATAGCTACGCCGATCAGACACGCGAAAACCGCGACAGCGCGTTGATCGTTACCGATAACCAAGGCAGTTACACCGATATCAATTATCTGGGCTACTCGGTCTACAACTATCAGCAATGGCAAGGCATGTTCACCGGTATGGTAACGACGGGTTCCATCAAGCACGACCTGGTGTTCGGAGCCTCATGGCAAGGGCTTACCGAACACTATCCCCTCGGTTTCGATGCCCCATCGCCGGTTCTAGGCACCGGCAATATCTACGACGCGCCGCTTTTCTCCAATCCCGATACGCCACTGATCCGCGGCACGTACGTGGCGGAAACCACCACGCAGCGCTCGTTGTTCGCCAGCGATACGGTGACCTTTTCCTCACAATGGTCGGCACTACTGGGTTTGCGTTACATGGAATACGTCGACAAGTCTTATGGCGCGGGCAGTACCGCTCCGACTGCTCGCTACGACAAAGATCCAATAACGCCTACGGCCGCGCTGATCTACAAGCCTCTCGCCCCGGTCACGCTATACGCCAGTTATGTGGAATCGTTGGAACAGGCCAGCAGCGCGCCGCAAACGGCCATCAATGCCTATCAGACGTTCGCACCGACAACGAGCAAGCAATTCGAACTGGGCGCCAAGACAGATTTCGATGCGTGGAGCGCGAACCTGGCGTTGTTTCAGGTTGAGCGTGGCTTGCAGTATCTCAACGCTGACAACGTCTACGTGCAAGATGGGCGAACGCGCTACCAGGGCATCGATCTTTCCACGCAGACCACTTTGGGCAGCAACTGGACATTGCTCGGCGGCGTCATGTATCTCGATGCAAGCAATGTCCGAGCAGCGTCGGACGTGGATGGAAAGCGTGCCTACGGCGCACCGCGTGTGCAAGGAAACGTGTACATGGAATACAACGTACCGCGCGTACCCGGCCTCGTATTGACGGCAGGTGGCCGCTACGTCGGCAACGAGGCGATCGAAGCTGACAACAGCAACTTCATCGGCGCATACCATACCTTCGATATCGGCGCTAGATACGCGACATCGATGAACGGGCATCCTGTGACGTATCGGGTTGGCGTGGACAATCTGACCAACGAGAAATACTGGCTGACGAGCTTCGGTTTCATCCTCAATCAAGGTGTGCCGCGCACGATTCGGGCAAGTGTCACGTTTACCCTCTAGCTGCGCGACAACCTTTGCGGGTGCGGTACGCATGACGATTTCGGTGAGCCCGTCCAGCGGGATGGCCCATCGAGCCCATCAGATATCCATGCCAAGGACGCTCCTAAGGCAGCGGTAAGTAAATGGGGGCAAGCTTGGCCTACTTATTCAACGAGCTTGCCCCATGCGTCGATCTCTATCCCTTGCCGTGCTTGCATCCCTGGCCTGCGTTGCCGCGATACCGTGTACCGCGGCAGACAGCGCCAAGTCACCCATC
The DNA here is from genome assembly GCA_015655335.1 of Lysobacterales bacterium. Taxonomy (GTDB): domain Bacteria; phylum Pseudomonadota; class Gammaproteobacteria; order Xanthomonadales; family Rhodanobacteraceae; genus Dyella_B. Next base: position 8,271 of record JAATFF010000027.1, on the reverse strand, counting down.
AAAGTCATCAGCCGGCTAAAGCTCGGGGGCATCGGTGGCTGGGATTACCTAAGCTTCGATGCTGCGCATCGGCATCTTTTTGTAAGCCGCGGCGATCGCGTATTGGTCATCGATGTCGACGGTAACAAGCAGGTCGGCATCATTCCCGACACCAGTGGCGTACATGGAATCGCCATTGCCCAGGATCTGCATCGCGGGTTCACCAGCAATGGCAAAACCGACTCGGTGATGGTGTTCGATCTGGACACCCTCAAAACCGTCGCAACGATCAGCGGCACGGGGCAAAAACCCGATGCCATTCTTTATGACAACGCCTCCCACCACGTTTTCACTTTCAACGGGAAAACGGGTGATGCCAGCGTTATCGATCCGGCTAAAAGCACCGTCATCGCGACGATCGCGCTGCCCGGCAGGCCTGAATTCTCCGCGACGGACAACAGCGGCCATATCTTCGTCAACATCGAAGACAAGTCCGAACTTGCCCAGATCGATAGCCGCACCAACAAGGTATTGCACACCTGGTCGCTGGCTCCTTGCGAATCGCCGAGCGGCCTGGCCATCGATGCGGCGCATCAGCGGTTGTTCTCCGTCTGCGACAACCGCACCATGACCGTGCTGGATGCACAAGACGGCCATCGCGTAGCTAGTGTGCCCATCGGGGACGGTCCGGATGCGGTGACGTTCGATTCCGGCGACAACATCATTTACAGCTCCAACGGCGAAAGCGGCACGCTGACCGTCGTGCATGAAGACGACGCCGATCATTACACCGTTGTCGCAACGGTACCTACACAGGTGAGCGCACGCACTCAGGCGCTGGATCCGCAAAAGCACCGTGTTTATCTGTCGTCCGCGCAATTGGGTACAACCAAGGATGCGCACGGTCGACTGCAGCCCGTGCCGGAAAGCTTTGCCATTCTGACCGTCGGCGCACCCTGAGCGAATAGGCCGCTTTTGCCCTCTACCCTTCGCGTGGAGGGCAAAAGCAGGTTCAGCTATGCAGCGGAGTCGCTGTCGTTGACGTTGGAATAGCGACTCGCACACGCAATCCTCGCCCGAACGGACCATCCAGCAACTCAATCGTTGCATCATGCAATTGCGCTGCACGCTGGACGATCGACAGACCTAATCCGTAACCGTCGCCGCTACTGCTGGCTTCTCGATGAAAACGAGCGAACACGCTCGCTCGGCGTTCGGCAGGAATCCCCGGACCATTGTCGACAACCTCGATCACCGCGGCGTCTGCAGTTCGTCCCAAGGACAGCTGCACGTGCCCGCCTGCAGGCACATGGTGCATGGCATTCTCGATGAGATTGCGCAGTAACGCCGCAAGAGCAGCTTCGTTGCCCATGACCTTCAGGCTTTCGTCGTGTTCGGCAAAAGCGAAATCCACGCCGCTTTCTCCGAGCAGAGGCACCAGTTCGTCAATCACATTCATGGCAACGACGACAAGATCGATCTCGCTGCGCTGCCCCGCTGCGGCACCGGCTTCCAGCCGCGCCAAAGCCAGCAACTGTTCGATGCGGCGAGCGAGTCGCAAAAGTCCAGACTGTGCACTGATCAACGCAGCCTTCGTGTCGGGAGGAACGTGCGTAGACAACGCGCCATCCAAATGAATCATGGTGGAAGCCAGCGGTGTGCGCAGTTCGTGCGCCACATCCGCGCTGAAGCGACGTTCGCGCTCCAGGGCATCCTCCAGACGTTCGAGTTGCGTATTCAACGCCGCCACCACGGGCTGCAGTTCCTGCGGCGCTCGTTCAAGCTGGATCGGTTGGCGATTACCCGGCGAGCGCGATGCCAGCGCCTGGGTCAATCGTTGCAAGGGAAGCAGGCCGCGCCGTACCGCCCAACCCACCAGCAAGGCTAGCAGCGGCAAGCCCAACAGCAGCGGCAGGCCAAGATCGAACCATAAGGCATGCGTGATGTCGCGCCGGCTATCGTCGCGCTCGCCCATGCGAATGACCACGCCACTGATATCGTCGACCAGCGTAAACACGCGCCAGCCATAGTCGTTGAAAGAGTAATTCTCGAAGCCGGATATGGGAGTACGTGGCAAAGGCAGCTCGGCCAGGTTCGCCGTCGCCAAACGCATGCGTCCGTGCATGTCGAACACCTGATAACCCACCTCCGATTCGTAGGTGCGTCCGTGCATCAGTTGCTCTTCCGCCTTGCGCCCGATGATCGGCACCACCAGTGCGCCCTGGTCGGGCTTTCGCACGGTATCGATACCGGCATGCTGGATCAGCACATCCAGTGTGCGGGCCGACTGGGCCAGGCGACCGTCGAGTAGCTCGTGCGTTTCGGTCAACGTGCGTCGATAGCTGTACAGACCTACCGGAAGCAGTACGGCGACTAATACGGCGACGATCATCCAACGCAAGCGTCCGCGCAAACTTAAAGGCCTCACGTCGGATCCCTTGGAATCATGTAGCCCACGCCACGGATGGTACGAATCGCATCGAAGCTCAGCTTCCGGCGCAATGCATGGATTTGCACTTCCAGCGCGCTGCTGCCTACGGAGTTATCCAGGCCGTAGAGAGAATTTTCCAAGTGTTCACGGCGCACAATACGGCCAGCCCGCTCCATCAGAATGCGCATCAGCGAAAATTCGCGGCGCGTCAGCTCGATCCGCCGGCCACGGTATTCTGCTTCGGATGTTCCAATATCCAGACTGATCACACCCACGTCGATACGGTTCGCCGCCAAGCCTTGCGCACGACGTGTCAACGAGCGGATACGTGCGCTCAGCTCGTCGACATGGAAAGGTTTCACCAGGTAATCGTCAGCACCGGCGTCGAGACCACGCACGCGCGCCTCCAACGCATCGCGTGCCGTCATCACGATCACCGGCGTGTTGACGTGTGCGCGGCGTGCCTCGGCCAGCACCTCCAATCCATCCTTACCCGGCAGCCCCAAGTCCAGCAGGACGAGGTCGGCGGTCTGATCGCGCAACGCCACCAGGGCCTCGCGCCCGTCGCGCAACCACGTCACGGCGTAGGACAGCTGCTCCAGCGCTTGCTGGATCGCCGTGCCCAGTTGCAGATCGTCTTCGACCAGGATGATGTGCATAAGCTCTTTCCTCTGCCCGTCCATACCGAAAGGCACTGCTCCAGCACGCCATTGTGTAGAGATTAGCTTAGCCCGGTCTTACCGAATATTTGGGGTGTTTGGCCTGGGTCGCCTAGACTGCTTGACATTGGCAAACGCATCCAGGGAGAACCCCATGAAGGCTTTGCGATTCGCTCGCTTTGGCAGCCCCGAAGTCCTGGAGTACGTAGAGGTCGCCATGCCTCGCATCGATGGCGATACGGCACTGGTACGGATTCACGCCGCCTCGGTGAATCCCAGCGATGTGAAGAACGTGGCCGGGCATTTTTCCAATACGGTGCTGCCGCGAATTCCCGGTCGCGATTTCAGCGGCGTGGTGGAACGCGGACCGGAGGCTTGGCTCGGCGTGGAGGTGTGGGGCACCGGTGGCGATATCGGCTTCACCATCGATGGCACGCACGCAGAATATATTTTGGTGCCGGTGGGCGCACTGGTGCGCAAACCCGCCGCGTTGAATCACGAGCAGGCCGCAGCGATCGGCGTCAATTTCGTGGTGGCATGGCTGGGCACGGTGGATTACGCGCAATTGCGTGAAGGCGAGACGATCGCGGTCATCGGTGCCGGAGGTGGTGTGGGTGGCGCGGTCACGCAGATTGCCAAGTCGCTCGGCTGCCGCATCATCGGGATCGACCGTTCGCCTGTTGACGCCAACTCACCGGCAGGTAAGCGCATCCATGCATTTGTGCATTTCGATGAGCACACCGTCGCTCGTGTCCGCGATCTGGACGGCCTCGCCGACGGTGTAGATGTGGTTTTTGACAGTGTGGGAGGTATCGCCTTCGAAACCGCGCTGGGTCTGGTTAGACGACGTGGGCGCGTGGTGGAAATCAGCGCCACCGGGCGACGTCGTGTCGATTTCGATCTGATCGACTTCTATCACAACGAAACGCAGCTGTTGGGTGCGGACAGTGCAAAGCTCGGCGTGGCGGAATCGGCCCGTCACATGCAGGGCGTCGCGCAGGGCTTCGATCATGGCAGGTTCGACGCCCCGGTCATCGCACATCGCTATGCCCTCATCCAGGGGCGTGAGGCGTATGAAGCAGTTGCCAAGGGAACGCCCGGCCGCGTCGTGATTGTGCCCTGAGCGGCCACGCATGCCCCAAAACCATCCGCCATCGGGAGCAACCATGAAGGCTTATTTCGTATCGTTGGCAGCTGGCGTGATCGTGGGCGTGATCTACGGCTTGCTGCGCGTCAAATCACCAGCGCCGCCCACTGTCGCCCTGATAGGGCTCTTTGGGATGCTCGCGGGTGAGCAACTGATCGTGCTTATTCGCAATATATTGCGATAGCACGTTGTCTTTCAAATACTTGCTTTGGGCTTACGTCCACGGCGCGGTTTAGCTTGCGCCTGCGCAATCAACGCCTGCAGGTAAGCAACGCCTTCTTCTTCTGGAAAGAACGACACCACGTCCGCGACAGACAATTTGTAGCGTTCGCGCAGAACGAGGAAGTCCTGCCGAGCGCGCTCCATGGCTGACGCAGCGGCCTGTTTTGCAGACTGCTTTGCCACCTTTTTTGCAGCCTTCTTTTCGGCCGTCCGGTCTACGATCTGCTTGTCGAGAGCCGCGAGTTCTTCCTGAAAGCGGCGAAAAGCGTCTTTGGGGAGGGTCATAGCAACTTGGGGTATTGCGGGGGTGGGGATTATCTCACATGACGTAACGCTTCAAGACTTTCGTTCTGTCGGATACGTCGCCGAGCAGAGCGCAGAAAGAGCTCTCAAAAGGCCCCGCTTTGACACCTTCTGACAAAAGCGTGACGCCGCTCCAGTTCCCGGCTCGCGCCTTCACGTTTTGAAGTACGCCGCTGCGTATTATGGCTACGCCTAAGACGACCTTTGGCGAACACCCGCCAGCGACCGGCAATCTTCGGCGCGATGGCACAATTTAAGCTTCGCGGTAACACGCCGTTAGATTGCGATGCAGGTCAAGCACGACTGGTATGCGGTTATCTCGAGCTCAGGGGTAGCGGAGATGCTGAAATCGATCACTGAGAACAAGTGGCTGCGCCAGATAGCGGTGGTCGTCGGCTACGCAATCGCTTATAAGCTTTTGCGGCCCTACTCCGGCGGAATCTGGACCGTTACCGCCGGACTTCGCCTGAGCTGCATGCTGCTTTTCCCCTATCGCTACTGGCCGGCGCTGATCCTGGGTGAAGCCGTCCCGCTTGCGTACAACAATTATCAGTGCCTGAATCAGTTTGGTCTTGCTTGGGTCATCGCCAGCTCGATACCACCCATGCTCATCGCCGCTCCCATCGTATGGTGGTGCAGGCGCAAGCTTTCGCTTTTTCCTTCCAAGCGACTGATTAGAGTCAAAGCTCTTCTCATCTGCATCGTGTTGGTGTCATCAGCTTGGACGATTTCCATTTTCGGAGAAGCGGCTACTGCTATCTCACAGGTACCGTTCCATATCCACAAATTGGATGTCGTCTATAACTTTCTAGGCAAGTACGTAGGTATTTTGACAATCGTACCGCTTGCGCTGGCTTACAAATTACAAAAGCCTGCTGCCTGGACTACTCGCCTAAATCAATGGACGAAAAGTCGGCTGACACTCGATACCGTGCTGCTTTTGCTGCCAACGCTGGCTGTACTTATCTGGATGAATCACAGCGCTTCTTCTATAGACGCGCACCAGGTTATCCGCATGGCCATGTTCCTTCCCGTGGCATGGCTTACTTCGAGACATGGTTGGCGCGCAGCTGCTCTGGGCACGGCTATGGTAATGACCTGCATCTTCCTCAGCCTGGAATCGCGACCTGATCCTAACCTCATCGAGATTCAGGCATTCATTGCATTTGCCGCAACGTGCCTATTCGCGCTCGGCGCGAGAATCACCGCACAAAACGCCGCCGAAGAACAAGAGCGCCTCGATGCCAAAGCAGCGGTAAAACTAGCTCAACAAGGCCTGTATACGTGCGAGGTGCGCATGCGCCAAACCGCCCAAGCACTTGAGCAGATTGGTGGCGCTCTTCAACTTACCCAGACCCGTCTACTTAACCGCTTCAAACACATGCTTCCCATGACCGAGGGTCAAACCTATTACAAGCAGGTCGCTGCAACGCAAGGTCAGGTGTATCGACTAGCAGAATCCATGCACCCCATGGCTTGGCGCGAACGCGGGTTGCCCGCTGCATTGCGTGAAACTATTGCGCGCACCTTGGATGAAACGGGCCTGGCCTACCGCTTCGAACTTAAAGGCCGAGGACTAAGCCAACTGTCGCCTAGTGTGCACGCAGCAATCTATCGTCTTGCGTGCGAGGCCGTCGTCTACATCTGTGAGCAGCAGGCGTGGTCAACGATTGCCATATCTTTGCGTGGGGGCTTTACAAACGGACAGCGTTGGGCAGCACTTCGCGTTGAGGGGTTTGCTAATCGGGTCGACATCAATGACCCCGTTTACAAGAAGTGCGAAAGCCAGCAATTGGCTTCCAAACTTGGCACGAACGGGTTTGGTATTGGCGCCATGAGAGATCACGTACGTCTGTACGACGGCGAACTTCATGTGCGAACACAACAAGACAAAATTCAAATCACGTCGCTAATGCACGACGCAAACAGACCACTGCGGGAGTCGCTACCTGCTTCCCCCGCGCGCGAACTCTACATACGCTAACTACTTACTACTTAATCGCGTAAATCGCTCAGCCACCGGGAATCCGGCTGACTACGTTGCCGCCATCGCACTCTAAAGGATTGGTGCAAATATCTGCGGCCATCACGTTCAGGTTCACGCCACCGCTACTTACCGGAGTCGCGGTGATTTGCATGGAACGATCGTTGTATACCGTCTCCGTCATGCTTGAACTCGCCTTGTCGGTTTGAACATTGGTTTGCGACGTACTGACATATTGCGCATCGGCGCCTATCGGCAACACCAACACCACATGATCTGCTACAGCGACAGCACCACGCACTGTACCGTTCATATCGTTGACCTGGATGTAGCGGATACCATCGCGAATGAAAACGTATACGTGATAGTGCGGGCTGACGCTGACATCCGTCGCATTGGGCCAGGATTGACCCAAACCCGTCGCAGGAGGTTGGGACGCAAAAGCCGACGTAGATAGGATGGCTCCAAAAAGGGTCGATATAACAGCTTTGTGCGAAACGAACCCGAGTGATTTGCGGAACATAAAACCCCCTATCTCTATAGATTGCGGCACCAATTGCCTATCCGAATGTAGCATCCAGATATGTTTACGAAATGCAAAAAATCTAAACGTCACCAGGCCGCCCACCTAGCTGGTTAAGGGTACGTTTTCCCTTTGAAGATCTCGATCTCGTTTCATCGAAACGATCGGACTTCAGGGACTTGTGCGGCCGCCATTTGAGATGAGCGCGCAATTTCTGTCTTATCCGACACTTAAATCACTACCGTCGAACATGTCAGATCTACACTGGGGCCTTCTTCATGAACCATAAAAAACGCCCACAAGGGGCGTTCTGTATGGCTGGCGGAGAGAGTGACCGCCATGAATATCTATAACGAACATCAATCCACATCAATGGGGTGCAAGTTTAATCTTTAAATTAAGCTTTTTTTAGGAGTTATAGACCAACGACACGTAACGAATACCAATCACATCCAAGTTCAAATGGTACACTGGATGGCACACCAAAACTGATTCTGGAGCCTCCGTCATGGCCCTGCTTACTGACACCAAAGCACGCAGTGTCAAACCCGGAGGCGCACCGATCGCTCATGGCGGCGTCACGGGATTGGCACTTGATCCGTCCCCCACCCACAAAGGCCAAGGCAAGTGGTTTCTCCGCTATGTCAGCCCCGTCACCAAGAAGCGTCGCAAGGCTGGGCTAGGCAGCTACCCAGCAGTCAGTGTTGCCGAGGCAGCTCAAAAGGCGCGCTTGATGCGCGAGCAACTTGCCCGAGGGTCGGACCCTCTGGAAATCAAAGCCAACGAGGCCACTAGGCCGCGCCTTCCCACCCTCAGCGAAGCCGCTGAGACGCTGCACGCGGAACTGGCACCGGGCTGGAAGAACACTAAACACGCACAGCAGTGGATCAACACGCTGACCGAATATGCCTTTCCTCTGATTGGCCCTATGCCGCTGGATCAAATCCAGCCGCGCCACATTGCAGACGTACTGCGGCCTATCTGGTTGGAGAAGGCCGAGACGGCAGGTCGGGTCAAACAGCG
>JAATFF010000067.1 GCA_015655335.1 Lysobacterales bacterium | reverse complement strand
CGGCAACCTGTTTCTGGATAGACGACCTCGGCCTTCCAGGCCGAGGTTCGTCAAGATATCCAAGACTCGCTATCCCGTGAATCGAAAAGCTGCTCCGCTTAAGTGAACAGCATTACGCTTTGCAGCGGGCCTTTTCGTGGCGACATGCAACGTGCTTGTTAGCCGTGATGCGAGTCGTGGCCTTGCGGCGCATGACCACCACCGCCGCCGTGTGGGGCGCCACCACCGCGAGGTGCGTTGCCAGCCGGCCGATAAGACTGCGCGTGATACTGCGGTGCCGCAGCGGGGTGATACCCGGTCGATGCCGGCCGGTGCGTGTTTGTTTGTGATGTATGCGCCGTGTAGTTGGCATGATTGACGCTGGTCGGTCGGTACGTACTGCCGCTCGAATGTGCCACGTTTGCCGTATTCGCGTGCGGTGCGAAGTTCGCCGAATGCAGCGCCATGCCGTTACCTGCTTGCGGCCGCGCGGCATTGCTATTCAAGCGCTGGACATTGGCAGCGGCAGGCGTGAATCGACCTGTCGCTCCGTGCGCGGCCACTACGCCGGCTCCGGTAAATGCACCGGCGCGAGCAGTAGCCGCAATCGGCGGGTTGCCGTGATTCACCGAGGCCAGCAACGCCTGGTTGTGACTGGCCATCGTCATCTGTTGCTGCTGGGCAGCAACCGGTCCAACGTGTTGCTCACGCGCAAACGCGGCCTCTTGTGGCGAGACTCGAGCCGTCAAACCACCTTGACCACCGTTGTAGCTGGTGCGGCTTACGTAGGTATTGTTCACGACGGTCTGGTTGTAGACATTGGTGACGTGCACGCCGCCGAACTGGTTGACGGATCGGTTGTAGTAGAAGCCGCCAGAGCCCCAGTGACCTCCTACGTAGCCGCTACCGCCATAGCCGTAGCCGTAGTTCACGCCGCCGTAGAAGCCGACATGGCGTCCCCAGTAACCGGCGTGGAAGAGGTAAACGCCACCGCTCCAGCCCCAGTAGCCCGGCGTCCAGAGTGCGCCATAGTACGGAGCAAGCACCCACGTACCGGGCACCCAGTAGTAACCATCGCCATTCCACGCCCAAAAACCCGGTGTCCAGATATAGCCAGCAGCGGGAATCGGGGGCTGAACATAAACCGGTAGTACCGGCGGCGGAAAGCCGACTGAAACACCTACGCCGATGAAAACGCCGGCATGGGCTTTCTGCGGAAGCGCCGCCAGCGCAGCGACGGCAGCGATCAAACCGGCTGCCGCGCGCACTAGCCAGGTGCGTCGCGCCGAAAAATATTGCGTGGAACGGATGGTTTGCATGGTGTTTCCTCCTGGGCGTGCACCGTACAGTAGAAAACGCGAGAAAACTTTCGACGGCATACCGGAAATTGCTGACAAGTTCATCGGTGTTCAGCGGACAGATTGCGTAGATGATTGCCTGGTTGCTGCAAGGCGTTGTGCTGTTTGGGCTTTCATGCAAGCCAAATAGCAGATGAACGAAATTTATCGCCTATCCCTGATCGTGCCTTGCGTTGACCGAGGTTTCGTGCGCGCCGCATCTTCGGCCTGCGGTTAAGATGGCATCTCGTTTCCATAAGGCAGGCGCATGTCGCACGCTCAGCATATCCAGATGCTTACGCGCTACCGGGAGTGGGCCGATCGGCTGCTATACCAGTCACTGGCTGCTATGCCGGAATCGGCTTTGGCTCGCGAGCAACCGATCGTATTCGGCAGCCTCTTGCGCACGCTCCACCATGTGTATTGCATGGACCGGGTTTGGCAGGCGCACCTTGAGGGGGTGCCTCACGGCTTCACTAGTCGTAATCCCGACGATTGTCCTGCATTCGACGTCCTTCGTGATGCGCAAGCGAACATCGATGACTGGTACATCCATTTCGCGAAAACGCTGGACGCGCGGGCATGCGATGAAACAATCCATTTCACCTTCATCGGTGGCGGCCAGGGTGCGATGCGTCGCGGCGATATCCTGCTGCACGTGGTCAATCACGCGACGTATCATCGCGGGCATATCGCAATGATGATGTATGGCATGGCCACCTCTCCGCCGACAACGGATCTGCCGGTGTTTTTGCGCGAAGCGGATTAACTGATTCACTGGGAATGGAGTACGCTTTTCGTCCTGTTCGTTCGCGTGACCCCAACCATGGCCGCCCAAACTGAGCTTTTCGGGCAGCAGCCCACGTCACACGCCGAAACGCATCGCGTGTTTTTTGCGCTGATGCCGGATGAGCGTGCGCGTCACGCTATCGGCCAAGCCGCTGCACAGGTGCAACAGCAGCATCCAGTGCTGCACGCGCGTTGGGTTAAACCGGAGCGTTATCACGCCACTTTGAATTTTCTCGGCGATTATCCTGCGTTGCCTGGGGATGTCGTGGAGAAGGCGAGCTCGGCGGCAGATCGCCTGCACGCTTCGCCGTTTGCCTGGACGCTTGACTACGCAGCCAGTTTTCGTGGTCGCGAGCCGCCTTGCGTGCTGCGAGGCACCTTCGTACCCGATCCACTGTTGTTGCTATGGCGAGATCTCAATACGGCGCTCGCTCATGCAGGCCTGCATCGACATCTCGAACGGCAATACACACCGCATATCACCCTGGCCTACGCGCGTCGTGAATTGCCGGCTACAACACTCGTCGAGCCGATAACCTGGCAGATCGACAAGATCGTGCTGATTCACAACGTGGTGGGGAAGGGGCATTACCAGTTGTTGGGTACCTGGCCCTTATCGATATAGGCCTTGCGATGCATGTCGTGTTATGCAGACCCATTCCTCCGGGGAATGTCAGGACATATGGGCCAAAGGTCAGGTAGGCGGCCTGGTTTGGCGAGCGCACAATCACGCGGCGGCTCAATCCCAATCAGGAGATCGTCATGCGTTCGTTATCCGTAGCTTTGCTAGCGGCATTGATCGCCTCAGGGGCAACCCTGGCGCAAACACCGCAGATGAATCACATGAAAGCTGTGCACTACGTGCCGCCCTATGTCAGTGCGGCGGTCAACGATCCCGCACGCAGTCAAGATGTCAGCGCCGATGCGCGGCGCAAGATCACCGATGTCATGGTTTTCAGCGAAGTGAAACCGGGGCAGAAAGTGCTGGAATTGATTCCGGGCAGCGGTTACTTCACGCGCGTGTTCAGCGGTATCGTGGGTCAGCAGGGCCACGTTTATGCGCTATGGCCGAATGAATACGCCAAAGAAGATGTGGACGACGTCGCCGGATCCGACAAACTTGCCGCCGATTCGCACTACGCGAATGTGTCCGTGCTCAAACAAGCTGCGGCGCAGCTGACCGTGCCGGAGTCGGTGGACCTGGTTTTCACGTCGCAGAACTATCACGACTATCCAGACACCTTCATGGGTAAGGTCGATCCGGTCGCCTTCGACAAACAAGTTTATGCAGCACTGAAGCCCGGCGGTCTATTCGTCGTGATCGATCACGTCGCACCGGCTGGCTCCGGCATGGCTGACACCGACACCTTGCATCGTATCGATCCTGCGATTGTGAAGAAGCAGGTCGAGTCGGCTGGCTTCGTGTTTGCAGGCGAGAGTACGGTGCTGCGCAATCCGAACGATCCGCACACCATCAAGGTGTTCGATTCGTCCATTCGCGGGCATACCGATCAATTCATGTATCGGTTCCGCAAGCCGAACTGATGCATGGCAGGCGCGGGTGTGCGTTTAACGCAGCCCGCGCCACATGTCATTGAGCAACTCATCGCTGGGATCGAGTGTCTGTTCCCAATACATGATGCCGCCAAGATGTTGCGCCTTGACGTAGGCTGCTTTGGCCGCAATCGACTGGGGGTCGTCATAGCTGATGAAGCGGCGTGTTTGCGCGTTCCACAGCCATGGAGCCTGCGCGGCGGTATCCCAATAACGCACGTAACCTTGCTTGTTGATGTAGTCCTGTTTCAGTTCCGGCCAATTGTGACTGCCCTGAAAGTGGCCGTACGTCTGATAGAGACCATGGTGATCGGGTTTTACCTCGGCAAACTCGCGGCCATAGAGCGCAGCGCCGATCACGAGTTTGCGGGGCGCTACGCCGGCAGCGAGAAACTGCTCGACGGCACGATCGGTGGTGCGGCCATCGCCGGCGATAAGTGCGGATGCGTGCAAACCGGTGTGGTGCCCGGTGGTCGATGTGTTGGCGTTGACGAAGTCGTACGTCATCAGATTGAACCAATCCAAGTAAGGATTGATTGCGGCAATATCGATATCGCTGACGAACGGACCATCGGCGATGGCTATGCTGAGCGTGTAGTGATTTGCTCCGGTTCGGCTGTTCATGGCGCCAACGCGATCAAGACTGGTGCGGATAGCCTTCAGTAACAACGTGAAATTAGCTTTGTCTTGCGGACTGGAATGAATGCCCGATTCGTGATGGCCGGGATATTCCCAGTCCACATCGAGGCCATCGGCATGTTGCGCGGCAATCAGTTGTGCCGCGCTATCGGCAAACTGCTGTCGTCCCGCCGGCGTACTGGCCGCTTCGGAGAAACCGCCCACGGTCCATCCACCGACCGAGATGTCGACATGGAGCTTAGGATTGTTCGACTTCAACGCCAACAGATCATGTAAGCGTTTCGCATCATTCTCGTCGAGGACCACGCTGCCGTTTTTCAACCCTGCGAAGGCAAAGATCAGCGTGTCGATTTTGCCGGCGTCTTTGGTTTGCGCAGGATTCCAGCCGCCGGCATAGCCCACGATCCGGTAGGAAGAGGGCGATTCTTGCGCCCACGCACAGCCGCTCGTCGCAAGCAGCGCCAGGGCGGCGCCGGCAATCATGTAATACGGATGACGGAAAGAAACGCTACGCATCGAGGTGCCTCGGGGGTAAAGGATTTTCGATCTTCGCAGGCCATGCTTGTGCCCACAATGGTTAACCCCATCGGCTACCCGATGCTTGAAGTTGGCATGGTTGGCTGCCATGGTGATTGTGAAGGGTTCTCTTTGCTTATGAACGACGACACGCCCATTCCCAACGACACTGTCCTGCGCGACGATCCGCCGCCACGTCCTCCGCTCGAACCTGATCCGGGGGATTGCTGCGGCAACGGTTGCGATCCATGCATCTTTGATTTTTACGAGGAAGCACGCCAACACTATCGCGAGGCGTTGTCAGCTTGGCGCATACGTCATCCAGGTGTGGATCCGGCGTCGCTTTCCGCAGCGCCGGATCCTACCGATCAGCGCGCGCCGTAGACCGTTTTCACGTCTTGCAGCAACGCCGCCTGGCTAGCGGGGCGTGCATAGAACATGTGGCCGCCGGGATATTCCTTCACCTGCACACGGGTGGGATCGCCCATCTCGGGAATCTGGTCGACGATCAGCACCGAGGCCATGAACGGGCAGGACAGGTCGTCCCAGCCATGTGCGATCAACACGCGCAAATGGGGATCGTTGGCCACCGCCTGACGCAATTGGCTGACCGCCCCCTTATTGGCGTCGTCGTCCTCGTGCCAGAGGTTGTTTACGTCGTAGCTGAGTGCATTGTAGCGACCGTCGTATTTCCAGCCGACGGTCTGGGTGACGAAATTGACCATGGCGGTGGTGGTCGGCGCGACGATGCCATTGAGGATCGGGTCCCCGCCGACTTGGTGCGGTGCATAGGGGAAGGGATCCCACGCCGTGACGTTGGAATCGTAGCGGCTGCCCAGCTTGCCCTCGGCGCGATACACCTCGCGCAGATAAGCCTGCGTTTCGAGACGGCCGCCGGAGCGTTTGACGAACACGGGATCCAGACCGGTCAGCGCAGTGACCTTCTGAATCATCACATCGGTGGCGGCGGGGTCGGCGCGGCCCTTCATCAGGGTCGTGGCGTAGTCGCCGCGCGTGTACTCGATGATCGGTGCCATGGCCTCGGGCGTAAGCCGATGTTCGCGCTCAAGGCGCGCAGCGGCGATGGAAGGCAGGGTAAGCATCCATGGCAGCGGCGATACGTTCTCGTCATCGGAAGAGGCTGCATCGAGGTACGGCGAAAGCAGCACCACACCATTCATCGCCACGCCGAGCTGCGTCTGCAGGTATTCGGTGATGCGCGGGCCGCGAAAGCCGCCATAGCTTTCGCCCACCAAATACTTGCGCGATTCCATGCGACCGTTTTTCACCAGCCAGTCGTAAACGATGCGCGAGAGATATTTGATGTCGTTGTCGGTGCTATAGAACAGTTTGGTGGCCTTCTCGTCCGATACCAGCGCACGGCTGTAGCCCGTGCCGATCGGATCGATGAAGACTAGGTCGGTAAAACCAAGCCACGTGCCGGGGTTGTCGTGCAGCACGGCCGGATCGGAAGGATTGTCGCCATCCACGCCGAAATTCACGCGCTTCGGGCCGATGGCACCGAAGTTGAGATACACCGAGGACGCGCCCGGGCCGCCGTTAAGCGCGAAGGTGATCGGACGATCTTTGCCGGGTATCGTGTATGCGGTGAAAACCACCTGGCCGGTGACGTCACCCTTGTCGTCGCGCACCGGCAGCATGCCGACAGTAACGGTGTATTTCAGCGCGCGACCGTCAACCTCGGCCGACTGACTGACATGTGCATCGGCCGGAAACGGGGGCAAATGGAATCCATCGGGATTGGGGGCATCCTGGGTGGGAGCAGTCTTGGCGCCGTCGCTGGCATGCGCAGGTGGACAGGCAGCGACAATCAAAGCGACGATCAGGGCGGATTGCAGAATCTTGCGCACGACGTTTCCTCAGGACATACGAAATGCAAGCCTAACCAAGCATGGCCCCGGCGCACTGTGCCCAAAGGCATGGGTGCGGCCTGTGTCGCACCGCCGGCCTCTGGACGTTGAACGTCTTGGTGCACTGCATTAGATTCAACCTTGTTCGGTAGGGGGAATCCAATGATCAAACGCTTTCTGGTAATCAGCGCCGCCGTGGCGCTGCTTGGCGCGTGCGGCGGGCAAGACGTCCACACACCGGCTCCAATCGGTAATTTAGTGAGGCCGGGTGCCGCACCGTGGCTGACCGTGGCTGGCGGTACGGGCAAGCTGGAGGTGCGCGGCCTCGATCACAAAGTGATCCTGGAACCGTCGCCGGACTTATCGGCGGCTGTTCAATCCCAGCTCGGTGAACAGTTACAAGCCGACTATTTCCAGGACCTCGTCGTCACATGCACCTCGCTGACGACCACGATGCATGTGGATGAGGACAAGGCCCCTGGCAGCGTGGCGATGAATCTGGGTCTGCACTGTGCCGTGTGGTCGCGTGGGTTGGACACCAACCACGATTACAAGGCGGAAGTGTCGACGGCCGTGGCAAGCGGGGCGGGTGATGAAGCCTATGCGCAGGCACTCCCGAAGCTGCTGGCCGACGGCTCTGGCGACATCGCCGGCCAACTGCGTGGGGATCTGCACAAGCTCACGCATTCGGCACACTAAGGCACACTAAAATGTGCACATGCTAGGCGCCCCAGAGCGGGCGCCTACGCCGATCCGGGCATGCCGAACAACATCGGCCCAGCGATCCACGCTATCTTGTTAGCTGGACAGTTTGGGGAGACCGCCCGTGAATGCAGTACCTGGACCTGGCGCCGCACCGCGCGCCGAACTCACACTCCGAGGCCTGATCATCGGCGTCGTGATCACGCTCGTGTTCACGGCGGCCAACGTGTTCTTCGGGCTGAAGGCCGGCCTGACGTTTGCCACGTCGATTCCGGCGGCGGTGATCTCGATGGCCATCCTGCGCGCGATGAAGAACGCGACGATCCAGGAAAACAACATCGTGCAAACGGTCGCTTCGGCGGCCGGCACGCTCTCGTCGATCATCTTCGTACTGCCGGGCCTGATCATTGTCGGCTGGTGGACGGGTTTCCCATTCTGGATGTCGTTCGGCATCTGCGCCGCGGGCGGCATTCTGGGCGTGATGTACACCATCCCGCTGCGCCGCGCGCTGGTGACTGATTCCGATCTGCCCTATCCCGAAGGCGTTGCTTGCGCCGAAGTGCTGAAGGTCGGCTCGGGCGAAGTCGTAAACGCGTCCGATTCGGCGGCGGTCGAAGGCGGTAGCAGCGGATTGATGGCTGTGGTTGTCGGTTCGGTCGTCTCGGCGGTGTTCTACATCGTCGTGGAGACCAAGATTTTTGCCAGCGACGTCGCACAGTATTTTCGTATCGGCGATCGCGGTGCTGCCAGCGGCTACGATTTCAGCCTGTCCTTCGCGTTGTTCGCAGTCGGCCATTTGGTCGGTTTGTGGGTAGGCATTGCGATGCTGCTCGGCGCGTTTATCGGCTGGGGCTGGGCGGTGCCGCACTTCACCATGTTGCATCCAGTGGCCGGCGACGTGGCGGACGTGGCGCAAGGCGCCTGGAGCCATTACGTGCGCTTCGTGGGCGCCGGCACCATTGGCGTGGCGGCGATCTGGACGCTGGCCAAACTGGTCAAGCCCGTGGTCAGCGGCTTGAGTTCGGCGATGGCCGCTTCGCGTGTCCGCAAGGCGGGTAAGGGCGACACCTTGCCGCGCACCGAGCAGGACATACCGATTGGTATCGTCGGCTTGATCGTATTGATCTGCATGCTGCCGATTGCTTGGTTGCTGGGGCACTTCAGCATCGTCAGCGGCTTGGGTTCGCATACCGCGTTGCTGGTGATCGGCGGCGTGTTGTTCGTGCTGATTCTCAGCTTCCTGGTGTCGACCGTGTGCGGCTACATGGCCGGGCTGATCGGTTCGTCCAACAGTCCGCTCTCGGGTATCGGCATTCTGGTCGTGATCATTGCCGCGCTGCTGTTGGTGGCGGGCGTGAAGTCCGATTTGCCGGCCGATTCGGGCAAAGCGTTGGTGGCGTTCGCACTGTTCATCACGTCGGTGGTGTTCGCGGTGGCCGCCATTGCCAACAACAACCTGCAGGATCTCAAGACTGGCCAGTTGGTGGACGCCACGCCGTGGCGGCAGCAGGTGGCGCTGGTGATTGGCGTGATTGCGGGCGCCGTGGTCATCCCTCCAGTGTTGGACCTGCTTAATAAGGCGTACGGGTTCCTCGGTGCGCCGGGCGTCGACCCGGCGCATGCATTGCCTGCGCCGCAGGCAGGCTTGATCTCCGCGCTGGCGCAGGGCGTGATCCAGAACAATATCGATTGGAGCCTGATCATTACGGGCGCGGTGATCGGCGTGGGCATCATCCTGCTCGATGCCGTTCTTGGCCGCACCACCAAGTCGATACGTTTGCCGCCGCTGGCCGTGGGCCTGGGTATTTACCTTCCCACGTCGACGACCTTGATGATTGTGGTGGGCGCTATCGTCGGCTGGTATTTCGACAAGCGTGCCGATCGTACGCCCAAGGCCGAAGCAACCAAGCAGCTTGGCGTCTTGCTGGCTTCGGGTTTGATTGTGGGCGAGAGCATCATCGGCGTGGTCGTCGCGGCTATCGTGGTGTTCTCCGGCAAGCCCGCGCCACTGGCCTTGGTCGGTGACAGTTTTCAAAACGCGTCGATCTGGATCGGCGGTATTGCGTTTGCGGCGGTCACTTTTGCCATGTATCGCTGGATTAGCCGCACTGGCCAGAAGAGCTGATGGAAGTTACTGCGGTGGCCGCTATGGCCACCGCTTTCCTCATCGATGTGGTGTTGCATAGGTCTGGGGTTGGGCCGCGTACAATAGACGCGGTCCATTCACCGGGTGCATCTGCTTGACGATGGTCGGTATCCATGCGTCCACGCCCGATGCGGTGCTGGATGCCCTGTTTCTGCCTTTTTCGGATGGCCGCTTGCGCTTGCCGGGCGACGGAAGCGTGTTGTTTTTGCGCGCACGGAATGGCTATCGGCTGCGCGAACTCGCGCAGTCCGGCTGGTTGTGCGAGCAGAGTTTCAAACCGTTTGCCGACGCACTGATGCGCGATGGTTTCACTGTGGGCGAGGCAGCACCGGAGGCACGATTTGCGCGGGTGCTGGTATTGCCGCCGCGGCAACGGGAGGAGGCGCGCGCCTTGTTTGCGCGTGCGGCGCATCACGCTGAAGGTGGCGGCATCGTAGTGGCTTGCGTTCCCAACGCCGAGGGTGCGAAATCCGCGCAGTCCGACCTTACTGCGTTACTCGGATCGGTGAGCCATCTTTCGAAGCACAAATGCCGCGTGTTTTGGGGTGTTTCACAGGCGTCATCGTGCGATCGATCCCTGCAAGAGTCGTGGCTCGCACTTGATGCGCCGCAGATCAATGCGGCGGGCTACCTGAGTCGTCCCGGTTTGTTCGCGTGGGATCGTGTGGATGCGGCTTCTGCGCTCCTGGCTGCGCATCTGCCTGATGATTTGCATGGCCGCGTTGCCGACTTGGGTGCGGGATATGGTTATCTCGCGGCGAATGTTGCCGCGCGCTGTCCGCATGTCACAGCGATCGATCTTTACGAAGCCGAAGCTCGTGCATTGGAGCCTGCGCGACGCAATATAGAACGCGCCATGCATGAAAGCGGGCGCGAGTTCACGTTCGACGTGCACTGGCACGATGTCACTACAGGCATTGACGGCCGTTACGATGCGATCGTCAGCAATCCGCCGTTCCATCAGGGCAAGGCGGATTTGCCCGATCTCGGCCGTGCTTTTATTGCACGCGCGTCGAGCGCTCTCGTTCCACAAGGACGACTATGGCTGGTGGCCAATCGTCATCTTCCGTACGAGTCGACACTGGCCGCGCATTTCGAACAGGTTCGCACGGTGGTAACGCAAGACGGATTCAAAGTGATCGAAGCAAGAGGTGTGCGCGGATGAGATTGGTCAGGCTGATTGCGAATCTCGGCTACGGTAGCCGCAAAGAGGTCGCATGGATGTTTCGCGAAGGGCGCATCACCGATCCCGACGGCGAAGTGTTGTACGCGGACGATAAGGTCGAGCACGCGCACATCCGCATCGACGGTGAGCCGCTTGATCCACCGACGGGCCTGGTGCTGATGATGCACAAGCCGTTGGGCGTGACTTGTTCGCGCAAAGATAAAGGACGCGTGGTCTACGACTTGCTGCCGCCGCGCTATCGCGTGCGCGATCCTGCCTTATCCACGGTCGGAAGACTTGATCGCGACACGTCAGGCTTGTTGTTGTTTACGGATGATGGGGCACTGTTGCATCGGATTATTTCACCGCGTGCCGAAGTCGCTAAAATGTATGAAGCAACGTTGGCGCAGGATTTGCGCGGTGACGAACAGGCATTGTTCGCCAGTGGGACCCTCATGCTGGAGTCGGAAACCACACCGTTGCTGCCAGCCAAGCTGGAGGTGCTGACACCCCGACACGTGCGGTTGTGTATCACCGAAGGCCGTTACCACCAGGTGCGCAGAATGTTTGCTGCCACGGGTAATCACGTCGAAACACTGCAACGCACGGCCGTTGGCCGTTTGCAGTTAGACGGATTGCAGGCGGGTGCGTGGCGCCAACTCGATGCGAATGATGTGGCGCGACTCTTTGAGCCAGCAACGCTGTGAAGACTTGCCGGCAAAGACCTTACGATCTGGTAGACGTCTGACGACTTCGTGCCAGTTCGTCTTCACGACGCGAATGTGCCTGGGACGTCCAGGAGACTAGCTTGAACTCCGAGGCGAGGTCTCGTTCGGATCTGACGTCCTGTACTGCTACGACTGAGAGCATCCCTGCTACCAGCTGCATTCCGCGCACTATGGCGGAACGAGCGAGAAGCATGTGCATTTGTTCACTCCATCGACTGCCCCTGTGCAGCCGCGAGCCGACTTTAGCAAGGTTTTATTGTGAATGTATAGGTAACGTGAAGCACTATTTCGTTATTTTTGCACGCCACCTTGCGGCAGGCTGTCGCCGCCCGGATATCGCTAACCATGTCCTTGACTCCGCTCCAGTTTGATAACGCCTTCATCCGCGATCTACCGGGCGATCCTGATCACGGCCGAGGGACTCGCCTGGTGCAAGGCGCGTTGTATTCCCGCGTCGATCCCAGTCCGGTGGCTGCGCCGCGCACCATCGCCTGGTCCCGGGAAGTGGCCGCCGCCCTTGGCCTGACCGAAGCCGACGTCGCCAGCCCGTTCTTTGCCCACGTATTGGGCGGAAACGGGTTGCTGGGAGGTATGCAACCTTGGGCGTCCAACTACGGAGGACACCAGTTCGGGGCCTGGGCGGGACAACTGGGCGACGGGCGGGCCATTTCACTGGGCGAAGTGCTGACCGGCAATGGCGAGCGGCTGGAACTTCAGCTGAAAGGTGCCGGCGCCACCCCATACTCGCGCGGCGCGGATGGCCGCGCCGTCCTGCGCTCGTCGATTCGTGAATTCCTCTGTAGCGAAGCCATGCATCACCTGGGTGTTCCCACCACGCGCGCGTTGAGCTTGGTAGTGACGGGTGAGACAGTCGAGCGCGACATGTTCTATGACGGTCATCCGCAAGATGAGCCTGGTGCGATTGTTTGCCGTGTCGCGCCATCGTTCATTCGCTTCGGGCACTTCGAATTGCCCGCGTCGCGTGGTGACATCGCGCTGCTGCGTCAGCTCGTCGATTTTACGATACGGCGGGATTTCCCTGAACTCGCCGGCACCGACGAAACGCGCTACGGCGATTGGTTCAGCGAGGTATGCGCAAGCACGGCGCGAACGGTAGCGCATTGGATGCGGGTAGGTTTCGTGCATGGCGTGATGAATACCGACAACATGTCAATTCTCGGTCTCACCATTGATTACGGTCCCTATGGCTGGATCGATAATTTCGATCTGGACTGGACGCCCAATACCACGGATGCGATGCGTCGTCGCTATCGTTTCGGTCAGCAACCGAATGTGGCGTGGTGGAACTTGAGTCGGCTTGCAGCGGCGCTGGCGCCCCTGTTTGAGGATGTCGCGCCATTGCAAACAGGACTGGATCGCTACGCCGCCGAATACGCGTTACAGAATAGGCACAACGTAGCGAGCAAGCTTGGCTTGGCGGAATGTCGCGACGATGATTTGGCGCGCATGAACACGCTGCAGCAATACATGCAGCAAGCCGAAGTCGACATGACGCTGTTTTTCCGCGCACTGGGCAATATGGATTCGAATGTGCCCCAATGGGCTTCGTTGCGACATGCGTTTTACGACGACGCAAAACGAGATGCCGCGGGACCCGATTTTCTCCATTGGCTAAACGACTATGCCGCGCGGCTGCGCGAAGATCCGCTGACAGCAGAGCAACGCCGACAGCAGATGCATGCCGCCAATCCCTGTTATGTACTACGCAATTACCTGGCGCAAGAGGCTATCGACCGCGCGACCCAGGGCGATTACGAAGGTATCCATACGTTGCTCGACGTCCTACGCCGCCCTTACGACGAACAGCCAGGACATGAGCATTTCGCACAGAAACGGCCCGAATGGGCGAAATCCCGTGCAGGTTGTTCGATGCTTTCCTGCAGTTCTTAAGGTGAGAGGCAGAAAGACAGCGGCCTCGATCCACAAGGAGTCGAGGCCGCTATATAGGCAATCAGGCGTGCCGAGTTGAATACTCAGTTGCCTTTGTTGTCCTTGTTGTCGTTATTCCCCTTCTGGGGATTGGGGCGCGGCGCGGGCCGGGTGTTTTGAGCGGGCCGATTGCCGCCCCCGGGTGGCTGCGGCCGATTGCCACCAGGCGGTTGAGGACGATTACCGCCACCGGGAGGCTGTGGCCGATTGCCGCCAGGCGGTTGAGGACGATTACCTCCCCCAGGCGGCTGCGGGCGATTCCCACCCGGCGGCTTTGGCCGGTTACCACCCGGCGGCGGTGGCCGATGACCGCCTCCCGGTGGTTGCGGACGATTGCCACCTGGCGGCCGAATCGGCGGTCTTGGTCGCGGGGGCGGCCGGCTCGGAATGGGGCGCGAATACCAGCGGGAACGATCGCGATAGAACGGCCGACCGGTGTAATAACGACCCCAGTACGTGCCAATCACGAACGAGACAATGGGAATGCCGATTTGCGAACCGTACTCGGTCACAATCACTGGCTGATTGTTGTAGCTGTATTGCAGGTAGGTTCCTGCGACCCAGCCGCGGTTGCCCCCGGCGATGACATCGCACCAGTCCCATCCAGTGGTGCAACCCTGGATGGATACCGGCGTACCCGTGCCGAGGGTGAGAATGAGCGGGTAATCCGGATCGGGACCGGCACGCATGTTGACGTTGCCGGTGGTGTAACCGTCCGCGGCGAACGCCATCGCGGGAATCATCAACATCAAGGCGGCCGTGATGGACCACAGCATTCGTTTCATCGGGCAATCCTCCAGCTTCGGTGCGGCGGTGGACGTACGACGTTAATGCCCGGCCATCATGGCCTAAATGCTGGGAGATTGCACAACCACCCCGCTTAAAGCGGGCGAGAGGGTTCAGCGTACTCTGAGTAGCTCGATCTCGAACACAAGCGCGCTATTGGGTGGAATGTCGCTGCCCGCCCCGCGGTGGCCGTAACCCAAACTGGAAGGGATGATGACCGTGCGCTTGCCGCCAACGCGCATGCCTCTGACAGCTGTCTCCATCCCTGGCACGACCTCATCAGCGCCCAAGGTAAAGCTGAGCGGGCGGCCGCTGTCGTAGGAGCTGTCGAACTTTGCGCCATGATGATCGGGAGCTTTTGCGTCGTACAGCCAGCCGATGTAGTTGATGCGCACTTCGGTATCGTCGCGCGCCTGAGCGCCGGTACCGACTTTCTGGTCGGTGATGACGATCTGCTGGACGTCGTCAGCGTGCGCCGGACGCGGACCTAGGGCACTTAGAGCGAGCAGGGCGGTGGCAAGGATGGCGAGCGGGCGGTACATGGGACAACTCCGAAAGTTAAATGCGCCGCGGGACGTTAACGCATTGCCGAGGTCACCGCAGTAGTTTGCATCCGCGTTGTGATGTGGTATCACTTGTCACGATGATCCTCGCCTCCCGCCGCTATTACTTTTGGTTTTATGGCTATCCGAAGCCGGCGGCGGAGCATGGTGCGCGATCGTAACTAAACAAGATCACCCACTTTCCTCAAAAGCCGCCAGCCACCCTGGCGGCTTTTTTGTTGGTCGCCGGGGATCCAGACAAGAAGGAGTTTCCCGTGACCAGCCTTACCGACGATCTACGCATTCGCGAGATCAAAGAACTTGCCACCCCCGCCGACGTGATGCGGGATTGCCCACCCAGCGAGGAAGTCATCGCCACCGTCGCGGCCTCGCGCCGGGCGTTGCATAGCATCCTGCATGGCCAGGACGATCGCCTTGCCGTCGTGATTGGGCCCTGTTCGATTCACGATACGGATGCGGCGCTGGAATACGCCCGGCGCCTGGTCGCCGAGCGTGAACGGCACACCGATGCGCTGGAAATCGTCATGCGGGTGTATTTCGAAAAGCCACGCACGACGGTGGGTTGGAAGGGCCTGATCAACGATCCGGATCTCGACGAGAGCTACCACATCGACAAAGGACTGCATTTGGCGCGCCGCTTGTTGTGCGATATCAACGCGCTGGGTCTGCCGGCCGGCTGCGAGTTCCTGGACCTGATCACACCGCAGTACATCGCCGATCTGGTGGCGTGGGGTGCCATTGGCGCGCGGACTACGGAAAGCCAGTCGCATCGCGAGCTCGCTTCGGGTTTGTCCTGCCCCGTGGGGTTCAAGAACGGCACCGACGGAAACATCAAAATCGCCGTGGATGCCGTGCTGGCGGCGACCCAGCCGCACCATTTCATGGCCGTGACCAAGCGCGGTCATACCGCCATTGCCGCTACGCGTGGCAACGAGGATTGCCATGTGATCCTGCGCGGCGGCAAATTACCCAACTACGACGCGGCGAACGTGGCCGGTGCATGCAGCGCCTTGGCCAAGGCAGGCCTGAGCGAGCGCCTGATGATCGATGCCAGCCACGCCAACAGTGGCAAGCAACCGGATAACCAGCCGCACGTCATCGCCGATATCGCCAACCAGCTGGAAGCCGGCGAGATGCGTATTCACGGTGTGATGGTGGAAAGTCACTTGGTAGCCGGCCGGCAGGACCTGGTGCCGGGTTGTGCGTTGACCTACGGACAAAGCATTACCGATGGCTGCATCGGCTGGGATACCTCGGTGCAAGTGCTGCAGCGGCTGGCCGATGCGGTGCGCCAACGCAGAGAGCGGCAAGCAGCGCAGGCGGCGGCTTGATGGCTGATTTTTTTGAAACGAATGCGCTGCGAGGATGCGCGGGTCGTTCTATGCTTACGTCTTTCACGGCGCACTGGAAAGCATCATGAGCCACGATATCCGTCACTTGAGCACGGCGCATCGTTTCGAAACGACGGTCGATGGATTCACCTGCGAACTCGATTACCAGCTACAGGATCGGATCATGACCATCACGCACACCGGAGTGCCCGACGAAGTAGGCGGCCGCGGCATTGCGGGCGAGCTGGTGCGCGCGGCCTTCGAGACCGCGCGAAGCGAGGGTTGGAAAGTGGTGCCGGCATGCAGCTACGCACGCATCTGGATCGAGCGGCATCCGGAATATTCGGACCTGCGCGCATGAATCACGCAACACCATGCCATCGAAAGGGGACATATGGCCGCGCCCATTGAAAGTAAGTCTGTGACGCGAACGGCGCGACGCCGCTGGGCGCCCGTACGCTTTGTGCGTGCGCGGCCATGGTTGGCGCTTTCCAGCGTGATCTTTGTGATCGCGTGCATCGTGCTGACGATGTCCGGTGTGAAGCCCGCCACGGCGCTACTGCTCAGCTTCGATCTCGGCGCGTTGATCTATCTCAGCATGCTCACACGCATGTTCCAGCGCGCGAATGCCGAGCATATGTGTCGTCACGCGCATGCACAGGATACCGGGCGTCGCGGTACGCTTTGGATTGCCGTGGCGCTGTCTTCCGTGGTGCTGGTGGCTTTGACCACCGAGTTGCACGCGGCGAAGGGCGGCGGCGCCATATCCATGTGCATGGCCGCGCTCAGCATCATACTGTCATGGCTATTCATGAACTCCATGTACGCCCTGCATTACGCACACGGTTATTACGGCGATTTTGGCAAGCAGCACGAAGGGCTTGAATTTCCGGGGACCAAACAGCCGGACTACTGGGATTTTGTGTATTTCGCTTTCGTGATCGGTATGTGCTTTCAGGTATCGGACGTGCAGATCACCAGCCACACGTTGCGCCGCACTGCGCTATTGCACAGTGTGGTTGCTTTCTTCTTCAACGTATTCATCATCGCCATCAGCGTGAATATCGCCGCGGGGCTTGCATAGCCGAGGCGATGCTTAATCGCGAAAATTGTCGAATTGCAGGGGCAATTCCACGTCGGTCTTGCGCAGCAGCGCCATAGCAAGCTGCAAATCGTCGCGCTTCTTGCCTGTTACACGCAGCTTGTCGCCGTTGATCTGTGCTTCCACCTTCAGCTTGGCTTCCTTCAGCGCGGCTACCAGCTTCTTGGCGACCGGTTGTTCGATACCTTGCTTCACCGTGATCTTCTGTCGCGCGCCTGCGAGGTTCACCTCGGGATCGGCGATATCCAGCGCGCGGGTGTCGATTTTCCGCGAGGCGAGACGGCCGCGCAGGATATCCAGCATCTGCTGCAGCTGGAATTCGCTGGGCGCACTCTGCGAGATCACAAATTTATCCAGCTCGAACTTCGCATCGGTGCCTTTGAAGTCGAAGCGCGTGGACAGTTCGCGATTGGCCTGGTCGACCGCGTTGGTCAGTTCGTGTTTGTCGACTTCGGAAACGACATCGAAGGAGGGCATGGCGAGGGTCCGTGGCGGGCTAGGCGATAAGTGTAAGCCAAGCATCTGTTGGATAATGCAGGCATGGACAGTTCGGCAGGCAAGATAACGGTGATCGCGTGAAAGTGGATGTCCTGGTTATCGGTGCCGGTGCCGCAGGCCTGATGTGCGCCATCACGGCCGGTCAGCGTGGAAGGCACGTGCTGGTACTGGACCATGCCAACAAGGTCGGCAAGAAGATCCTGATGTCCGGCGGCGGTCGTTGCAATTTCACCAACCTGGGCGTGACTCCGGCTCAATACTTGTCGACCAATCCGCATTTCGCCAAGTCGGCGCTGGCCCGCTACACCCCGGCAGATTTCATTGCATTGGTGGAAAAGCATCGCATTGCTTATCACGAAAAAGAGCTTGGGCAGCTGTTTTGCGATGAATCGTCCAAGTTGATCGTGCGCATGTTGCTGGACGAATCCGCGGCGGCGGACGTTCGTATCGAAACCAGTTGTACGGTGCGACAGGTCCGCAAGACGAACGAAGGTTTTACGGTGCTTACGGCGAAAGGCGAAGTTCATGCCGATTCGCTGGTCGTCGCTAGCGGCGGTCTGTCGATTCCAACGATGGGCGCGACCGGCTTTGGCTATGAGCTGGCGCGCCAGTTTGGCCACAATGTACTGGCGACCCGGGCCGGCCTTGTGCCGCTGACGTTGAGCGGCAAACATCAAGAGCATTACCAGGATCTCGCAGGCGTCGCGTTGCCGATGGCCGAGACGAAAGTCGGCAAGCACAGCTTTCGTGCGGGCTTGTTGTTTACGCATCGCGGCATAAGCGGCCCGTCGATTCTGCAGATATCGTCGTACTGGCAAGCTGGCGACGATTTGCGAATCGACCTGTCGCCAACGCAGGACATCGGCGAATGGCTGGTCAGCCAGCGCGTGGCGCGACCGGCGGCGGAGTTGCGCAATGTGCTAAGCGACTTGCTGCCCAAGCGTTTGGCGCAACGCCTGTGCGACCTGTGGCTGCAAAGCCGACCGATGCGCCAATACCGCGACTCGGAGTTGCGCGATATGGGCGCGCTATTGCACGACTGGCCGATCGTCGCCAGCGGTACGGAAGGCTACCGTACGGCCGAAGTGACACTGGGCGGCGTGGATACGGACGGCCTTTCATCCAGCACTATGCAATCGAAGATAGTGCCGGGTTTGTATTTCATCGGCGAAGTGGTCGACGTAACGGGGTGGCTCGGCGGCTACAACTTCCAATGGGCGTGGGCATCCGGCCGTGCAGCGGGCGAGGTCGTGTAAATATTCGCGGTCGCTGAACATCGATCGTGATGAACTACCCATCGGCGATGTGGAGATGTCTCATGAAAGTAGGTTTTATTGGGCTCGGCGCCATGGGCAGTGCCATGGCCAGCAATCTGGTTGCAGGTGGCCATGCGGTAACTGTCTGGAACAGATCGGACGCGGCCACGGAGAAACTGGTGTCGCTAGGCGCCAAGGTGGCGAGCACGCCCGATCGCGCCGCGCAAGGCGATGTATTGCACAGCATGCTGGCAAACGATCGGGCGGTACGCGAAGTGTTCATCGACGGCGGCCTGCTCGATGCGATGGATCCTGGCATCGTGCATGTCAATCACGCCACGATTTCCGTGGCGCTGGCCAAACAGTTGGCCGAGGAGCACGCCAAGCGCGGCATCGGTTATGTGGCGGCACCGGTATTTGGTCGGCCCGATGTGGCGGCGGCGGGGAAACTCAACATTTTGGTGGCAGGCCAAGCGAGCGCCATCGAGAAGGTCAAGCCGCTGCTCGAGTTGATGGGCGCCAAACTTTGGTCCATGGGCGATGCGCCCGAGCGTGCGAATGTGGTGAAGCTGGCCGGCAATTTCATGATTGTCACGGCAATCGAGAGCATGGCGGAGGCCTCGGTGCTGGCGCGTGCTTACGGCGTGAGTGCAGCGGATTTCATCGAGCTTATGACTAGCACGCTGTTTGCCTCGCCGGTGTATCAAGGCTATGGCAAATCGATAGCCGAGCAGCGTTTCACGCCACCGGGTTTCGCGCTGCCGCTTGGATTGAAAGACGTGATGCTGGCGCAGGAGGCGGGCCACGCGGCGCAAGTGCCGATGCCCTTGGCGGGCGTGCTGCGCGATAGCTTGTTGGAAGCGATGGCTGACGGCGCCGAATCGATGGACTTGTCTGCGCTGGCGCGCGTTTCCGAGCGTCGCGCGAATCTCGATCGGCGCAAGAAAGACTAGCGTTGCACGAACGAATGTTGTGCCAGCCAGCGATCGAGCTGGTTGGCGAAGGCTTGTTTGTCGCGCGGATGCAGCGCAGAAGGACCGCCAGTATCCACGCCGGAGCTGCGCAGATCCTCCATAAAGTTGCGCATGGTCAGGCGTTGTTGGATGGTGTCCGGCGTGTACAGCTCGCCGCGCGGATGCACAGCCAGCGCACCTTTGTCGATAACCGCGGCAGCCAATGGAATGTCCTGCGTTACGACCAGATCGCCGGGAGCAACTTGTCCTGCGATTTCGTTATCGGCCACGTCGAATCCGCCCGGCACCTGAATGCTGCGAATGTACGGTGAGGGCGGTGTTCGCAGCGCGTGATTCGCCACCAGTGTTACCTGCACCTGGGTGCGTTGCGCGGCGCGGAACAGGATTTCCTTGATCGCCACCGGGCAAGCATCGGCATCTACCCAGATGCGGGGTGCTTCGCTCACGCGCCGTTCCAGTGCAGCGTGCCGTCGATGACGGTGTTGGTATGGCCTCCGATCCAAATCGCGCCATCGCCGATATGCGCAATCAGGAGTGCGTCGTGACCCATCTCGCGACCCTGGCTCACGGAATAACCCGTTGCCAGCGAGCCGTAGGGTTCGGCATGCAACAGGTACGCAGCAATCAGGCCGTTGGCGGCACCGGAAGCCGGATCCTCGACGATACCCACGCCGGATGGAAATGCGCGCACCACCAGCTGGTAATCGGGATGCGTGCTGCGGGCGAACGCACACAGGCCCATGCTTCCGCTGGCGACGGCCAAGGCGCCGATCGCGCTATGGTCTGGGCGCCACGCACGCAGGCTGGCTTCGTCGGCGCATTCGGCCAACCACCAGCGGCGACCGCCATCGACCAAGGCTGGCGGCAGCACGCCGAGGTCGATGCCGTTGAGTGTCGCGGCGAGCGAGGGATGGGCGTGCAGGCCGGTCTTTACGACGCGAGCCCCGGGCGACTGCAGCAGCAACCTTCGTTGCGGACCATGACCTTCCACGCGGATCGGCAGCACTCCCGCGCCGCATTCCTGCCACAGCAATCCGTCTTTCGGTACGGCCAGTCCGCATTCGAGCACTGCGTGAGCGCTGCCGACACTGGGATGACCGGCAAAGGCGATTTCTTTTTGCGGTGTGAAGATACGCACGCGATAGCTGGCGTTGGGATCACTAGGCGGCAGCAGAAACGTCGTTTCCACCAGGTCGGTCCAGCGCGCGTAGCGCTGCATCTGCGCATCGCTCCAGCCGCGTGCATCCGTTACGACGCCGAGGTGATTGCCGCCGCCGGGGCTGGCGGCGAAGACATCCAAATGCATATAACGGATCGGGTTCATACGGCTCGACGGCAAGGCAGGTATGGCTTGATCGCGCATTCTAGCCGTCGACAACTTGGCCCGTGAACGTCAAGATGGCGAAATTCCAAAACATTGTCAGATTCGTCATATGCCGATTACGCTCCTTATCATCCTTGCTGCCACCTGCATTGTTTCGTTCATGGGGTTCAAAAATCGGCGCCTGATCGACGATCTGATCCTGTGGCCGCCTGCCATCGAGCGAAAGCGCGAGTACTACCGCCTAGTCACGTACGGGCTGATTCATGCGGACGGTATGCATCTTTTGTTCAACATGATGACCCTGTTTTTCTTCGGTCGTGTGATGGAGCCGTTTTTTAACGAGACGATGGGCGCTTTCGGATTTGGCCTGTTTTACTTGGGCGGACTGGTGATCTCGATCCTGCCCACCTATCTCAAGAATCGGCGCAATAACAACTATCACAGCCTGGGAGCATCGGGCGCGGTGTCGGCTGTGTTGTTCGGTTACGTCATGCTCGCGCCGTGGTCGCGGATTCTGGTGTTGTTCCTGCCGTTGCCGGCGATCGTTTACGCCGTGCTGTACGTGGGTTATTCCATTTACATGGATCAGCGCGGGCAGGGCAATATCAATCACAGTGCGCATCTTTGGGGTGCGGCTTATGGCGTGATATTCACCGTATTGGTGGATCCGGCGGTCTTGCCGCAGTTTCTGCAAGCGCTGTCTCAGCCAAGCATGTGATTTCTGGCACTTGCTCATTGCGCATACATCTTGATGATGCCAATGTCACCATTACTGATAACCGTCGGAGTACCCACGCATGGCAACGACCCGCAAGTCTGCCGCGAAGAAGTCCGCGGCTCGTAAAGCATCTAAGCGCGCCAGCTCGACCAAGAAGACCGCTCGAAAGCCTGCCGCGTCAGCAAAAAAAGCCGTAAAAAAGGCGGCGGCCAGTAAGAAGGCGGTGAAGAAGGCCCCTCGCAAGGCTGCCAAGAAAACCGTCAAAAAAGCCGCGGGCAAGAAAGCGGTGGGCCGCAAGGTCGCGAAGAAAGCGGTAAAGAAAACGTCTGCTCGTAAGACGGCGTCTTCAAAGTCGCCAGGTCGGGTAACAGTCAAAAAAACGCCTGCCAAGAAGGTCGCCCGAAAAGGAACGGCGACAAAGAAGGCAACTCGTAAGATTGCGACTCGCCCGGCCTCTGCGAAGGCTGCAACACCTTCCAGCTCGCCGGTAAAGGCTGCCAAGAAGGTAGTCGCGCGCAAGCAACCGGTTGCGCCGAAGAAATCGAAAGAAACTGCTGTGGCGGCCGCATCACCCGCGCCGGCTCATATCAGCCCCGAAGAGGCCGTCGCGCATATCCAAGCGTTGCTGCAGGCCAAGCAAGAACGGATCAAGCAAGGGCCGACGTGGCCGGGTGCGACATCGGCACCGCATGCCAACAATGGCGAGTTGCAAAATCACTCGTCGAACCTTGCCAGCGACGCGGTACATAACCATGTCGCCCACGCACGTGGCGATCAAGGCAAGAACGGGAAAAGCTGATCGAAATCGGCGTTGCGGTTTGCGATATCTGGAGGGTCGGCTGGCGTTCAAACGTCAACCGGCCCTTAGTTTTTACTACTCAGGGCTTATTCAACGGTTTAGGAGTACCGTATCCACGTACAAAGCATGGAGTCCCCACCCATGAAATCCGTCATCAAACGTTTGCTCGTCGGTCTCGTCCTGATAGTCCTCATGGGCGCGCTCTCCGGTTGCTACGTCGCCCCGGGCTATAGCTATGTGCGCGGCAACGGTTATGGGGGAGATGCTTATTACGGCAGCGGTCCCGCTGTCGTCTATAACGGCTATTACCCTGGTTACTATGGTTATGGTTACCCGTATGGCTATTACGGGTCTTACGGCGGTTACTACGGTTGTTGCTATGGACCGGGTGTGATCGTCGGCGGCGGCTGGTATCGCGGCGGCCACTACTGGCATGGCAACTCGGTTGGGCATGGCGGATGGAGCGGCGGCCACGGTGGCGCATCGCATGGTTCCGGTGGCGGCCATTCCAATGGCCACTGACCGCCGTTGAGTCTTACGTCAGAATGCGGGGATGACATCGCTCCGCATTCTCGCTCCCGGCGCCCGATTGATCGCCTGCATCGTAGTGATCGCCGTGCTTGCCGCCTGCGCCAATCTTCGCTACTACGCCCACGTGACGCATGGCGAAAGCGCATTGCTGCTACAGCGGCGTTCGGTCGACAAAGTTCTTGCTGATCCGGCAACCAACCCAAAGCTTGCAACGCGTTTGCAGCTCGCCCAACAAGCGCGTCGGTTTGCCTCCGCTCGGCTGGATCTGCCGGATAACCGAAGCTACACCTATTATGTCGATCTCCATCGACCCTACGTGGTGTGGAATGTCTACGCCACGCCCCGTTTCTCGGTGGACGCGGTGCCTCAATGTTTTCCGATCGCCGGCTGCGTGGCTTATCGCGGTTGGTTCGACGAGAAGAAGGCTAGCGAAAGCGCCAAGCGCTTGCGTACACAAGGCAATGATGTGTACGTCGGTGGTGTTCCGGCGTATTCCACGTTGGGGTGGTTCGCCGATCCCATTCTCAGCAGCATGATGCGCTGGGATGACGACGAATTGGTCGGCACGATTTTCCATGAACTCGCGCACCAGCTTATCTACGTAAAAGGCGATACCGCCTTCAACGAAAGTTACGCCATGTTCGTGGAAAACCAGGGTTTGCGTGAGTGGCACGCTTCGCGTGGCGAACCGGTCGATGACGATAGTGAGCAGGCGATGGATGACGGCTTCACTCAGTTGGCCTTGGATTTGCGCATGCGTCTCAAAAAACTATATGCAAGCGACGTGGGCGACTCTGCGATGGGCGCTGACAAGGAACGCGAGATTGCCGATTTTCGTCTGCGTTATGCAGCATGGCGCGACAAGAATTGGCCGAACGATCATCGCTATGACGCCTGGGTGGCGCGGCCGATCAACAATGCAACCCTGTTGCCGTTCGGTCTCTACGATCAATGGGTGCAGGCTTTCGCGGCACTCTTCAAGCAGACAGGCGGTCAATGGCCGTCGTTTTACGCCCGTGTGCGTGCGCTGGCGCGAGAGCCCAATGCAGAGCGTGAGCGCACGTTGCGTGAACTATTAAAGAGCACGAACGTGCCAACGGCGACTACTGCGACACCCTGAGCGCTTTTATGGCGCGACCTTGTGCTGTGCCATGTAACGCAGATAAGCCAGGAGCGCGTCCAAGTCCGCGTCAGAGAGTGATTCTTGCGTGGGGAAACCGAACATTTTTCCTTGCGGCCAGCGTCGCAGCGATTGTGGATTGCGAATGAAGGCGCGCAGCATGTCGGTGCTCAGATATTCGGTCGGGCTGTGGGGGATATTGAGATCCGGCCCCATGCGCGCGTCACCCTGGCCATTGAGGGTATGGCAGGCAAAACACGTGCGCTGAAACACCGCATAACCGTGACGGACCGGGCTGCTTGCCGGCAACGATGTGTCAGGCGCCGTGGCAGGAAAGCGAATAGCCACATCCTGCGTTCGCTTGATGCGTGCAAGTTGATAAGGCCATTGCTCGGTGCCGATATGGGCGGCAGCAGGATGTGTCCACACGACGTAGAACGGGCCGGCATCGCCCTTGTTGTCGGGAAGTGTGGGCCAAGGATGTCGTGGATCTTCGACGGCAAGCCAAGCCTGGGCGCCATCGGTATTGAGGATCGTATCGGCGGCGATGTCGACGGAGAAACCGTCGTTTGCGACGAACTGCAGGCGATCGCCATGTTCCAGACCCGGCAGCAGGGCACACAGCGGTACAGCGCGGTAATGCATGGTGCGACGGAATGCCACGTCGATCGGGATGGTCACTGTTTGCGCATCCGGACGCGACAGCAGTTGTGTTGTGGTCCACATACGCGCGCTGTGACCGGTGTCGATGCTCAGATCGATAGCCGCATGCGCGGGCAGGGCGATACACAGTGCGAACAGGTATAGGCAATAGCGCAACATGATAAGGCCTGCTATGACAAACACTTGGAAATGATGCACATGAAACCGTATGGTCGTGCGCGCCGCAAGCTATCGATAAGCTGAACCGATCCCATGGTCGGCTTGAACTTCAACCGCAACGGCCACACTAAGTAGTCGTATCGCCGTGAGGCGACGACCGGATGGCACAGAGCATCGTGACATCCAGGGGTCGGTTCCCAGTTTACCCTCCCCCCGGAACGCGACCTAACAAGCCCCGGCAGTTATTCCCCTGGCTGCCGGGGTTTTATCTTTTCTGCTGGGCAGGACAACGATTTCGGCAGGATAATCGACGGGTGCTGCGCTATGGTGCGGCGTTCCTCTCCCCTGACATGGAAGTGATCCATGATCGTCAGTTCGCTGCTCGATACCGATCTCTACAAGTTCTCGATGATGCAGGTGGTCCTGCATCAATACCCCGCCGCGCATGCAGAGTATCGATTCAAGTGCCGCAATCCCGGTATCGATCTGGTGCCCTATATCGATGAAATTCGCGAGGAACTGCACGCGCTATGTAGCCTGCGATTTACGGAGGCAGAGCTCGATTACCTGCGCGAATGGCGATTCCTCAAGAGCGACTACATTGACTTCCTGGCATTGTTTCACCTCAATGCCAAGTATGTGGAGATCGCGCCGTCGGCGCTGGATAACGGCGAGATCGAGATCAGTATTCGCGGTCCGTGGCTGCACACTATCCTGTTCGAAGTGCCGTTGCTGGCGATCGTCAACGACTGAACCTTCCGCAATGCAAACCCAACCCTGCATCTGACTAGAGGGGCGCGTCGCTGGCGG
>JAATFF010000005.1 GCA_015655335.1 Lysobacterales bacterium | reverse complement strand
TGAAGCCCATCGCGAAGGCCTTCTGGGTCACGAAGCGGGTCTGCGGCATCGGGCCGTCCATCGCATCGACTAGGATCAGCACGGTATCGACCATCGACAGTACGCGCTCCACCTCGCCACCGAAGTCGGCGTGGCCTGGGGTGTCGACGATGTTGATGCGGTTGCCCTGCCAGGTGATCGCGGTGTTCTTGGCCAGGATGGTGATGCCGCGTTCCTTTTCCTGGTCGTTGCTGTCCATCACGCGTTCGGCCAGCACGGTGCGCTCGGACAGGGTGCCCGACTGCTTCAGTAGCTGGTCGACGAGAGTGGTTTTGCCATGGTCGACGTGGGCGACGATGGCGATATTGCGCAGGTTTTCGATGGACATGGGCTAGGAGCTCGGGCGAGCCGTAAGATCGCCGCGCAGGTTTCGGTAGGGGTTAACCTGCGGATTATACGGGCTTATGTGACAGCTTGCTTGATCCTCGCTTTTCCCCCTGAAAAAAGGGCCTAAGGAGAACGATTTCGGAGACACGGCCCCATCGGGGCAAGCCGGGCGATCCCGGCGGCGGCGTGAAAGACCGGATGAATGGCATGTTCATCGCGCCGTGCGTGGTCACGCATTGATGTGAAATACGAACCCGATGACGATGCGGGTGCTGTACTTCCGTACGATAACCGCTTCTTCGGGTGAGCCTTTTCAGCGGAGCGTTCTATGCAAGGGATCGATTTCGTGCAGGGCGGGGTGAGCGTCACCACGCATCGTGATCATGACGATCTGCTCAGTGCCGGGCTTGGTCTGGCGGGACTGAAGGGACAGCTCGCGCCGTTTGCCGATCCACAGCGTCCCACGGTGCCGGAGTTGCGTCGTCGCGCTATTCAGACGAGCTGGAAAGGCATCGCCGATCTCGGTCCGCTCGGCGGTTATGGCGTGGTCTATGGTGCAGTTCCCGATGTGCCCGGCCGCGAATACCAGGCGTTTGCCAAAATCCCCGGCGCGCATGCACCGCATCGCGTGCTGATGCAGGTGCCCGATCAATTCGACAACACGCGTCGCTGTCTCGTTGTCACGGCATCATCCGGTTCGCGTGGCATTTACGGCGCGATGGCGCTCGCCGGCGTGTGGGGCTTGTCGCATGGCTGCGCGGTCGCCTACACGGATAAGGGCGCGGGTTCAGGCTATTTCGATTTTTCCGACGACAGTGGCGTTGCGCTGGATGGCGCGCGCGCAAAACGTGGCACCGCCATGCTGGAATTCGAGCCGTCGGCATCCAAAGGGGAGGGTGTTGCGTTCAAGCATGCGCATTCGGGCGACAACCCGGAAGCCGACTGGGGCCAACATGTCTTGCAGGCCGCTCGATTCGGGTTGGCGATGCTGGATCGTGCGTTTCCGGATCAAGCGCCGTTTACGCCGCAGAACACCAAGATCATCGCCACCGGCTTGTCCAACGGTGGTGGTGCGGTCTTGCAGGCGGCCGGACTCGATGACGAGCACATGCTCGCCGGCGTGGTGGCGCTTGAGCCGAACGTGCATACGCCAGGTCATGGACGTGCGTTTTATGACTACATGACCGAAGCGGCGATGTGGCTACCTTGCGCGTTGGTCGATGCACGTTTTGCATCGGCGCCGTTTGCACGCGATGCACACGGTGCCGTGCATGCCTCGTGGTTGGCACGCTGTGCAAGCCTGCACGCGCAAGGCTTGTTGAAAGCCTCCGCGCTCGATGCACAGGCAGCGGAAGCCTACGAATATTTGCGCAGCATAGGATGGACCGATCAAGCGATGGCGACCGCCGCATCATCGACGGCGTTCGACTTGTGGCGTGTGCTCGGTGCGGCGTATGCATCGGCGTATGTGCGCCGCAGTGCCAACGACATGCCCTGCGGCTACCGTTACGAGGCGGTCGTAAACGGCAAACCAGGCGGGGCCGACGCGGCGACACGTGCAAGCTGGTGGTCGGATGCATCCGGTATTCCACCGGGTAACGGCGTCGGGCTGTTCGGTGGAACAGACGACAGTGCCGATCCACAACTTTTGGGCGTCGCATGCCTGCGTCGTTTGTGGACCGGTGACGACGCGCATGCGCGTGCCCTGCATGCATCTATCAGTGCGCTTGCCGCGCAGCTGCCGCGCCAGGATCTTCCGATGTGGGTGTTGCATGGTGCCGATGACGGGCTGCTGCCGACGGCCTTTACCTCGGAGCCTTACGTTGCGTGGTTGCGTGTGGAGGGGCGTCAGCCGCTGTACTGGAAGGTGCCCCATGCGCAGCACTTCGACGCGTTCCTGGCGCTGCCGGGCTTCGGCGAAAAACATGTGCCGTTGCTGCCATATGGCTATGCGGCGCTGGATCGTCTCTGGGCTCATCTCTATCAGGGGCAACCCTGGCCTGCCGATCTGCCAGTCCCTGTTACCACGCCTCGCGGCGCTGGCGCGCTGCAGCCGCAGATGCTGGGCTTGCATTGAATCTGTTGCAGGTGGCGTCCTGGCGGTATTCTTATCGATTAGGTACCTGACTTCCGGGTGCCCCGTTCAAGTACAGACTAAGGACTGCCCATGGCCATCAATGTCACATTCACCACCAACCGCGGCCCCATCCACCTGCGCTTGCATGACGACAAGACTCCGGTAACGGTGGCCAGTTTCGTCAATCTGGCGCGTCGCGGCTATTACGATGGCCTGTCCTTTCATCGCGTGATCGCCGACTTCATGGTTCAGGGCGGCTGCCCCGAGGGCAGTGGTCGCGGTGGCCCGGGCTATCGCTTCGAGGACGAATTCCACGGTTCTTTGCGCCATGACAAGCCGGGCGTGCTGTCGATGGCGAACGCCGGTCCGCGCACCAATGGCAGCCAGTTCTTCATTACCCATGGCGCCACGCCGTGGCTGGATGGCAAGCACAGTGTGTTTGGCGAAGTGGTCTCGGCGGAAGACCAGGCCGTGGTCGATGCCATCAAGCAGGGCGACCTCATCGAGAAAGTCACCGTCGAGGGCGACGTGGATGCGCTATTGGCCAAGCAGGCCGATCGCGTGAAGGAATGGAACGACGTGCTCGACCAGCGCGGCTGAGCCACCAGCCAGCTGTTTGAATCGAGGCCGCCATGGTTTGTCCTGGCGGCCTTTTTTCACGAGTTTGTTACCTCTGTGTAGCCCACGTAGACATAGAATCAAAAAGTTGGATCCCTCTCTTCAAAGGAGTGCAGTGATGTCCTTACTCAGCAATCTGAGCAGTCTGTTCGGTGGTGGCCAGGGCGATGCCACTGGAGCCTCTTCGTTGGTTTCCGTGGCGGGGCAATTGATCCAGCAGGCAGGAGGGGTGCAGGGATTGACCAATCTCTTGCAGCAGCACGGCATGGGCGATGCGGTCCAGTCCTGGGTCAGCAACGGCGCGAACCAAGCTATTTCCAGCGGCCAGCTCGGCCAGGCGTTGCAGAATGGCGGACTCGGTTCGGTCGTCGCGGATGCGGCGGGCAAGCTGGGTGTGGACCAAAACCAGCTGCTGGGCCAGCTCGCACAGGTGTTGCCGCATGCGGTGGATCATCTGACCCCGGATGGCCAGGTTCCCGCTAGTGGCGGCGGTGGCGGCTTCGATCTCTCGGCGCTGGGCGGCTTGGCCGAAAAGCTGCTGGCGGCAAAGACCGCGTAAACGCATTTCGCCTTAAATAAAAAAGCACGGCGGGGGCGACCCTGCCATGCTTTTTTTGTGTGCAAAGCCCGATCGGGTCAGTGCCCGATAAAGCGCAGAAGGAACAACAGGATGATCGCGCCGACGATCGACATCAGGAAGCCGGCCGTATGGAACTTCTGGCCCGGCGCCGGCTTGTTGAAAAGCGTGCCGATGAAACCACCGATGACGGAACCCACAATACCCACGATCGTGGTCATGATGAAGCCGTAGTGGTCGGCACCAGGCACGATCCAGCGGGCGATAAGACCGACGAAGAAACCAACGATGATGGACCAGATGAGACTGAACATAGGCATCAACTCCTTGAGTCTGTGTCTTGGCTAGCGATCGAATGACGTCCCCTCCGCCCGGTCATGCGGCGGCTTAGGGGTGCTCTGGTCCCTTTTACGTAGGCGGCATGATTGTCAGAACGCTCGCAAGGCGTGCCGCGCGGCTTGAAAAGACAGCCAGTCTTATCGGCGCCACACATCACGCCTTGCGAGCGTTCTGACAATCACCCTTCGGGCCGTTCTTGTCTGTCCGCATCCCTTCGGTCCGCCGGCTCGACAGACGGCCAGTCTGCTTTCGCCAACGGTCCTGTGGCCTGCGAACAGACAAGAACGGTGACGCCCACGTAAAAGGGACCAGAGCCCCCCGGACATGATGCCAGCGGACGATAGCGGAGCAATAGGAGTTTTTCGCCCGGGGCCGGCCCCCTCCGGATGACGCACCGCCGCATGCTAAAATCTACGAGTTTGCTGTTTCCGTCCCCCATCCGAGGAAGCCATGCCCCAGCTCGCCCAGCGTGTCGGCCGCGC
Organism: Lysobacterales bacterium; assembly: GCA_015655335.1. Classification (GTDB taxonomy): domain Bacteria; phylum Pseudomonadota; class Gammaproteobacteria; order Xanthomonadales; family Rhodanobacteraceae; genus Dyella_B. The sequence goes on along the minus strand of JAATFF010000005.1, from coordinate 7,841 downwards.
CAAACCCAGCGCGATCATGGTCATTGCCGAAACGGCGAAGCAGCTGAAGGCTGCTGGCCGCGACATCATCAGTTTCTCCATCGGCGTGCCGAATTTTCTGCCCGGCGAACACGTCTACGCGGCAGCCCGCGAAGCGCTCTCGCACGATAGCGGCCAGTACGGCAGCAACCGCGGCTCCGATGCGTTGCTGGATGCGTTCCTCAAGCACATCGAAGCACTGGGCTTTAGCGGCTACGGGCGCATGAATCTCTCGATCGGCATCGGCGCCAAGCAGGTGCTGTACAACCTGGCCGAAGCGCTGCTCAACGAAGGCGATGAGATCTGTTTCGCCGCGCCGTACTGGACGACCTATCACGATATCGCCGATATCGTCGGCGCCAAGGCCAATGTGCTGCATTGTGGCCCCGCGCAGAACTACAAACTCACGCCGGCGCAGCTCGAAACGGCGTTGGCGCGCAAGCCGAAGGTGTTCCTGTTCAACAATCCGTCCAATCCCACCGGCATGGTCTACACGCGCGAGGAAATCGCCGCGCTGGCGGACGTGCTGGCGCAGTATCCGGATACCTGGATCGTCACCGACGACATCTACAACTCGATGGTGTTCGATGGCATTGGCTATCACAACTTCGTGTTCGCGCGCCCCGAGTTGCGCGAGCGATTGATCTTCGTCGATTCGGTGTCCAAGACGTATGGCATGCCGGGCTGGCGCGTCGGCCTGATCGCGGGGCCCGAGTCGGTGGCCAAAGCGGTCACTACGCTCAATTCCAATCACATCACCAGCGTGCCGGAAGTGATCGCCGCTGCCGCGATTGCCGCGTTCAGCGGTCCGCAGGACATTCCCCAAGCCAAGTGCAAGGAGTTTGCCGAGAAGCGCGATACCGTCGTTGCAGCACTCAAGGCGATTCCCGGTGTGGTGTGCCCGCGTCCGCAAGGCGCGTTCTATGCGTTCCCCGATATCTCGGTCGCATTCGGCAAAAGCCACAACGGCACGCGTATCGAGAACGACGTCGATTTCTGCGCCGCGCTGCTAGGCGCCAAAGGCGTGGCCTGTGTGCCGGGTTCTGCCTTCGGCGAACCGCGTGCGATGCGCATTTCCTATACCTGTCCCACCGCTCAGCTTGCCCCTGGACTCGCACGTATTACCGAGTTTTTTGCCGAACTGAGTTGATCCCTTTACCGGCCCGCATCGTAGGATGCGGGCCTTGTTTTATGCACCTGAAGGAGTTGCCACGATGAAAGCCCCCGTTCGTGTTGCCGTGACCGGCGCTGCCGGCCAGATCGGTTATGCCCTGTTGTTCCGTATCGCCGCCGGCGACATGCTCGGTCCGGACCAGCCGGTGATCCTGCACCTGCTCGAAATCACCCCGGCGCTGCCCGCGCTGCAGGGCGTGGTGATGGAACTCAACGATTGCGCATTCCCGACGCTGGCTGGCGTAGTTGCCACCGACGACGTGAACGTCGCCTTCAAGGATGTCGATTACGCACTGCTGGTTGGCGCGCGTCCGCGCGGCCCGGGCATGGAGCGCAAAGATCTGCTCGAAGCCAACGGCGCGATCTTCTCGCCGCAAGGCAAAGCGCTGAACGATCACGCCAAGCGCGACGTGCGCGTGCTGGTGGTCGGCAACCCGGCCAACACCAATTCGCTGATCGCGCAGCAGAACGCACCGGATCTCGATCCGAAGTGCTTCACCGCGATGGTTCGCCTGGACCACAACCGCGCGCTGTCGCAGCTGGCCGAAAAGACCGGCAAGCACACCACCGAAATCAAGAAGGTCACCATCTGGGGCACCCATAGCTCCACCCAGTATCCGGATCTGCACCACGCCACGGTGGAAGGCAAGCCCGCACTGAGCCTGGTCGATCAGAGCTGGTACGAGAAGGATTTCATCCCGACCGTGCAGCAGCGCGGTGCGGCGATCATCAAAGCACGCGGTGCGTCGTCGGCCGCATCGGCCGCTTCCGCAGCGATCGATCACATGCGCACCTGGGCATTAGGCACGGCCGAGGGCGACTGGGTCTCGATGGGCATTCCGTCCGACGGCTCCTACGGTATCGAGCCGGGCGTGATCTACGGTTACCCGGTGACGGTGAAGAACGGCAAGTACGAGATCGTGCAGGGCCTGGATATCAACGATTTCTCGCGCGCCCGCATGGATGCCACCAACAAAGAACTGCGCGAAGAGCGCGCTGGCGTCGAGCATTTGTTCGCCAAGAAGTAAGTTTCGGTTTTAGCGAAACCCAAGCGAACGGCCACCCTCGCGGTGGCCGTTTCGTTTTCAGTGCAGCTGATAGCTGAAAGAAAAATCCACACGCGGATCGCGGTGCCTGGCGCCGATGGGTTTGTCGCCGACCGGTTGCGCCACCGTGAGATCGAACGAGTAATAGCGTTTGTCTGTCCAGCGCACACCGAGGCCGGCGCTGCCGAGTTTGACGAGGGTAGGTGTGCCTAGGTTGAGGTAAACGCGCGCAAATTGCGTGACGACGTAAGGCGTGACTTGCTTCACCCAACGGTTCGACAGGTCGTAATGCTGGTTTAGCTCCAGCGATGTGCCCCAGCCGCTGTCGCCGGCTGTTTCACCGGGGTCATAGGCCAGGCCGTAGCGAGGGCCGCCGAAGCTGATCTGCTCAGTCGTGGGCAAGGTGTTGTTGCTGTATTGGCCGGTGATGTTCACCACCGTACCGATTCGATGCGGCCACGCATTGCTTTGGATAAATGTCGCGTCATACCGCGTGAACTCAGGATCCGCAGGCGTTACTTCGACGAGATTGCCAACCTGCGTGACGACACTAGCGTTTGCACCCAGCGCATCCAGACCATGCGCGATTTCGAGATTGACCTTTTGCACGCTGGTATCGCCGGCCTTGGTGTAATCCAGTTTTGCGTCGAGCACGCGCAAGCCGTATTGCTGTACAAGACGAGCACTGTTGATCGTGTTGGTATACGTTTCTTGCAGGGTGGTGGCGTAAGCGCCGCCCGTCGCGGTGAGGTTGGTGCGGCTATCCAGTAGAAGAGGATAGGTGACGGATAGCGCGTACTGATCCTGATGCAGATTCTGTTGCAAATACGCGGGCAGCTGATCATCCGTGTCGGGGTTGCCCTGGTAGTGCGAGCCGCTCAGATGCAGAGCCAGTCCGTCAGATCCCAACGGCTGCAGATACGTCAGCGAATACAGGCGCTGGTCACCGGGGCCGGAAGGCAGCAAGGTCGAGAAGGCGAGCTGTTCGCCTAGCGGTGTCATTCCGTTTTCCGTGATGCCGGTCAGTCCCTGCACGCCCGGATGATCGAAATCGATACCGGAGGTTGCGTTGAAGCGCGTGCGCTTCACGCTCAAGATCAACCGGGTGGCGCCATCGGTCGTCGTGGGTGCGGGAACGTTTGCATCGATACGTACACCGGGCAGCATGCCCAACACCTGCAGATAGCGCTCGAACGTTTTCTGTCGCAGCGGACGATCTTTCACGATGTGTTGAGCGATGGCGCGAATCTTGGGTTCCATATTGCCCGCGTCGCCTTTTACATCCACTTCGGCAACATAGCCCTCGACAACGACGATGTGCACGACACCGCCGGCGAAGTTCTGCGTCGGTACATAGCCGAAGGACAAGGCGTAACCGTGCGCTTTGTAAACATCGGTGATCTTCGCTGCCGTCGCGAGCAGATCGGCGACGTGCACCGTCTTGCCGGTCATCGGGCTGAACAACGCAGCGACTTCCTTGAACGGTATTGCGTGCACGCCAGTCACATCGAAGCGTTGCGGCACGATCGATGTGGCAAGCAATGCCGCCAATCGCGGATTAGGCGCCTGCGATTGAACCTCGGTGCTGACGCGTGGCGCGTTCGGTGTTTCTACGCGGGGCAGGTTCTGCAGAGGATTGGCCGTCGATGGCGGACGCACCTGCGCTTCAACCTGCATCGACATCGCGAGCGACATGCCGACAGCCGGGCCGATCCATGCCTTCATGCGAAGCCCCTGTATTTTGTCTTTGTTGCTAAGGCGTGCCATCCGCCAGGCGATGCAGCAGATTGCATGCCGCCGACAAGGTGGAGGCGGCCATGGGGCCGCCTCCACGCATCACTTCATGGTTGTTGTTCGATCAATCCAGTCAGAGCGAATGCTTGCCGAGCAACCCGCTCAGGGCACCGCTCTTGCTGCTTCCCGATGAAGATCCGCTCAACGAGCCAAGCAGGCCACCGGTTCCGCTGGTGCCAGTAAGGCCGGCCACGCCGTTGACGACGTTGCTGACTGCTTGGGTTACCGGTTGCAGAGGTCCGTTGACCGCGCCGGTGCCCGTGACGCCGACCGATGCCACGGCGGCACCAGCGGTGCTGACGACGTTGCCCACGGCACCCGTGATCGGGTTGAGCGACGCAGCTGGACCCGCGCCGGTTGCACTGGCAAGCGTTTGGCCGGCGCCTACCAATGTTTGGCCGACACCTGCGACAGAGTTCGTTGCACCCGCCGCCGTGACACCCACCGGATTGCTGATACTGCCCGACTGGCCAAGACCGCCGGTAATACCGTTGCCCAGCGTGGTGACCGCAGCGCCCGTACCTTGCACCGTGTTGCCGACCAACTGCGTCACCGGAGATGCACCGGGAATAGTGCCGCCCGCACTAGCGAGCTGCGAACCCACCGCTGAAACGATACCGCCGGTGCCACTGGTTGCCGCGCCACCCACTTGGGAAACGGTGGCCACCAGATTGCCGCCTGAGCTGCTGTCTTGGCCCAGCGAGGCGATGGGTGTCAGCACATTGCTCGCTGTCTGCGTCACCGATTTAACCACCCCGGTACTCAACGCACCTTGCAACGGCACGCTACCGGTGGAGACATCGTTGCCAATCGTGGATACCGCGCCGCCGAGCGTCGAGGTGATTGGTTGAATCGGCGAGCCTTGGAAGTCGCCTACGCTGGCGACGGTTTGACCCAGGTCGTTGACGGCTTTACCGGAATCGTCCACGACACCACCCAGGCTCTGCACCGTGGTGCCGACCGGATCGCTCGAATTGCCAATCTGACCGAGACCGCTGCTGACGCCGTTACCCAGCGTGGTGACTGCATCGCCGGTATTGGTGATGACGCCGCTTAGCCCTTGCGTCGTCGGATTGTTGCCACCGAGCAGCGATTGATTGGGGATTTGCGAACCGATCGTGCTAACGGCGCCACCTAAGCTCGATACAACGCCGCCGGCGCCGGTCGCGATACCACCAACCAGGCTGGTGGGTTGCGGTGTGCCACTTCCGCTTCCATTGCCGCTGGTACCGCCGCCGCCTGTACCGGTGACGCCACCACCACCTGAGCCGCTGCCCGTACCCGAGCCGGAACCAGTCCCGCTTCCGCTGCCCGTACCGCTATTTCCGCTGCTGCCGGAGGCACCTGAGCCACTACCGTTATCCGAACCGGAACCGCTGCTGCCGGAACCGGAGCTACCGCTGCCCGACCCGTTGCTGCTGGGACTGACACCGACGCCGCCCGACGAAGAGCGTACCGAACCCGAACCGCTGCAAGCGGCCATGGACACCACCGCCGCCAGAATCAGGCTGGCTAGAAGTGTCTGCTTGAGAACATTGCCCGAAGATATGCTACGCATGGTCATCACTCCACGAACGCTGTGCGTTCCACCTGTAGTGGATGCGTGAAAGTAGACATCTATCCTCCCGACCGGCTCATGCATGCCGGTAGCTTTCCTTTCCTTGAACCCTGTTGCTCGAAGCTGAGCTTAAGACGCCTACATGCGTGGGATCGGGCAAGCTGAATCCTGCGTGCGCTCACGTGAATGCGCCGTGCAGAAATTGTCTAAAGTAAAAGCACGAAATGTGATGGGTCTGGCTAAACGAAATAGTGCTTCGTTGGGTACGCGTGAGTTGGCACGATTTATTCCCGGACGGGAAATGCCCGCAAATCCTGGTTTTCAGGGGTTATCCGCAATACAGAGCCCTGTTCATACCAGTCGCCAAGCACGATGCGTTCGGCCGTATGGCCGTCCAAGTCGAAATGGTGGATGGCGGGTCGGTGGGTGTGCCCATGAATCAGGCGCCGGACGTTGGCGTTGCGCATAGTGTCGGCAACGGCGTCGGCGTTCACATCCATGATGGTTTCGTGGGTGGTGCCGGTGTGGGCGCGGCTGTCTTCACGTGCTTTTGCGGCAAACGCCCGGCGTGCATCCAATGACATGGCCAATATCTGCGCTTTCCATGCCGGCGTGCGCACATTGCGCCGCACCGCCTGGTACGCAACGTCATCGGTGCACAGCACGTCGCCGTGCATCAGTAGGGTAGGTGTGCCGTAGAGATCGTGCACCGTGCCGTCGTCGAGCAAGGTGAAGCCTGCGCGTTCAGCGAAACGTTCGCCGAGCAGGAAGTCGCGATTGCCGACCATGAAGTACACCGGCACACCGGCATCGCGCACGGCGCGCGTGGCATCGGCGATGCGTTGCGGTAGCTCCGCGTCGTCATCGTCGCCGATCCACGCTTCGACGAGGTCGCCCAAGATATACAGCGCGTCGGCGCGGCGAACTTCGTCGCCGGCTAAATACTGTTCGAACAGCGATGTGATGTGCGGACGGCTGTTGTCGAGATGCAGGTCGGCAATGAACAGCGTGCTCATGTCGACTTGTGCGTGGTGCCGTCGGCAGGTGCGGTGGGTGAGGCGGCCGGCGTTTCTTCGCCGACAACGTTCACGCTTTCAATGATCACCAATGGATTGGGAACGTCAGCGGCGAATGGCCCCTGTGCACGCGTGGGCATGTTGGCGATCTTGTCCACGACGTCCATGCCCTTCACCACTTTGCCAAACACCGTGTAGCCCCAGGTCAGTCCGCTCTGGTTGCCGACATAGTCCAGACGGCGATCGTCCACCAGATTGATGAAGAATTGTGATGTGCCCGAATTTGGATCGGCGCCGCGCGCGACGGCAATCGTGCCGCGCGAGTTGGACAAGCCGTTATCAGCTTCGCTGGCCACGGGCGAATGCGTACGGCGCGGCTGCAGCTCCTTGGTGTAGAGACCGCCCTGGACGAGATAACCGGGAATGGCGCGATGAAACACCGTGCCGGCGTAATAGCCCTCGTGCACATAGCGCAGGAAGTTGGCCACGCTCTTGGGCGATTTGTCGGCAAACAATTCCAGCGTGATGTCGCCCTGCGATGTATGCAGCACGACGCTTGGGTTGGCTACTGGCGAAGCTGCCGGCGTAGCGACCGGTTTAGAGGTCTGCGCGACGGCGAGCGGGGCGGCGAGCAGAAGCAGAGCTGTCAGCAGATACTTGGGCATATCGATCGGGCGCGGCAGAAATATCCCCTCATGATACGCGGCTGGACACGGGTATGGCTCAATTGTCCTGAATGGCGCACTACCTCAGTGCGTGGAGAGCGCCAGCGTCAGACCCAACTCACCCATGGGCGTGATTTCTTGCTCCAGATCCGCTTCGCTGAGTGGATGCTGTTCCAGCCAAGCGGCAGGAAGCTGCACGGTAAGGCGTTGGTTGGCGGCTGCCAGACGTAGCGGCGGCAGCGATTCGGCGCGTCGGGCACGGCGGAACAGCACCGCCAGGCGCAATAGCGCGGTGATGTGTTTGGCGAGCTGCCGGTAGCGTTGTGGCAGCGTGGCGAAGGTTGCCTTGTCGGGCTTGCGGCGATGTGCCTGGGTGATCGCGGCGAGTAAATGCTGCTCCTGCTTGGAGAAGCCCGCCAGATCTGCGTTGCGGAGGATGTAGGCCCCATGATGGTGGTATTGGCTGTGCGCGATGGCGAGGCCGATCTCATGCACGCGGGCAGCCCACGACAACCACTCGCGGGCTTCGGCATCCAGTTTCCAGCTTTCTGCGACCTGGTCGAACAGCATC
>JAATFF010000084.1 GCA_015655335.1 Lysobacterales bacterium | reverse complement strand
GGTTGATCGCCATTACCGCGAGCACAATGCCAACGTGGCGCGCGCTGTGCATCAGCTGGGCGAAGAGGCAACTGCCGCATACGAAAGTGCGCGCGACAAGCTGGCAGCTTTTATCAATGCCGCATCGCGCAACGATGTGGTGCTGACGTCGGGCACCACCCAATCGATGAACCTGGTGGCCTATAGCTACGCGCTGCCGCGTTTACAACCTGGCGATGCGATTCTCACCACGGTGATGGAGCATCACGCCAACATCGTGCCGTGGCAGCTGGTGGCCGCGCGTAGTGGCGCCAACGTCAAGGCGGGGCCGATTGATCAGCACGGTGAGCTGATTGTCGAGAAATTCTTCGACATGCTGACGCCGGAAGTGAAGCTGGCTTGCGTCACCCATGTTTCCAACGTGCTCGGCACGGTAAATCCTGTGCGCGAAATCGCGCGCGAATGTCGCCGTCGTGGTATTCCCTTGTTGGTGGATGGCTCGCAGGCTTTGCCGCACCGTCCGGTGGACGTGCAGGCCCTTGGCTGCGATTTCTACGCGCTGACCGGGCACAAGATGCTGGCGCCGACGGGCACGGGTGCCCTATGGGCGAAGCGGGAATATTTGCGGGACATGCCGCCATTCTTCGGCGGCGGCGAGATGATTCGTGAAGTGCGCTTCGACGGCACCACGTTTGCCGAGCCGCCACACAAATTCGAAGCGGGCACGCCGAACATTGCCGGCTTTGCCGGTGTGGGCGCCGCGATCGACTACTACCAGTCGCTCGGTTTCGAGGCAATCCGTGCATGGGAGCACGAGTTGTTAACCTATGCCACCGAGCGCCTGCGCGAGATCCCCGGCCTGCGCATTTTCGGCGAAGCCGCCGACAAAGAGCCCGTCATCTCGTTCTTGATCGAAGGCGCGCAAGCTACCGATATGGCGACCTTGCTTGACCTGGAAGGCGTGGCCGTGCGTTCGGGGCATCATTGCGCACACCCTCTGATGCAGTTCTACGGCGTGCCGGCTACGCTGCGCGCATCCTTGGCTTTCTACAACACGCGCGAAGAAGTCGATGCTTTCGTCACCGCGTTGCTCAAGGTGCGCAAGCTGTTGATGTAACCGTCGCGTTGGCCCTTCGATTAATGTGATGCAGATTCTCGCGAGGCGGTTAGCCTATTCAAAGGCCCGCTCTTAGCAACAGACTATCTATGGCTGGAGCGGCGTGCGGATTATCATCGGCGGATGACTTCCGATATCGCTCTTTTTTTCCGCGCGGCCGCCCAGGCCGATGTCGATGCTGTGGTCGCGCTGGTGGAGTCCGCTTATCGCGGGGAATCCGGCAGACGTGGGTGGACGACCGAGTCCGATCTGCTGGATGGCCGGCGCACGGACACCGAATTGGTTTCTGAGCTGCTGACATCGCCCGATAGCGCGGTATTGCTTGCCTTTGTCGATGGCGTCATGCGCGCGTGCTGCCATGTCGAACGGCACGATGATTCGGCGTATTTCGGCATGTTCGCCGTTGATCCGCCGTGGCAGGGCAGTGGCTTAGGCAAGCAACTGCTGGCGCGGGCCGAACGGATGGCACACGAGACCTGGCATTGCCGCGCGATGCATATGACCGTGATCGACCTGCGCGGCGAACTGATCGCATGGTACGAACGGCGTGGTTATCGGCGTACCGGCCAGTACAAGCCTTTTCCGTACGGCGAGGAGCGTTTCGGCATTCCGCGTCGCGACGATCTGCGTTTCGAATTGTTGATCAAGGATTTTTCAGGAGCCACATCGTGAGTGAGACCTGGGTGGAAGTCGGCACGCGCTCGGAGCTGCTGCCGGGCGAGTTCAAGGTGGTGTGGGATGGCGACACGGCCATCGCCGTGTTCAACGTCGATGGTGATCTTTACGCGGTGGAGGACGTCTGCACCCATGACGGCGGCGAGCTGGCTGGCGGCGATGTGATAGGTTTCGAAGTGGAATGCCCGCGTCATGGCGCGCGTTTCGATCTGCGCACCGGTGCGCCGACGTGTCCGCCTGCCTATGAGCCGATTAGTCGTTTTCCCGTGCGCGAGAGCGATGGCTTGATCTGGACACGCGACGATCGCTGACGCTTAAACGCAGTGCCGCTCGGCGCTGCGCAAAAAGGCTACTTGGGATCGAACTTCACCATCACGCGCTGACCGATGCGCAATGTCTTCGAGGGCGGCTGGTCGAATGCCAGAACGCATTCTACCGTGCGCGAATTGGCGCGTACTTGCGGGTCGTCTTCCAGCGTGCTTGCACCAAAGACATCGCCGATACGCAAGACGTGCGCCTTCAATGGCGCCATGCCGCTTCCGCTATCGTCGTCCACTTCGGCGTGCATGTTTTCATGCACGACTCCGACGAACGATTCGTTGAGTTCGGCGCGCACGATGCGTGGCGAATCCGGCAGCAATACGAAGATCGGTCCGATGGCCGGCGACACGGAAGCACCGGGCTGCACCATGCGCTGCACGATCTGGCCATCGATCGGCGCAAGCAAGCTGCGCAGACCCAGCTGATAGCGCGCGCCGGCGACTTTCTGCGCAGCCAGTGCGGCATTGGCGCGTGCATTGTTCAATTCGGCCTGCGCTTGTCGTGCACTCTCCACGGCATCGTCCGCACTCTGCGTATCGCCGGCACCGGCCTTGGCCGCTTGCTGCAACCGCGATGCGCGCAGGCTGGCCGATTTCACGCGCTCTTCCAGGGTATTGGCCTGAGCGGTGGCTTGTTGTTGTTCCGCCAGTGCGGATTCAAGCGCCAATTTGGCCGGCTCCAGGTTGAGCTGGGCGAGCAGCTGTCCTTTGTGTACATGTTCGCCTTCGTGGGTATCGATATGATCGACGACACCTTCACTGGGCATGGAGAGTTTGAGCAGGCCACCCTCGATGTCGATGCGTCCGCGTGCGACGGCCACATAGGCTGGCGTTCTCGCGCTGGGTGCCGCCGGGGCGTCGTCATGCGAGCAGCCGGTGAGCAGCACGGCAGCAAACAAGGCGAGCGAAAGGCGAAGATCACGCGGATTCATGCAGAGGGCTCTCTCAGGGGTGCACTGGATGGCGACGCCGATGGGGCATGGTCGCTCAGAATTCGGCCGTCTTCCATCGCCAGCACACGATCGGCATGGCCGACCAGTCGTGGATCATGGCTGACGCAAAGCACGGTAGTGCCATGAGTGCGGGCAATGCGGTGCAGGATGTCGATGATGATCTGGCCGTTCGCGGCATCAAGCGCGCTAGTGGGTTCGTCGGCAAACAGCAATTCGGGCTGCTTGGCCAGCGCCCGTGCGATGGCAACGCGTTGTTTTTCGCCGCCGGACAATTCGCTTGGACGAAGGCTCATGCGCGGACCAAGGCCGACCTCTTCCAGCGATTCGACGGCACGCTTTCGCGCCAGGCCTTTTGCCAGGCCCATGTAGCTCAACGGCAGTTCCACCTGCTCCAGCGCGGTAAGCGCGGGGAATAGGTTGAATCCCTGAAAGACGAAACCCGTGTGCTGCAGACGGAAATATTCCAGCTCGCGCATTCCCAAACCGCTGAGCTCGTGCCCGAGTGCAAGCACGCCGCCCGCGTCCGCGGGTTGCAGGCCGCTTAGGATCGCCAACAACGTGCTTTTGCCGCAGCCGGACGGCCCGGAAATCAACGTCAGTTCGCTTGCGTGAACATCCAGCCAAAGATCGTGCAACACCGTACTTTGGATACGACCGGACACAAACGACTTGCGTACACCGCGTGCCTGCAGTGCCGGCGTCGTTGGAGACGATGTTTGAGGTGATGCGGACATGCTCACCTCAACAGGCTTGCGGGGTCGGCACGGCGCAAGCTGCGCATGGCGGCAAGCCCGGATACGATCGCCAATGCCATGCTAAGCGCAAGGCATATAGCAGCGGTGATGGGATGCAATTGCATCGGCACGCTGCGGCTGCGCGCGATCGCCAACATCGCGATGCCAATCACGATGCTGCAGATAAGTCCCAGGGCGCCGACCCAGAAGGCTTGCTCCATGATCACTTTACGCAATGCGCCACGGCCCACGCCAAGCGCATTCAAGGTGGCATATTCGCGGATGGAACCGATCACCGCGGCGATCAACGTCTGGCTCGTAATCACGGCACCCACCAGAAATACAATGCCGGCCAGGAACAACACGCCCGCGCCCGCACCGGTGTCGAGCATCCAGTACAGCTGCGACTGACGCGCGAATTCTTTGGCGGTCCAGACGTTATACGGCCCGAATGAATCCGATCCGCCCAGGCGTTTGGCGATCGCCTTGGCTTTGGACGGATCGCGTACCTTGGCAACGAAGTACGTCATCATGCCCGCGTCCTCGGGGGCTATGTCGAGCACGCGTGCTGTGTCCAATGACGAAACGATGTTGACGCCACCTAGCGCACGCAAACCGCTGCTGACGCCGACCACGCGCACGCGCTGACCATTGATGGCAGCCGTATCGCCGATGTTGACGCCGAGGCTGTCGAGATCGGCTTTGTCGACAATCACCGCGCCTGGTTCATTCAACTTGGCGCGCAGCGCGGGAGGAAGCGCATGCGAGAACATCATGCCGTCGGCACGTGGATCGATACCTGAAACGAAGACCGAAACGCCACCGGTGTCGCGGGGGCCGCGCCAGTCGGCATCGACCCAGCGAAACGGTTCCACGTTGGTGACGTCTGGGTCCATGCGAAGCCGCATGGCAACGTCCTCACTGATAGGGCGACCGAGGTTGACGCTCTGCGTTCCTGGATAGCCCGCCCACAAATCGGCGGCGGAGCCGGTGATGTAGACGCTCGCACTACCGAAAATACCCAGCACGAGCGCTGCCTGCAATAGCTGCAGCAGGCCGGCGAATCCCACGGCGAGAATGGCCGGCAGGAAACGTCGCCATTCGTAGACCAAGGTCTTTCGCGCCAGCGCGACCATCAGTTGACGGCCTCTTTGTGCGTGGTGTTGTCGTAATCGGCGGCAACGTCGACAGGAGGCAACGGCGCGCCGCCCAGCGCCTTGTAAAGCGAGACGTAGGCCAGGTCGCGTTCTGCGCGCGCCGAAACCAATTCGAGCTGCGCGTTTTGCTGTGCGATCAAAGCGTCCTGCAATTCGAGCGTGCTGCTAAGGCCAAGGCTGCGGCGCTTACCCAGTGCATCGGCGTTGCCATCCAACGCTTGTACTTCTTGCTTGGTGGCTACTTCGCGCAGATGCAATTGCTGCAAATCGCTCATCGCGGTTTCGCTCTCGGCCACACCTTGCAGTACCGCTTGCCGATAGGCGAAGACGGCGGCTTGCAACTCGTGATCCTTGGCATGCGCCTGCGCTACGCGCGATCCCCAATCGAACAAGGGCATGTCTACGACAGGGCCCAGCGAGAAGATGCCTTCGCCGGAGCGAATGACGCGATGGTGATGCAAGAGATTCAGCGACCAATCCAGCGAACTACCCAGTCCGATGTGCGGATAGATGTCGGCGTGACTGATGCCTGCGTCACCGGCGGCGCGGAGTAGGTCCGCTTCGGCAGCTGCGATTTCGGGACGCGTTCGCAGCATATCTGCCGGTGCGCTGGTGATTTGCCAATCGCCAAGCTGCGGTTGGTTGCCGCCTTCTTCCAACCATGCCGGATCGGGTTCGCTCTGGCCGAGCAACACCGCTAGCTGCTGGGCGTTGGCGTTGATGGCGCGCTGAGGGCCACTAAGCGCGATATCGCTTCGGGCCAGCTCCGCTTGAGCCGCAGCGACCTCGACCGGCGAGACCAGTTTGAGCCCCGCGCGGATCTGCAATAGCCGCAGTTTTTCATGATTGGCGTCGTGCACGGCAGTGAGCAAACGAGCTTGCTCCTGCGCCGTGCGCAGTTCGATCCAGCAACGCACAACATCGGCGACGAGCGTCACGTACGCTCCCTGCAGCTGGGCGCGCGCGGCATCGAGGTTGCCGTTGGCGAGGCGGTGAGTGCTTTTGAGAGCGCCAAACAACGGCACTTCCCACAAGGCATCGAACCCCGCAATGAAGTACGAAGCGCTGGCGTCGGGCTGAATGACCTGGTTGGTGTCGCCCCGCAAATTGGGCAGGTACTTGTCGTTGCTATGGTCGTAAAGCGTGCGTGCGGCGAGCAGGCGCTCGGAGGCGGCGGCCACGTCCAAGTTGTCTTTCGTTGCGCGTTCGACCAGGTCATTCAAAGCAGGGTCGTTGAACGCCAGCCACCAGTTATGCAAGTCCGGAAGTGCCGGGTTCGCCGTGGCCGTGGACGCGTTGCGCCAGGCTTGGGGCACCGGCGGCTTCAGCGCGGGCAGCGGCGCGGCGCTGCAGCCCACAAGTAGCGTAAGCGCCAGGGCAGGAAGCATGCGCCAGCCAGCCATCGACAGGCGGCTAGTGCGGGATGGGTTGCGCGAAGCGGAATCGTGCACGGGCGGCGGACCGTTCATGAAGGCGTGCAAACCGTAAGCATAGCCGGTCAAGCCGAGATTTGGCTTACTTACGTGGGACTTGCGTCCCTAGAAAGGAGGCCGAAAGGGGTAAGTTGCCAAGATGCGCCATACCCTATGCTGGAGTGGCATGCGTGACTGCCTGGAACATCCTGTGCGACTTTGACGGCACGATCTCTGTCGAAGACGTGATCGACTCGCTCCTTGACCGTTTCGGCCGCCCCGGATGGGAAGCGCTGGAACAGGATTGGCGCGCCGGTCGCATCGGTTCGCGCGAGTGCATGAGCGGGCAGGTGTCCTTGCTGGACATGCGTCAGCAAGAGCTGGACACGCATCTGGATGGCTTGTGGATCGACCATGCCTTTCCGGCGTTCGTAGCCCGCGCCCGCGAGCTGCAGACCCCCATTCGCGTCGTCAGCGACGGTCTGGATTACGCCATTCATCGCATCCTCGGTCGCTACGACTTGGATGATCTTCCGTTGGCGGCCAATCACCTTGCTCCCGCCACGCCTCCG
>JAATFF010000003.1 GCA_015655335.1 Lysobacterales bacterium | reverse complement strand
ACGCCGCCAAGAAGCGCATCGAGCAGATCGTCTCCGACGTCGAGCCCGGTCGCATCTATGAGGGCAAGGTCGCCAAGCTGATGGACTTCGGTGCGTTCGTCACGATCATGCCCGGCAAGGACGGCCTCGTGCACGTTTCGCAGATTTCCAGCGAGCGTGTCGAGAAGGTCTCCGACAAGCTCAAGGAAGGCGATATCGTCAAGGTCAAAGTGCTGGAAGTGGACAAGCAGGGTCGCATTCGCCTGTCCATGAAAGCAGTCACCGAGGACGAAGGCGCCAACGCTTGAGTTTTTCTGACACAGTGACGATCGAAAACGCCCGGCTTTTTAGCCGGGCGTTTTCATTTTGGCAAGCTTGTATTTGCTACGATGGCGGTTCAGTTCGAGGAATGCAGGCATGCCCGACCAGGCCAATGAGTTTCTGAAGGACTACCAGGCTTTTGCGCAGCAATCCTGGGATACGTGGATGCGGTATTTGCAGCAGCAACCGGGAGCATCGGGAGCCTCTGCCCCCTTCGGCTTCAATCCCGCTACCGCCGCGCCCACCGACGATCTACTGACGCGTAGCCTCGCTAGCCTTCAGGCCTACGGCGCTTGGCTGCAGCAGGTCGCAGGTGCGGGTGCGGGTGCGGGTGCAGGTGCAGGTGCTGGCCCGATGATGGGCAACCTGGGCAACCTGGGCAACTGGCAACAGCCGTCGACCATGCAGCCATTCCTAGCGGCATTCAGCCAGCCCTTCGCACAGACCGTGGCGGGTCTCGATAGCGCGTCGGCATTCGGACTCGATCATCAATGGCAATCCTGGCTGTACGCGATGCAGCGTGGCGGGATGGGCGGAATGCCTGGTGTGGCTGGCATGGGCAGTCCCGGCCCTGTGGCGGCCTTCGGCCTCACGCGCGAGATGCAGCTGGACCAGCAGGCACTTGCTGCGGCGATGAACGAATACGCGCAAATCAGCGCGCGCTATCAGGCGCTGCTGCAGCAAGTGAATACCCAAGGCATCGCGCGCCTGCAGGAAATACTCGGGCAGCGCGTGGAATCGGGCAAACAGATCGACTCGCTCAAGTCGCTCTACGACTTGTGGGTCGATGCCATGGAAGAGGCCTATTCGCAATTGGCCCTCACCGACGAATACCGCGAAGTCTTCGGCGCCATGGTCAATGCGCAGATGCATGTGCGCAAATTGCAGCAACAGCAAACCGAGCAGATGTGCCGCGAGCTAGGCATTCCCACGCGTAGCGAAGTGGATAGCCTGGGCCAGCGTATGCAGCAGCTACGGCGCGAAATGCAGGAGCGTAAGCACGAGTCCGCGCAGGCGGACACGTCCGTTGTCGACGCACTGCAGGCCGAAATTGCATCGCTCAAGCGCGAGCTGGCTGCCAATAAATCAGGCACGAAAGCGGCGACGAACGTCAGGCCGATTGCGCGTAAGTCCGGCGACGACACCAGCAAATCATCGGCGACATCCGCGCAGCGCGCAAAAGCAACGCGTTCCGCCTCGGCCAAACGCAAGTAAGGATCGGCCATGCAAACCCCATTGCACATCGACCCGCAGCAAGCCTTCAACGAAATCGCCGCGTTTCAGCGCAAGCTCGCCGCGGGCATGCAAAACCTGCGCGGATTGGGCGAGCAGGAATACGCCAACACGCCGCGCGAAGCGATCTATCGCGAGGACAAACTCACCGTCTGGCACATGAAGGGCAACACAAAGCCCACCGCCAAAGTGCCCACGCTGATCGTGTACGCGCTAGTTAACACGGTGTGGATGACCGACCTGCAAGACGACCGCTCTCTCGTGCGCAATCTGCTTGCGCAGGGCGAAGATGTTTATCTGATCGATTGGGGTTATCCCGATGGCGCCGATCGCTGGCTGACGCTGGACGATTACCTCAACGGTTACCTCGATCGTAGCGTCGATGTGCTGCGCAAGCGCCATGATCTGGATGCGATCAACCTGCTCGGCATCTGCCAGGGCGGTACGTTCTCGCTGTGCTACACCGCCATGCATCCGGAGAAGGTGAAGAACCTGGTCACCATGGTGACGCCGGTGGATTTCCGTACTCCGGACAACATGCTTTCGCAGTGGGTGCAAAACTTGAACGTGGATCTGTTCGTCGACACGCTGGGCAATGTGCCTGCGGAGTTGATGAACTGGGTGTACCTCATGCTTAAGCCGCTGCGTTTGAATCAGCAGAAATACGTCAGCATGGTCGATATCCTCGACAACCCGGCCGAGCTGAAAAACTTCCTGCGCATGGAACGCTGGATCTTCGATTCACCCGATCAGGCTGGCGAAGCCTTCCGCCAGTTCATCAAGGATTTCTACCAGCAGAACAAGTTGATCAAGGGCGATCTGCTGATCGGCAAGCAGCCAGTCGATCTGGGGATGATCACCCAGCCCGTCCTCAACATTTACGCCAATCAGGATCACCTCGTACCGCCGGATGCTTCGCGGCCGCTGGGTCGTCATGTCGGAACGAAGGATTACACCGAGCTGGCGTTCAAGGGCGGCCATATCGGTATCTATGTGTCCGGACGTGCGCAGCGCGAGGTCGCTCCGGCCATCCACCAATGGCTGCGAGAGCGCGGGTAAGTCGCAATAAATTAGCTCTCGCCCCGTCTTGCGTCGCCCTCTAAACTAGGGCGATGAACTCGACACGCACCTCCCCAATCCACGACACCATCCGCGCCGTGCAATGGCATGGCGATTACCTGCGTCTGCTGGATCAGCGACTGCTGCCAGCCGAAGAGCAGTGGATCGACTGCCACGATACCAACGCGGTGACGCACGCGATCAAAGACCTTGCTGTGCGCGGCGCACCCGCGATTGGCATTGCAGCTGCATGGGGTGTGGTCTTGGCGGCGAAGCGAGGCCAGCCACTCGATCAGGCGCTTGCGCAGCTGCGCGCGGCGCGCCCGACGGCGGTGAATCTAATGTGGGCGCTCGATCGCATGAAGGCCCGCATCGCTGCGGGTGCGGACGCGGCGGCATTGGAGCGCGAGGCGCAAGCCATTCAGGACGAGGACCTCGCTGCCAATCACCATATGGGCGAGTTGGGCGCAGCGTTGATCGCACCAGGATCGGGCGTGATGACTCATTGCAATACCGGCTCGCTGGCAACCTCCGGCTATGGCACTGCGCTGGGTGTGATTCGCGCCGGTGTCGCGGCCGGACGTATTGCGCAGGTCTATGCCGGCGAGACCAGGCCGTGGCAGCAGGGCGCGAGGCTCACCATGTGGGAGCTCGTGCGCGACGGCATTCCGGCAAAGCTGATCGCCGATTCCGCTGCATCGCATTTGATGAAATCAGGCGCGGTGAAATGGGTCATCGTCGGTGCCGATCGCATCGCTGCGAATGGCGACACCGCGAATAAGATCGGTACTTACCAGCTGGCGATCGCTGCGCGCTATCACGGCGTGAAGTTCATGGTGGTAGCGCCGTCGTCCACGGTCGACATGGCCACCGCCTCGGGCGAGGACATCGACATCGAGCTGCGCGATCCCGCCGAATTGCTCAGCGTGGCGGGTCGTCGCACGGTGGTCGAAGGTGCGGAAGCCTGGAATCCGGTGTTTGACGTCACACCGGCAAGCCTGATCGATGCGATCGTCACGGAGCGTGGCGTGATTGAGCTGCCAAGCCTCGAACGCATGCGAGCCGTATTCGCAGCATGAGGTTACGCCAGGAAGTCATGCTGTTCGCAGTCGGAGGCCTGATTGGCTTCGTGGTCGACGCGGGCGTCGTGCAATTACTGGTTAGTTTTGCGCACTTCAACCCCTACGTTGGGAGGGTGATTTCCTTCCTGCTGGCGGCCACCGTTACGTGGTGGTGGAACCGCAGCCGCACATTCGCAGCCCGTCAAAGCGGGCGTTCTCTCGCCGCCGAATGGCTGCATTGGATGGCCCTGATGAGTGGTGGCGCAGCGGTCAATTACGGCGCTTTCGTGCTCTGTTTAATGGAGTTTCCCAGCTGGCACCGCTGGCCCGCTTTGGCCGTAGCCGTCGGCTCGGTTTTCGCTGCGCTAGTCAATTTTGTGAGTGCTCGGACACTCCTTTTTCGGCGCGCCAAAACACGCCCATAACTCATTGATTGAAAAGGCTTAAATAAGCACTTTTCAAGCCTTTTTGTGATACACTTCAACGCTACCGCCTGGCCTCCGTTGACACGCGTATGACGCGCTTGTCCCGGGGCTCTTATTCGTTACCAGGGAAGCCGATTGATGGCAGAGCTCGCCAAAGAAATCATCCGCGTCAATATCGAAGACGAAATGCGCCAGAGCTACCTCGATTACGCCATGAGCGTGATCGTGGGACGCGCCCTCCCGGATGTTCGAGACGGTCTCAAGCCCGTACATCGCCGCGTGTTGTTCGCCATGAACGAACTCGGCAACGTGTACAACAAGCCTTATAAGAAATCCGCCCGCGTCGTCGGTGACGTGATCGGTAAATACCATCCGCACGGCGATGCATCCGTTTACGACGCCATCGTGCGCATGGCCCAGCCGTTCTCGCTGCGTTACATGCTGGTCGATGGCCAAGGTAACTTCGGTTCGGTCGACGGCGACAACGCCGCCGCCATGCGTTACACCGAAGTACGCATGGCGAAACTCACGCATGAGTTGCTTGCCGACATCGACAAGGAAACCGTCGACTTCGGCCCCAACTACGATGAAAGCGAGCACGAGCCGCTGGTGCTGCCTACGCGCGTACCGAACCTGCTGGTAAATGGTTCGGCGGGTATCGCGGTGGGTATGGCTACCAACGTGCCGCCGCACAATCTCACCGAAGTGATTTCCGCCACGATCGCCTTGATCGACGAGCCATCGCTCAGCGTCGACGATCTGATGCAGCACATCCCCGGCCCGGATTTTCCGACCGCCGGCATCATCAACGGTGCTGCGGGTATTGTCGAAGCGTATCGCACGGGCCGTGGCCGCATCCTGGTGCGTGCGCGTACCGAGATCGAGACCGAATCGAACGGCCGCGAGACCATTCTGGTTCACGAGCTGCCGTACCAGGTAAACAAGGCGCGGTTGATCGAAAAGATCGCCGAGCTGGTGAAGGAAAAGCGCCTCGAAGGCATCTCCGAACTGCGCGACGAGTCCGACAAGGACGGTATGCGCATCGTCATCGAGATTCGTCGCGATTCGATGGCCGATGTAGTGTTGAACAACCTGTTCCAGCAGACACAGCTGCAGGTCACGTTCGGCATCAACATGGTGGCGCTGCTCGACGGTCAGCCACGCACGCTCAATCTTAAGGAAATCCTTGAGGCGTTCATTCGTCATCGCCGCGAAGTGGTTACGCGTCGCACGATCTTCGAACTGCGCAAGGCGCGCGCGCGCGCGCACATCTTGGAAGGTCTGACGGTTGCGCTCGCCAACATCGACGAGATGATCGAGCTGATCAAAACCTCCAACTCGCCGCAGGAAGCACGCGAACGCATGCTCGCGCGCAAGTGGCAGCCGGGCATGGTGGGTGCGCTGCTTGGCGCCGCGGGTGCGGAAGCTTCGCGTCCGGAGGAGATGGACCCGCGCGACGGTCTGAAGGCTGATGGTTATCAGTTATCCGACACGCAGGCGCAGGAAATCCTGGCGATGCGCCTGCATCGCCTCACCGGCCTGGAGCAGGAAAAGCTTTCCGACGAATACCGCCAGATCCTGGAAGCCATCCGTGGGTTGATCGAGATCCTGGAAGATCCCGAGCGCTTGCTCTCGGTCATCCGCGACGAGCTGGAAGCCATCAAGACCGAATTCGGCGACAAACGCCGCACCGAGATCCAGCATTCGCAAGAAGACCTCAATGTCCTCGACCTTATCGCACCGGAAGATGTGGTCGTCACGTTGTCGCATTCTGGCTATGTGAAGCGCCAACCCGCGAGCACCTATCGCGCGCAGCGTCGCGGCGGCAAAGGACGCATGGCTTCGGCGCTGAAGGATGAGGACTTTGTCGAGCAGCTGTGGGTGGTGAACACTCACGACACGCTGCTTACCTTCACCAGCACCGGCCGCGTTTACTGGCTTAAGGTCTACCAGATGCCTGATGCTGGCCCGAATGCGCGCGGCAAGCCGATGGTGAATTTGTTGCCGTTGGGCGAAGGCGAAAAGGTGCAGGCGGTGTTGCCTGTGCATGAATACACCGATGATCGCTATGTGTTCTTCGCCACCACGCAGGGCACGGTCAAGAAGACGCCGCTCACCGAGTTTGCCTATCAGTTGCAGAAGGGCAAAATCGCGATCAACCTCGACGAGGGCGACGCGCTGGTGGGTGTCGAACTCACCGATGGCAATAGCGACATATTGCTGTTCGCATCGAACGGTAAAGTGGTCCGTTTTGACGAAGGCGAAGTACGCTCGATGGGACGTACCGCTACCGGCGTGCGCGGTATGAAGCTTGCCGACAAGACGGAAGTCGTTTCGCTGATCGTTGCTGCAGAAGGTGACATTCTTACTGCCACCGAGCGCGGCTACGGCAAGCGTACCCAACTTGATGAATTCCCCAAGAAGGGACGCGGTACGCAGGGCGTGATCGGTATTCAGTGTTCCGAGCGCAATGGTGCATTGGTGGCGGCGGCACAAGTCACCGAAGCACATGAGCTGATGTTGATTTCCAATCAAGGCACGCTGGTGCGTACTCGCGTTACGGAGGTCTCGCAGCTTGGCCGCAACACGCAGGGCGTGACGTTGATTCGCCTGCCAGCCGAAGAATCGCTGGTTAGCGTGGTGAGGTTGGATGCCGATGAAGGCAACGGCGAAGACGTCGATACCGATGAAGGCCTTCCGCCTGAGCAAGGCGAATCCACCGAGACTCCGCCAAGCACTGAATGAGTTTTGTGCCAGGTATATTCAAAAAGCCCCGGTTATTCCGGGGCTCTGTTTTTAGCCACTACGAGAATGCACGTGAGTGCCGTCAGCTTTTATCTATAGATAAATGACGCTAACTAACTCGGCGTCCTGTGGAGCATACGTTGCAAAGTAATTCAGCACATCACTAGCCAGCATGGTTTGTGCTGCGCTTAGCGAATAAGTTTGCCGCTTTTGCTCGAGTTCTCCGTGTTTGTATGCATCGAAAGTGACAGCTGCCGAGGCGGGCTCGTATACCAGGCCGCTCAATCGGATAACGCCCGAAGTGGCGGCATAGGTACCGGTTGCAGGAAAAAGCAACGCGAAAAGCGCTATCAACACATGTCGAGTCTTCATCACAATGTCCCCCCTGAACGATTCAG
The DNA here is from genome assembly GCA_015655335.1 of Lysobacterales bacterium. GTDB lineage: Bacteria > Pseudomonadota > Gammaproteobacteria > Xanthomonadales > Rhodanobacteraceae > Dyella_B. The sequence continues at coordinate 8,154 of JAATFF010000003.1, read as the reverse complement.
CACGACGCATGATGCATGTCTCGTGCGTGCCGGTTGGGCTTCCGACCGATGCACCGCGTTATGCGGTGCTGGCTTGCTTCAAAACGCCCGTCGTTACTTTGTAGGAGGTTTCGCTTTTATGGTGTGATGATTGTCTCGTTGTTTTGTAGGATTCAGCGCAGCGTCGCGGCCAGCAAGGCCTCGGCTGTCGTGACGCGCAGCTCACCTGGGCTTTCGATATTCAACAGTTTTACGACACCGTTTTCCGCATATAACGCGAAGCGTCGTGACCGCATACCCATGCCATAGGCGCTGCCGTCCATTTCAAGTCCCAGTGCTTTAGTGAACTGGCCGTTGCCGTCGGCAAGCAATTTCAGTCCGGGCGGCACATGCTGCGAAGCGGCCCACGCTTTCATCACGCAGGCATCGTTGACAGACATACCGTAGACATCCAAACCGCGGGTTTTGAATTCCGCGTAGTGCTTCACGTAACCCGGCAAATGGCGCTCGGAGCAGGTTGGCGTGAAGGCGCCTGGCACAGCGAATAGAACAACGTTGCGTCCGGTGAAAAGTTCGGTCGTCGACAGGCGTTGCACCTCGGCATCGCCATCGATCACGGCTATGTCGACGCCTGGCAGGGTTTGTCCGATCTGGATGGTCACGGTGTGCTCGCTGAAGGTATGGCAACGTCCGGCATGCTACTGCCTGCCAGTGCGGGTTGTCGCCTTGAAACCGTAGGCTTCGGAACTATCTAGCTCTCAAGCGGTGATCGCACCGCAACTTTTTCGAGGTGAGCCATGAGTTTGAGCCGTAATGCCATCTGGGGCACAACCAGCGCCATCCCGGCGGATATCCGTCAGGTGTTCGACCGCGTTTTCCAGCACGATGGGAGCGATGTATCCAACGAGGCGACCAGACAGTGGGCACCGCGCGTGGATATTAAAGAAGAAGACCAGCGCTTCGTGATTTTTGTCGATGTGCCCGGTATCGACCCTGCGGCGATTGAAATAAGCATGGAGAAGAGCACGCTCAGCATCAAGGGTGAACGTGCCGTAGAGAAAAACGAGCAAAACGGTCGATTCACTCGCGTAGAGCGTGCGCACGGCAGCTTTCATCGCCGCTTTACCTTGCCCGAGAGCGTTGACGCCGATAACGTCAGTGCTCATGGGAAACACGGCGTACTGGAGATCGTGATTCCGAAGAAGGCGGAAACACCGCCGCGCCGCATCACGATCAACACCGCGCACTAACCGCATATCGCTTGATGTTGCACAAGCGGCCCGCCACGGACGATGATCCGTGGCGGGCCGCCTGTGTTTATGAATTTAAGGCCGGGGAGTGGCAGTGGAATTCAAAGACTATTACGACACATTGGGTGTGAAGCCCGATGCCAGCGAAGCCGATATCAAAGCGGCCTATCGTAAGCTGGCGCGCAAATACCACCCGGATAAGAACAAAGAGGCCGGCGCCGAGGAGAAATTCAAGGCGATCAACGAGGCCAACGAAGTCTTGCGCGATGCCGAGAAACGCCGCGCCTATGACCAGCTGCGAGCGGGTGGCTATCGCCCCGGTGAACAGTTTCGGCCGCCGCCGAATTGGGGACAGGGCCAGAGTTTTGATTTTGGCGAAGCAGGCGAGGGCGACTTCAGCGACTTTTTCGAAAGTCTGTTCGGTCGCGCTGCAGGCGGTGCTCAGCGCCAGGCGCCACGTGCGCGGCGCGGCCGTGACGTGCAAGCGCATGTGCAGATCGATTTGCAGACGGCTTTTGATGGTGGCCGCACGCGTCTGAGCCTGGACGACGGCAGCGGTAGCGAACGGGTGCTTGAGGTAAAGATTCCCGCAGGGATTCAGCCGGGTAAGGTGATCCGTCTGAGCGGGCAGGGGCAAGCGGGCATGGGGGGCGGCCCGAACGGCGATCTTCTACTTGAAGTGGGAATTCGTGAAGACGCACGGTTCAAGCTGGACGGCCGTAATGTGTTGCATGTGCTGCCCGTAAGCCCTTGGGAGGCCGCCCTAGGCGCCACGGTGCCCGTCCCCACCCTCGCGGGAGCGGTCGACTTACGCATCCCTGCGGGTACGCAATCCGGACGTAAATTGCGTCTGAAAGGGCGTGGACTGCCCGGGCATCTGCCTGGCGATCAGTTGGTGGAAGTGTCGATCAGGGTGCCAACGGTGGACAGTGAATCGCAGCGTGAGGCGTACGAGGCATTGCGGGCTCAGTTCGCGCATTACGACCCGCGGCGTTGAGACCGAAATAATGTCGAGCAACGCCAGAAATGCCAACGGCGCCGTAAGGCGCCGTTGGCTTGTGCATCGATCCGTGCTTAGGCCGGCAGCAGTTCCTTTAGCGTTGCGACCAGTTCTTCTTCCTTGATCGGCTTGGTCACGTAAGCCTTGGCGCCCTGGCGCATGCCCCAGACCTTATCGGTTTCCTGATCCTTGGTCGTCACTAGCACGATCGGAATATGCGCGGTGTCGGGGTTCTTGCTGATGGTGCGCGTGGCCTGAAATCCGTTGAGATTGGGCATCACCACGTCCATCAAAATCAGGTCGGGCTTTTCCAGTTTTGCCACTTCGACGCCGGCGGCGCCGTCTTCAGCGGTCAGCGTTTCATGGCCGAGCTTTTCGACGATACGCTTGATACCAAGAAGCTGCGACGGGGAATCGTCGACAATAAGAATACGTGCCATAAGGTGGGAGTCCCCTTGTTGTTCCGTGTTGATTCTAAATCGCCGCCGCGGCGCTTCCAAGTTTAAACGCGTCAAACCTTGCCCACGCGCACAAGAGTGCGGCCGAACGAGTCGCCTTGCAGCATACGCCCGAATACCTCCGGGAGTTGCTCCAGCGTGATTTCCCGTGTCGCAATCCGATCGAGGTGACGGGGTTTCCAGTCGCTAGCCAGATGTTGCCACACTTGGTCGCGAAGATCGCGGGCTGTTCCCGCCGATGCGATACCCAGCACGCTGGCGCCTCGGATAATGAATGGCATCACGGTGCTATCGAAGGCGATGCCGCCAGCATTGCCGCAGATAGCCACATTGCCGTAGGGCACGATCAGCGGCAGTAGCCCGGCAAGCATGGAGCCGCCGACGTTGTCCAGGGCGCCGCCGAAGCGGGCCGAGTCCATCGGTTTGCCGCTGAAAGTAAGCTGATGGCGGTCGATGCACTCCGTCGCACCCAGGCTGCGCAAGAAATCGAAATGACTGGCCTTGCCACTGATGGCGTGCACGCTGTAACCGGCACGGCTGAAGATATCGATCGCCAGCATGCCTACACCGCCGCTGGCGCCGGTGACAGCGATGGGGCCAAGCCCCGGCGATTGGCGATTGTCCTCCATACGCAACAGCGCCAGCGCAGCCGTAAAGCCGGCTGTACCCAGGATCATGCTTTCCCGCAGGCTCAATCCGGCTGGAAGCGGAATGGCCCATGGCGACGGCAGACGGATGTATTGGCCATATCCGCCATCGAGCGTCTCGGAAAGGCCGCTGCCGGTGCACAGCACATGATCGCCTTCCTTGAAGTTCGGATCGGTGGAGGCCACCACGACACCCGCAGCGTCAACACCGCCATTGAGTGGGTACTGGCGAAGGATCTTGCCTTTACCTGTGCCCGCCAGGGCATCTTTGTAATTCACCGACGAATACGCCACCTTCACCAGGACTTCGCCTTCGCTGAGGGCTTCGGTGCTCATCGTCTCAATGCCACCGCGATAGCCAGCGGCGTCATTGTGGATGCGAAAGGCGAGAAAATCGGTGGGGGTGGTCATGACGAATTTCCTGGCGATATCTCGAGGGACGACTTAGGCCTGGACACTGCTGCTGTCGATCCATTTGGGCGTATAGCCGCCTTGATAGTGCGCCATCCAGTCGAACAATTGTTTCATGCTGTCGCCGAACCATACGGTTTCGCGCTGCTCTTGGCGTACAAAGCCTTCACTTACCATGTGATCCATCATCGTACGCAACTGTGCGTAATAGCCGCGCACGTCGAGAAAAGCACAGGGATACTTGTGCAGACCCAATTGCGCCCACGTAAGCATCTCAAACATCTCGTCCATGGTGCCGAAACCACCGGGCAGCGCAACGAAAGCGTCGGATAACTCATACATGCGCGTCTTGCGCTGATGCATGGTTTCCACAACGTGCATCTCGGTGAGGGCAGGATGCGCCACTTCGCGTTCGACGAGCTGACGCGGGATCACGCCGACGACTTTGCCGCCAGCTGCCAACACAGCGTCAGCCACCGTACCCATCAATCCGGCCCGACCGCCGCCGTAGATGAGCGTGATGCCGCGACGAGCCATGTCCGTGCCGAAGTCGCGGGCGCTTTCGGCGTATTCGGGATGTGCGCCGGAGCTGGAGCCGCAGTAAACGCAGAGGGATGTAGGTTGTGGCATGTCATCAGGCTCGATGGTCTAGCTCGTCATGTCGGCTTGCACCGTCATGACAAGGTTGAAAGAGTGCACGACGACACAGGGATCGTTCATCGTTGACGAAAATACAACGGCCCGCTCATGTCACCACGAGCGGGCCGCTAAACATCAAGGCATTGTGCTTAGTTGCCCTTGTGGATCGCACGCTTGTCGACGGACAGCGCAGCCTCGTGCACGGCTTCAGACAACGTCGGATGTGCGTGGACGATGCGCGCCAGATCTTCCGCGGAGCCCTTGAATTCCATGGCTACCACGGCCTCGGCAATCAGCTCCGATACACCGGGGCCGATCATGTGTACGCCGAGCAGACGATCGGTTTCGGCGTGGGCAATGACCTTCACCTGGCCGACCGCTTCGTTCATGGCGACGGCACGACCGATCGCGGCGAACGGGAAGGTGCCGATCTTGTAGGGAACACCCTCATCCTTGAGCTGCTTTTCGGTCTTGCCCGCCCAAGCGATTTCGGGCTCCGTGTAGATGACCCAGGGAACCGTATCCAGATTCACGTGACCGGCCTTGCCGGCGATCCATTCGGCGACCGCGACGCCTTCTTCGGAGCCCTTATGCGCCAGCATCGGACCGCGCACGGCGTCGCCGACAGCCCACACGCCATCGACGCCGGTATGGTTGTGCTCGTCGACCACGATGCGACCGCGCTCGTCGATCTTCACACCGGTGTCATCGGCCAGCAAGCCGTCGGTGTATGCGCGACGGCCAACAGCGACCAGCAGCTTGTCGACGGTGAGTTCGTGCGAACCGTCTTTGTCTTCGTAAGTCAGCGCGACTTCGTTCTTTTTGATCTCGGCCTTGGTCAACTTGGCGCCGAGCTTGATAGTCAGGCCCTGCTTGGCGAATTCTTTGGCGGCGATCTTGGCCACGTCGGCATCGGCAACAGAAAGGAAATCGGGGAGTGCCTCCAGGATGGTCACTTCCGAACCGAGGCGATTCCATACACTACCCAGTTCCAGGCCAATCACGCCGGCGCCGATCACACCCAGGCGCTTGGGCACGGCATTGATATCGAGCGCGCCGGCGTTGTCGATGATGTTCTTGCCATCGAACTTCGCGAAGGGCAACTCGATCGGCACCGAGCCGGAGGCGAGGATGACGTTCGTGGCGCTAATGGTTTGCTTGCTGCCGTCGTTGCCGGTGATTTCGACGCTGTTGCCCTTCAGCAGCTTGCCCTTGCCAAAAAACGCCGTGACCTTGTTGGCCTTGAACAGCTGGCCGATCCCTCCGGTGAACTGCTTGACGATCTTGTCCTTGCGGCCGATGAACGTGCCGAGGTCGACCTTGGCATTCTCGACACTGATGCCGTGCGCCGGCAGGTTGTGCGAGAGGTTGAAGAACTGCTTGGATGAATCGAGCAATGCTTTGGACGGAATGCAGCCGACATTGAGGCAAGTGCCGCCCAGTGCTTGCTTGCCGTCTTTGCCGACGAAGGCATCCACGCAAGCCGTCTTGAGGCCAAGCTGTGCGGCGCGGATCGCGGCCACGTATCCGGCAGGGCCGGCGCCGATGACGATGACGTCGAATTTGTCGCTCATGGTTTTTCCTAGCTGCGTGACGCGTTTGTGGAGCGCGCCATAGTGAAGCGGGGGAGGACTGCGGCGATTCCGATGTTCACTATCAAGAATCGCCGCCAGAGCTTCGTACTTATTTTCAAATTGCCGGGGCGGCGATCAGAGGCCAAGCAGCATGCGCTGCGGATTCTCCAGCTGGTTCTTGATATCGACCAGGAACAACACCGCATCCTTACCGTCGATGATGCGATGGTCGTAGCTCAGCGCCAGATACATCATCGGCGCGGCGATCACCTGACCGTTCTCGACGATGGCGCGCTCCTTGATCGTGTGCATGCCCAGGATCGCGCTCTGCGGCGGGTTGACGATCGGCGTGGACAGCAGCGAGCCGAAGGTGCCGCCGTTGGTGATGGTGAAGGTGCCGCCCTGCAAATCGTCCAGGCCGAGCTTGCCTTCGCGCGCTTTCTTGGCGTAGTTGCCGATGCCTTTTTCGATATCGGCAAAGCTCATGTTCTGCACGTCGCGCAGTACCGGCGTCACCAGGCCCTTGTCGGTGGACACGGCGATGGAGATGTCCTGGTAGCCGTGATAGATGATGTCGTTGCCATCGACCGAGGCATTGACCACCGGATGGCGCTTGAGCGCTTCGGCGGCGGCTTTGACGAAGAAGCTCATGAAGCCGAGCTTCACGCCGTTCGACTTCTCGAACTGCTCGCCCAGCGTCTTGCGCATCTTGGTCACTTCGGCGAGGTTCACTTCGTTGAACGAGGTGAGCATCGCGATGGAGTTCTTCGACTGCATCAGGCGTTCGGCGATGCGCGCGCGGATGCGGGTCATCGGCACGCGTTCTTCCGGACGGGAGCCCGGCGTCGGGGCGGCGGCCGGTGCAGCAGCGGGGGTGCCGCCCTTGCCGTAGTTGACCAGGTCTTCCTTGGTCACGCGGCCGTCGCGGCCGGTGCCGGCGACCTTGGACGGATCGATGTTTTGCTCGGTGGCGACGCGCAGGCCGGCCGGGGAAAGATCCTCTGCACCCTTGGCGGCGGCTTTCGGTGCTTCGGCAGCAGCCGGTGCAGGCGCGGGAGCCGGTGCGGCGGCCGCAGGGGCAGGTGCCGGCGCGGCTGCGCCTTCTTCGATGACCGCGATCACTTGCTGACTGTTCACGGTATCGCCAGTCTGGAACCTCAGTTCCTTGATCACGCCGTCGACCGGCGAGGGTACTTCCAGCACAACCTTGTCGGTTTCCAGATCGACCAGGTTCTCGTCGCGCTTGACCGCGTCGCCGGCTTTCTTATGCCAGGTCGCGATGGTGGCGTCGGAGACGGACTCGGGCAGAACGGGGACTTTGACTTCGGTGGACATAGAGGATCCTGGGGTTGGTCGCTCATCCGTGAGCGAGAAATTCCTGGTTTTTTATTCAGCAGAGTGATCGTCGCCAATCGGTGCAACCAGCGCCTGTTCGACCAGCGCCACTTGTTCGGCAATGTGATCGTTCAAGTGACCGGCAGCCGGTGCCGGCGAACGTGCGCGGCCAGCGTAGGACAGGCTTTGCTTGCTGCCGACGCAGGCCTGCAGATGATGACGGATCTGGAACCACGCGCCCTGGTTCATGGGCTCTTCCTGGCACCAGATCACTTCCTTGACGGAAGGATACTTTTCCAGCTCGGCCGTGACTTCGGGACGCGGAAACGGATAGAGCTGCTCAACGCGCACGACGGCCACGTCGGTCAACCCACGCTTGTCGGCTTCCTCAAGCAGGTCGTAGTAGACCTTGCCCGCACACAGCACCACGCGCTTAACCTTCTTCGCAGGCAGATCGCGATGTTCGCCGATCACCAACTGGAAGCTGCCGTTAGCCAATTCGTCCAGCGTCGACACAGCGAGCTTGTGGCGCAACAGCGACTTGGGCGTCATCACGATCAGCGGCTTGCGCACGGGGCGCAGCATCTGGCGGCGGATCATGTGGAAATCCTGCGCCGGCGTGGTGGGCACGCAAACCTGCATGTTTTCCAGCGCGCACATCTGCAGGAAACGCTCCAGGCGCGCGGAGGAATGCTCCGGACCCTGGCCTTCGTAACCGTGCGGCAGGAACAGCGCCAGACCGCACAAACGGTCCCACTTCGCTTCGCCGGAGCTGATGAACTGATCGATCACCACCTGCGCGCCGTTGGCGAAGTCGCCGAACTGCCCTTCCCAGATGTTGAGCGTGTAGGGATCGGTGGT
>JAATFF010000141.1 GCA_015655335.1 Lysobacterales bacterium | reverse complement strand
TGATCGTTATCCACATGCCACCCCGGGATGCCCGACAAGGGCAACGGGCGAAGCTCCAGCGGATCACGCAACAATCGACCCGCTGAAATCGCTTCGACGCAGCATGCGGATGCGTCGGCAGGATCGGCATGGCCATTCGCCAAAACCACCAGCGCTTTCCCGACAAGCAATTTGCCCGGCGTCAATGCATGCTCCAGCAAGGCGTGGCCAAATAGCTTCACACTGATCGAACCATCACTCCATGCCGCACGATGGCGCCAGAACAGACCGTGCCAATCATGGACATCCCAAAGCCCAAGCAACGCAGGATCGCGCAAAACCACCAATACACCCGCTTCGTCGAAATGCGTTTGCGCATATTGCGGACGGGAACGCTGGCGTGGACCGACACGGTCGACATCCTGCATCTGCTGTCTGTTGAGCGCGCGTTTGAGATCGGGATAGCGCAACCAGATCATCGCATTGAACAGGTCGTGCCAATTGGCCTCGCGGGTAGCGATCAAACCATGCCGCGCGATGCGTTCTTCATAGTGCAGGCCATCTTCGAGCAGCGCGCGCGTCTGGACAATAAAGCGTTCGCTGGCCGCAAGCGGCCAACGCGTATTCATATCGTCAATCGATGGCCAAAGCTGACTTTTAAGCCAGTCCCCGTAGTCTTGCCAATGAACCAACGGTGCGAGCGCGAAGACGGCCGGATCGACCGCTTCTCGCGATGGTGCGACATAGCGCATACGCGCGCCGAATCAGCCAACCAGACGTGCGTGCAGATCGTGATCGTCTGCCGCCTCTACCAGCACGTCCACGAACTGACCTGACTTCAGCAGCTGACCGTCCGCAATGTGTACGACACCGTCGATCTCCGGTGCATCGGCGGCCGAGCGCGCAAGGGCACCGCCAGCGCCGGCCTCGTCGACCAGCACTTTGATCGTGCGACCAATCTTGCGCTGTAGTTTCGCCGCGGAAATCTCTGCCTGTACCGCCATGAATTGTTCAAGGCGATCTTCCTTCAGCTCCTCGGAGACCGGGTTTGGCAGTTCGTTCGCTTTGGCGCCGTCGACTGGCGAATAGGCGAAAGCGCCGACGCGATCCAACTCGGCTTCACGCAGGAAATCGAGAAGCTCCTCGAATTCCGCATCGGTTTCACCGGGAAACCCAACAATGAAAGTGCTGCGCAGCGTGATATCCGGTACGAGCTTGCGCCAGTTATGAATGCGCTCCAGCGTTTTGTCGATGTTGCCCGGGCGCTTCATCAGCTTGAGGATGCGCGGGCTCGCGTGCTGGAACGGAATGTCGAGGTAGGGAAGAATCTTGCCGTCGGCCATCAACGGCATGATTTCGTCCACGTGCGGATACGGATAGACGTAGTGCAGACGGGTCCACACACCGAGTTCAGACAGACCTGCGCACAGCTCGGTCATGCGCGTGCGATAGCTTTTCTCGCGCCACGTACGCTCGGCATACTTCACGTCCACGCCGTAGGCGCTGGTGTCTTGCGAGATCACCAACAGTTCCTTCACACCGCCTTTGACCAGACGCTCCGCTTCGACCAGCACTTCGTCCACGGGACGCGAAACCAAATCGCCGCGCATGGAAGGAATAATGCAGAAGCTGCAGCGATGATTGCAGCCTTCTGAAATCTTCAGATACGCATAGTGCTTGGGCGTCAGTTTGATACCCGTGTCGGGAATGATGTCCAACAACGGATTGCGCTTCGGCGGCAGCGCGGCGTGCACAGCACTCATCACGCTGGCGTAGTCCTGCGGTCCAGTGATGGCGAGCACATCGGGATAGGCTTCGCGAATCAGCCCCGAGCGCTTGCCCAGGCAACCGGTGACGATCACCTTGCCGTTTTCATGCAGGGCCTCGCCGATAGCGTCCAGCGACTCCTGCACCGCTGCATCGATAAAGCCGCAGGTGTTCACCACCACCGCGTCGGCTGCGCCGTAGCTGGGCACGATCTCGTAGCCCTCCACTTTGAGCTGGGTGAGAATGCGTTCGGAATCGACCAGCGCCTTGGGACAGCCAAGGCTGACGAAACCGATTTTCTGGGTTGCCTTTGACATAGCCCTGACTACCGTAAACCTGCGGGAAACGGTCGATTATACGCTAGGGATACGGCATTGGCCGCGCAGGTAGACTGGTTGGAAATTCAGCTTGAGGAAAACCTCCCGATGGGCAAGCACATCGCTATTCCGACCAGCGGCACTCAATGCATTGGCGCATACCTCGCCGAAGCACCAGGAAAGTCCAAGGGCGGCATCGTGGTGATTCAGGAGATTTTCGGCGTCAACGCGCACGTGCGCAGCGTCGTGGATCGCTTTGCCGCAGCAGGCTTTACGGCGATCGCACCTGCCTTTTTCGATCATCTGGAAACGGGCGTGGAGCTCGATTACACGGAAAAAGGCATGAGCGAGGGCAAGCAACTGGTCAGCGAACTGGGGCTGGATCGTGCCGTGGAAGATGTCGCCAGCGCCGCCGATGCCATCGCATCGGCCGGCAAGATCGGCACGGTTGGCTATTGCTGGGGCGGCACCGTCGCCATGCTGTCGGCCATCCGACTCGGGCTGCCTTCAGTGAGTTATTACGGCGCGCGTAACGTGCCATTCCTCGGTGAAAGGCCTAAAGCTCCCGTGATGTTCCACTTCGGTGAAGAAGACAAATCCATCCCACCTGAAATGATCGCCAAGCATCGCGAAATGCTGCCTCAGATGGATGTCTTCACCTATGCGGGTGCGGGACATGCTTTCAATCGCGATATCGATCCGAGTCGCTATCACGAAGCGAGCGCAAAACTTGCACTGCAACGCACATTGGCTTTCTTCGACAAGCATCTTGGCGGCGCATGAGAACCATCGATTTCGCGCTCGATCCACGCCTGCAAGCGGATACGCACCACGTCGCATCACTTCCGCTGTGCGAAGTATTGTTGATGAACGATGCACGGTTTCCGTGGCTTATCCTGGTGCCGCGTCGCGCGGGGTTGACGGAGATTCTCGATCTACCTAGCGAAGCACAACGGGATCTATGGCAAGAGATCAATCGCGCTGCCGAGGTGCTCCGTGCCACCGTTGCGTGTGACAAGCTCAATATTGGCGCGTTGGGCAATATCGTGCGTCAGCTGCATATCCATGTGGTAGCGAGGCGAGAAGGTGACGACGCGTGGCCCGCTCCGGTGTGGGGATACGGCCGCGCTGAGCCCTATGCCGACGACAGCCTGTCATCGCAAGTCGCGCTTCTGAGGCAGCAATTCGGCGTGACACAGGAATGATCCTCGAATCCGTCGATTTTTCGCTCCCGCGAAAAGAAAGCGCCGGCACATAGGCCGGCGCTTTCTTAAGTCCTAGCTGGCTGCATCCCGGGAATCAATGACCGGACTGGCCACCTGACGAGTCGTCAGAACCACCGTAGGCCTTGCCGGAAGCATCCTTGTTGGTGTCGCTGACGGGTGCGGTAGTAGGCCCGTGGTAGTCCTCAAGCGCACGAGCCTTCGTCTCGATCGGATTGATGCGCGCAAGCTTGCCGCCATCGTCGTAATAGGCGACAAAACCGTAATCGAGTTCTAGACGTGCCATGTACTCCAGATGCTGCTTGCGGATCTTGGAATCGTCGCTAGGCACCAGCAACACGGTCTTGGGCAATTTGCCTGCATCTTTCAAATACGCGAAATGGCTACCTGCGTCGAGCGCGGAAAGCACGGCACCATCGATCAAGAACTGACCGCTCTTGTACGATTCGACCGTCATGTCGAACTGGCTTTTTACTTGGGTGGTCTCCACCGTGTCCTTGGAGGCGTTGCGATGGCAACCGCCAAGCACCAGCAGGCTGCCGAACAAAAACACGGCGGCGCCGCGGGTCGACAACGTGGAAAAACGGATCATGCGGATCTCCTGCAAATATTCGGTAGGGCCTGGCGAAGTGTAGCGCCGCCCCGGAAGGATGGATGAGGTGCGGAATGCCGCCGTTCAGGTCCGCGGCAAGGTGACGCCTTGCTGGCCCTGGTACTTGCCGCCGCGGTCTTTGTAGCTGGTTTCGCACTCCTCGTCGGATTCGAAAAACAGCATCTGGGCGACACCTTCATTGGCATAAATCTTGGCGGGAAGTGGCGTGGTATTGGAAAACTCCAAGGTCACGTGGCCTTCCCACTCAGGCTCCAGCGGCGTCACGTTCACGATGATGCCGCAACGCGCATAGGTACTCTTGCCCAGGCACACGGTGAGTACCTGACGTGGAATGCGAAAATATTCCACCGTGCGCGCCAGCGCGAAGGAATTGGGCGGAATGATGCACACGTCCGCCTGCACGTCCACAAAGCTCGACGGGTCGAATGCTTTCGGATCGACGATGGTGGAATTGATATTGGTGAAGATCTTGAACTCACGCGCACAACGTACGTCGTAGCCGTAGCTGGACGTGCCGTAAGAAATCAGTTTGTTGCCGTCGCGCAGCTTAACTTGGCCTGCCTCGAACGGCTCGATCATGCCCTGCTGCGCCGCCATGCGGCGGATCCACTTATCGGATTTGATGCTCACGCGAACTCCGGTGCTTCAAGCCAAGCGCGCCGGGCGGAGCCAGGCGCAAAGCGACAAAAATACATGGTCTGACGGTCTTTCTGCCAGTCGGGTCACGCACCGTCCAGTCCCGCCACGAGACAGGCCAGCACAGTACGCAGCTCCTGGCAGCGCTCCGGGCTCGCAAGGATCTGCGTCACGGTGCAGCCGGCGCCCGGGAGTGCCAGGCCAAGCGGCTCAGGCGACAGCAGCTTGGCGGACATCGTGCGCAAGATTTCGCACAGTGCGTCCTGGGCATGGTGCGAGCCGCGTGCCGACGCATTCAGCAAGAGCACGGGCTTGCCGGGAAATTCCAGGCTGCCGACCAGCCAATCCAGCAGGTTCTTGAAGGCTCCGGGCACGCCATGGGCGTACTCCGGACACGCGATCAACAATGCATCGCTGCGCCCGACGGCATTGCGCAGATCCCGCACTGGATCAGGCACGTTCGCCTCTTCCTCGTCGGGATTGAATAACGGCAGCTTGCCCAGCCCCTCGTACAACGCTGGATCTACGCCGGCTGGCGCCAGCTCGCGCAAGGCCAGCAATGCGGCTGTATTGGAGGAAACATGCCGCAGACTGCCTGTCAGGCACAGCACCCTCCGTACAGCGGTCATGCTGCAGGCGTACCCTGCACAATGATCTTGCCGAGCCCAAGCGACTTGTTCCGCGGCTGGCGAGAAAGGCGGCCTGCCGTATTGCGGGCGATATCGCGGTAACGCGCCGCAAGATCGGAATCAGGCAACGCGGCCACAATGGGCGTGCCGCCATCGGATTGCTCGCGAATACGAATATCCAGCGGCAGCGAACCGAGATAAGGCACCCCGTACTGCGCCGCCATGCGCTCGCCGCCGCCGGTGCCGAAGATGTGCTCCTCGTGCCCGCAGTTCGCGCACACATGCGTGGCCATGTTCTCGACGATGCCCAGCACCGGCACATCAACCTTCTCGAACATCTTCAGCGCCTTGCGTGCATCCAGCAGCGCGATATCCTGCGGCGTGGTGACAATCACCGCGCCAGCCACCGGTACTTTCTGCGACAGCGTGAGCTGGATATCGCCCGTACCCGGCGGCAAATCGATGATGAGGTAGTCCAGCATGTCCCAGCGGGTGTCGCCCAACAGCTGCATCATCGCTTGCGTCACCATCGGGCCCCGCCAGATCATCGGCGTCTCTTCATCCACCAGAAAACCGATCGACATGGCTTGCAGGCCGTGCGCCGTCATGGGCGTGATGCTCTTGCCGTCCGGCGATTCGGGCTTGCCCCGGATGCCAAGCATGCGTGGCTGACTGGGGCCGTAAATATCCGCATCCAGGATGCCGACCTTCGCGCCCTCCGCCACCAGTGCCAGTGCCAGGTTCGCCGATACCGTGGATTTGCCGACGCCACCCTTGCCCGACGCCACTGCGATGATGTTCTTCACATTGCCCAGCGGCGCCAGAGTGCCCTGCACTTTATGGGCATGAATGCGGCTGGCGATGGATATGGCCGCCGAATCGATGGCCGAATCCGCTTCGAGCGCCTGCTTTGCCAGCGCCGTTAATGCCTCGCTCGACCCTGCCGCCGGATAACCAAGTTGGATATCCACCGACACCTTGGCTCCGTCTACGCCAATCGCGCGTACCGCGTCGGCCAAGGGAGCGCCGGTATGAGGATCGATAAGGTCACCGAGAATACGGCGGACCTGGGATTCATTCGCTTGCGTCATGGGGAAAGGGATCGGTGTCGAGAACGACAATTATGCCAGTACGCGCCCGAATACCCCGATGCAATGGAAATTCAGTGCGTCGGAACACGGTGAAACGTGCGTGTTTGCGCATTGCAGCTTGACCCACCCCAGACAGCTCGGCAGGCTCTCCATACGCCAACGTAGGGAGAGCTTCACCATGAAACGCCTGTCGCAATTCGCCATCGCCGCCTGCCTGTTGCTGAGCTCGGCCGCCGCATGGGCCGCCAACGACACGCCGGTCGGAACCTGGCGGCAAATCGACGACGTCACCGGCAAGCCCAAGTCCATCATCCAAATTACTGAAGACAACGGCCAGCTGCAGGGCAAGGTGCAGCAAATCCTGATCTCCGACGATGGCCCGAATCCCGTATGCAGGAAATGCGACGGCGACCGCAAAGATCAGCCGATCCAGGGCATGACCATCATGTGGGGCGTGACCAAGGATGGCGAGATATGGGACGGCGGCAAGATCCTCGACCCGAAGAGTGGCACCGTCTACAAAGTCAAATTGACCTTGGCCGATGGCGGTCAGAAGCTGGATGTGCATGGCTATGTCGGCTTCGCGTTGCTAGGCCGCAGCCAGATCTGGGAACGCGTGCAGTAATCGTACAGATTCGTCCGCAAGCCAGGCTTGCGGACGATCTTCCATCCGTCGTCACAGCGCGTTTATCCGTAGCGCTTTTCACACACCCATCACGCAGTAGTCATCACTCGCTGTTTGCAGCGTGTCGCACTACGGCGACTCGCGCGCGTGCTGTCATGTAGCCGTCGCGCGGCAGCAATCACATCCATCCATCGTTCCGCACACTCATCACGTACTGCCAAGGGCAGAGGGAGTTTGCGTATGTGCGGTAAGCGTGGATCGATGCTGCTTGGAACGCTTGTAGCGGCATGTCTCAGCGGACTGTTTGCCACATCGGCCTTTGCTGCGAACAGCGGCAACCTGCTGGTTGATGGCGATGGCGAGTCGGGCACCTGCACCACCGATTGGTCAGCGGTAACGACCGTGCCTGGCTGGACGGTAACGCAAGGCAGTCCGTCGATCGTGTGTTATGCGATCGGCAGCTTCAATACGCCGAGCACAGGCTCCGCTGGCAATGCCTTTCTTGCCGATGGCCCGTATGGCGATTCTGCGCTGCGCCAGAATGTGAATGTCACAAGCGCCGCCACCGCTATTGACGGTGGGCATGTCACCTACAACTTATCGGGCTGGCTGGGCGGTTACACCGTCTACAACGCGCAAGCGGTCGTCACAGCAACCTTCCTCGATGCCAACGGCAAACCGCTAGGTACTCCCGCACAGCTGGCCGGCGTCAACGCTTCAGCGCGCGGCCTCGAAAGCGGCTTCGTTGCGCAGTCCACCACCGGCAGCGTACCCGCAGGCACGCGCACGATTTCGGTGCTACTGCAATTCACCGACACATCCGCGTCGTACAACATCGGTTACGCCGACAATCTCTCGCTGACGCTGTCCACACCCGTTACTGCACAGAGCTTGCAAGCGCCGGCCTCCAGCGTGCCTGCGTTCGATCATGTCTTCGTGGTGATGATGGAGAACACCGATTACGACGAAGTAATCGGCGACACTACTGACGCTCCGTTCATCAACAGCCTCGCCAATCAGGGCACTCTGCTCGACAACTACAGCGGCGTGTATCACCCCAGCGACGAAAATTACCTGGCCATCGCCGGCGGCAATACCTTCGTGCAAGGGGCCGTCTACTACCCCAATATCAAAGTCACTGCACGCAATATCGCCGATGAGCTCGAAGCGAACGGCAAAACGTGGAAAGCCTATGAGCAAGGCATGGGCACACCATGCAATACCAGCAACAACAACGACAGCTACTACGAGCCGGACGATGCACCTTTCGTCAATTTCACCGATGTGATGTCCAATCCCACCCGCTGCGCAGCGCACCTGTTCGACACCACGCAGCTGACCACCGACCTTCAATCGGCCAGCACCACGCCAAACTTTGCGTGGATAGCCGCCGACGATTACTACGATGGCGAAGCTTCCGGCAACGGCACACCCAAGAGCCTGCAAGTCCAGAACGGCTGGCTGCAACAAACATTGCAACCCATCCTCAACTCGCCGGCATGGACAAAACAACGTTCACTGCTGATTCTCACCTGGGACGAATCGGCATCCGAAACCGGCAATCATCTGGCTACCATTTTGGTGGGCTCGCCGGGGACGGTGCAGGCGGGTGCGATCAGCAACGTGAGCTACAACCACTACAGCTCAGGCCGTACCGTCGAGAATGCGTTGGGCATCGCCCCGCTCACCAACAACGATCAGTACGCACAGCCGATCAACGATGCCTTTGTCGCCACGTCGACCCTCACAACGCCAAGTCTTACTAGCAGCATGCCGAGCGTGAGTCAGGGCACCTTTGTGCACTTCGACTACGCGACGCCCGTCAGCAAACTCAATAGCGAAAACTGGATCGGCATTTATGCGGCAGGCAAAAGCCCGGGCAACGGCTCTTCGGCGATCTGGCAAACCGCGTCGGGAGCCGGCGGAAACGCGACCTTCGATACGTCCAGTCTCGCGCCCGGCACCTATAGCGTCTGGTACTGCTACGACAACGGCTACACCGTGCTTGCCGGCCCGGTTACGCTCAATGTCACCAGTCCCTGATCGACGATTGATTGCCCATCGCGGATAACATGCTGCGACTCCATGGATCGGAGTCGCCATGCCCCTTTTCGCGCGCGCCGCTTCGATCGTGGCGGCGAACACGGGATGCATCATTGGCCTCAGACCAGGGAACTCCATCGGACGTGCCATAATGCGTAGCTCTCCAGACTGCGCCGAAACCATGTCCCGACGCCTACTCGTCACCCACGCCCTACCCTACGCAAACGGCCCGCTTCACTTGGGCCACATGCTGGGCTATATCCAGTCCGATATCTGGGTCCGCGCGCAGCGGATGATGGACAGCGAGGTGTACTTCGTGGCGGCGGACGACGCGCACGGCACACCGATCATGCTGGCTGCCGAAAAGGCGGGCGTTTCGCCCGAGGCCTTCATCGATGCCATGCGTGCCAGTCATGAAGCCGACTTTGCCGCGTTCCACTTCAGCTACGACAACTACTACACCACGCACTCGGAAGAAAACCGCGAACTGGCGTCGCTGATCTATACGCGCCTGCGCGATGGCGGCTATATCGCACGCCGTAGCATCCAGCAGCTTTTCGATCCCGAGAAGCACATGTTCCTACCCGACCGCTACATCAAGGGCGTCTGTCCGAAGTGCGGCACGCCGGACCAATACGGCGACAACTGCGAAAATTGCGGCGCCACGTATGCGCCGACCGATTTGATCAACCCGTACTCGGTCATGTCGGGCGCCACGCCGATACTGCGCGACTCGGAGCACTATTTCTTCGAGCTGGGCAAATTCGAAATGCTGCTGCGCGACTGGTTCGCTGGCAAGCTCACAGATGGCGCGCCGGTTGCCAATGCGGGTGTCGTGGCCAAGCTCAAAGAATGGCTGGACGGCGGCCTGAAGGACTGGGACATATCTCGCGATGCACCCTATTTCGGCTTCCCCATTCCCGATGCGCCGGGCAAATTTTTCTATGTGTGGCTGGACGCACCCGTCGGTTATCTCGCCAGCTTCAAAGCCTTGTGCGACAGAACCGGATTGAAGTTCGATGATTTTCTCGCACCCGATAGCAGTGCGGAAATGCATCACTTCATCGGCAAGGACATTATCAACTTCCACGGCCTGTTCTGGCCGGCGATGCTGCACGGCGCGAAGTTCCGCACGCCTACGGCGCTGCACGTCAACGGCTACCTGACGGTCAACGGCGCGAAGATGTCCAAATCGCGCGGCACGTTCATCCAAGCACGCACTTATCTGGATTCCGGATTGCATCCGGAGTTTCTGCGCTATTACTTCGCCACGATGCTTAGCGATACGCCTGTCGATGTGGACCTGGACCTGAAAGCGTTCGAGGAGCGCGTCAATTCGCACCTCATCGGCAAGTGGGTGAACATCGCCAGCCGCACCGCGGGGTTCGTACACAAGTTCTTCGACGGCCGCCTGTCTGCGCAGTTCTCGGAAGAACAGAACGAATTATGGCGCGTACTAATTTCGCACTACGAAAGCGTGCCCGCGCTCTACGAGAGCGGCGAATTCGCCGAAGCCATGCGCCGTTTCGTGCTTATGGCAGATTTGGTCAACGGCCATATTGCCGCGAAGGCACCTTGGGTGATGGCGAAAGATGAGGCGCAGCGTGAAGAACTTCATCAGGTGTGTTCGTTCTCGATGGCGGCATTCCGTTTACTTGGCGGCCTGCTGAAACCGGTACTGCCCGCCACCGTAGAAGCAGCCGAGGAGTTTCTGGCGGCACCTATCGCTGACTTCGATTCCGCTTGCGCCACGTTGCATAACCACACCATCCATGCCTTCGAGCCCTTGCTCTCGCGTATCGATCCCAAGCGTATCGAAGCGATGGTCGAGGCCTCGAAAGAATCGCTGACTGCCACACCCGAACCCGTCAGCCCCGCCAAGAAACCTGCCCAAAAAGAAAGCAAGACCATGACTAACCATGCAAACGCAACTACCGCGGCACAGGATATCCCCACGATTGGCATCGATGATTTCGCCAAGCTCGACCTGCGCGTTGGCAAGGTTCTCGTGTGCGAATTCGTCGAAGGTTCGGACAAGCTGTTGCGATTCGAACTGGACGCTGGTTCGCTGGGCAAGCGGCAGATTTTTTCCGGCATTCGTGCCGCCTATGGCGAGCCCGAAAAACTGATCGGCCGCAACGTGGTTTTCATCGCCAATCTCGCGCCGCGCAAAATGCGCTTCGGCCTTTCCGAGGGCATGATTCTTTCCGCTGGCGACGGCGGCGCAGACCTGTTCCTGCTCGATGCAGATCAAGGCGCTCAACCCGGCGCCACGGTGCGCTGACCTGCCGCCCACTCTTTGCGCATGAGCTCGCTCGCCGATCGCATCGATGCTTTGCTGCCCCAGACGCAGTGCGAACAATGCGGCTATCACGGTTGCCGACCTTATGCCGAAGCGATCATCAACGGTGACGCGGACATCAACCAATGTCCGCCAGGTGGCAGCATAGGCATTGAAAAGCTGGCGGCGCTGCTCGGTCGAACACCGATACCGTTGAACCCGGACAACGGCATCGAAAAGCCGCGCGCGCTGGCGCGCATCATCGAAGCAGATTGCATTGGCTGCACGAAATGCATCCAGGCTTGTCCGGTCGATGCCATCGTTGGTGCGAACAAGCTGATGCATACAGTGATCGCGGACGATTGCACCGGGTGCGAACGATGCATACCGGCCTGCCCTGTCGACTGCATCGTGCTCGAGCCGATGCCGATCGCGCAGGCCGATGATCCCGTGCATGCCGACGTAGCACGTGCACACTTCCAGCGCCGCGAAGCACGCCTGGCTGCTCAACACTCCCAGCGCGAGGTGGAGTTGGCATCCCGAAAGGCACAAGTCCATGCATCCGGCACGAGTCAAAGCGTGCTGGATGCGCTTGCGCGCGCCAAAGCCAAGAAGCAGGAGCCGAAAGCGTGAAACGGGCTGATGTGATCGAATTGTTTACACGGCTGCGCGAAATCAATCCGCATCCCACCACAGAACTGCTCTACACCACGCCATTCGAGTTGCTCGTAGCCGTTGTACTTTCAGCGCAAGCCACCGATGTCGGCGTCAACAAGGCAACGCGAAAACTCTATCCTGTTGCCAACACGCCGCAGCAGATTTTCGACCTTGGCGAGGAGAAGCTGAAACGCTTTATCAGCACGATCGGCCTGTTCAATGCGAAAGCAAAGAACGTCATTGCGTTATGCCGCATCTTGGTGGAGCAATACGGTGGCGAAGTACCGAACAATCGCGAAGCGCTCGAAGCGCTGCCAGGCGTTGGCCGCAAGACAGCCAACGTCGTGCTAAATACCGCATTCGGTCACGCCACGATTGCCGTCGACACGCACATATTTCGCGTCGCTAACCGCACTGGGCTAGCGCCGGGTAAGGACGTCCGCGCGGTGGAAGACAAACTGGAAAAAGTCGTGCCGCCCGAGTTCAAACAGGACGCTCACCACTGGCTGATTTTGCATGGCCGCTATGTGTGCAAGGCGCGCAAACCTGATTGCCCGGGTTGCGTCATCCGCGATCTATGTCGTTATCGCGACAAGACGCCGGGGTAGCGATTGATGCACGTTCAAAAAAACAAACGGCGGGCATAAGCCCGCCGTTTTTCCATCCCTAGGTCGAACTCCCTTCCGATAACTTGTCCAGTTATCCGTTTGCCACCGATTAGAACGGGTAGTAACGGAAGCTGGTGAAGAACATGTTGTCCGCGGCACTCGGAGCGTTGCCCTTGGTGTCGGTGAACAGCTGGCGCGAAGCATGCGAGAACTGCGTACCGAACTGCACGCGGCCGAACTTGCCCTGGTAGAACTTCCACCAGAAGCCGATCGACTGTTCCTTGACACTGCGGGTCTGGCCCGTGCAATCGGCGGGTGCTCCGTAGATCAAGCAGTCGCTGTTGTTGTAGCCAAGGACCGCTGCGCCATAACCGAGCGGCTTGCCGTTCGCGCCGGAGGTCAAGTAGCTGTCTTCCTGCTCGCGGCCGCCCATGGCGTACACGTCGAGGGCGTCCGAGGCATGCCAGGTCAGCGTGCCGAGCGCCATGTTTTCCTTCAGCGGATGCGGAGCGCCGTCCGTGGTGTAGGTAATGTCGTTCAGCTGAGCAGAACCGTAACGGCCAATGCCCTTGCCGCTCATGCCCGAAAGCTGGAAGTCCAGCACCTTCGGAACCAGCGGCAACACCATGCCGAAACCGATACCGTTGCCATGCGCCGTCTGATTGCTGGTCGCCGTAGGACCGCCGTTGGCGGTGGTCGGCGTCACGCGGGTGGTGAATTGACGCGAGATGCCGAACAGTTCGTAGTGACCCCAACCCGGATCAGCCGCGAACTTCACGACGATGTCCGGAATCTGGTTGATCGACACCGTGTTGAGAGTGTCATACGTATTGCCGGCCTGGACGGTAGCCGTTGTCGTCGCATATGCCTTGGTGCCGGTACCTGCCGTGGAGCCAATACCTGCCGTCTGCGGATTTTCCACCGACAGACCCAACCACCACATCTGGTTCCAGTCTTTCACGATGCGAACCTGAGTCTGGCGAGCCCAAGTGAAGCCCGCGTTATATTGCGCATCGATGGTGGGAGGCAGCACTTCCTTGAGCGGGGTGATGCCCACGCTGTCGAGGGCGATCAGCGACCACGCTTGACCGGCCAACAAATGCAGACCGTAGTCCTTCCAATCCACGCTGCTCCACAACTGACGGACACGCAGGTTGTACGAGTTGCTCTCGTTCATGTTCGCGGTCTGGGCGCCACCGAGGAAGTCCGTCTCGTAGTAGCCGGTCACATGGGTGGAGTCGTCGATGTCGCCTTCTGCCTTGATCGACAGACGGCTCTGGCGCGAGCTGTAAAGGAACTGGTCGTTACGAGCATTGGTGACCGGATAAGTCGTGGTCGCGCCGCTGCCGGTGTTGATCGGCGCGGTGCTCGTGCCGCCCGCGAACGGGATGTTGGCGAACTTGGTGTTCACGTCGTCGGCGGTATCGCGCGAACGGTACGTCGATTCGGCCGCCAGGAAGCCGCCGAAGGTCCACTTCACGCCGCCGGTGCCGCCCAAGGTGTCGCCGAGTTTGGTCGACGCGACCTGCTCAGCCTTCTGCACCTGAACTTGCGTGGCCTGCACCTGCGCCTGCGTAGCCTGCACGCTCTGCGCGGTTTCCTGCTGCGCCTGCGTCTGTGCGGCCGACTGCGACTCCAGGTCTTGAACCTTCTGCTCCAGCGCTGCGATCTCGGCCTTCATTTGAGCCAGCTCGGCTGCACTGACGGTCACTTTTTTGGTCGACGTCTGAGCTGACACAGTCGTAATGCTGGTCAAGCCCAAACCGGCAGCGATCGCTACCGTGAGCATCTTGGAACGCATGTTGTTGTCTCCGCTTATCAATGGAACCGCAATCGGCATCTCTAGATTTCCCCTGGAGCGGCCTGCGGGTTGCGGGCATGATCGGGCGGGACCTTTACCGTTAGATGGATGTTATGTGACAGAACAAAGACAAAAACATACGGTCGGTGAAATTACCGGACGAGAAACGTAAGCCGACTGATATGCTTGAGCGATGGAGCAGCTCAATAACAGCATGGCGGCCCGCATGGCCGACCGTTTCCGCGGCTTCTTGCCGGTTATCGTGGACGTAGAAACCGGTGGGTTCGACGCAGAGCGCGATGCGCTGCTGGAAATCGCCGCTGTCGTCATTGGCATGGATCAGGAAGGCAACCTCTATCCGCATCCGGCCGTTTCCACGCATGTCGAACCCTTCGCCGGCGCCAATATCGATCCGCGTGCGCTGGAAATAACCGGTATCGATCCGGAAAATCCGCTACGCGGAGCGCAGGACGAACGCAACGCGCTCGACCACATATTTCATGCGGTGCGTCAGGGCATCCGACAAAACGAGTGTCAACGCGCCATCTTGGTCGGACACAACGCCGCGTTCGATTTGGGCTTTCTCAATGCCGCCGTGCGTCGTGTGGGCCACAAGCGCAATCCATTCCACCCTTTCAGTTGCTTCGACACAGCGACCTTGAGCGGGCTTGCCTATGGTCAGACCGTACTTAGCAAAGCGGTGCTCGCTTCAGGTTATCCGTTCGATTCGCGCGAGGCCCATTCGGCAGTCTACGATGCGGAGCGCACTGCGCTACTTTTTTGCCGTATCGTCAATCGCTTGCGTACCCTCGAAGTACTCGAACTCGAGCGTGTCGGATCCACCCTTCCCTGACAAATTCTTGCGACTGTCATCAGGCTGAAATATTCATCTCATCTCATTGCAACACCCAGCCCCTGCAATAGAAGGGACAAAGGCACTACTCGCCACTTCCGTCCCAAGGAGCCACTGTGTTGACCTCATTCAAACTTCCGTCTCGCCTCGGCACGCTCGCCTTCGCGGTTACCGCGTCCCTGTTCGGCATGACGGTGCACGCGACCGACATCACCGGTGCAGGCTCCAGCTTCGTCTATCCGGTCATCTCCAAGTGGTCGGCTGCGTATGCCGAAAAGACCGGCAACCACATTAATTACCAGTCGATCGGTTCGGGTGGCGGTATCGCACAGATCAAGGCAGGCACTGTTGATTTCGGCGCCTCCGACATGCCGCTCAAGCCCGAAGACCTCGCCAAGTTTGGCCTGGGCCAGTTCCCGGACGTGATCGGCGGCATCGTGCCGGCCATGAACGTTGCCGGCGTGGCTGCAGGCAGCCTGGTGCTGGATGGTCCGACCCTGGCTGACATCTATCTCGGCAAGATCACCACCTGGAACGATCCGGCGATCGCCAAGCTCAACCCCAGCCTGCACCTGCCCAGCTCGCGCATCACCGTGGTGCATCGCTCCGACGGTTCGGGCACCAGCTTCAACTTCACCGACTACCTGTCGAAGGTAAGCGCGGATTGGAAGTCGAAGGTCGGTGAAGGCACCGCCGTGCAATGGCCGGCCGGTATCGGCGGCAAGGGCAACGAGGGCGTGTCGGCATACATCAAGCAGATCCCGAACTCGATCGGCTACGTGGAATACGCCTACGCGCTGCAGAACAAGATCGGCTACGCGAAGATGAAGAACGCTTCCGGCAACGTGATCGAGCCGAACACGGCCAGCTTCCAGGCTGCCGCCAACACGGCCGATTGGAAGAACGCGAAAGACTTCAACCTGCTGATGACTAACGCCCCGGGCGCTGACGCATGGCCGATCACCGCCACGTCGTGGGTCATCATGTATAAGACGCCGAAGAATGCCGCCAACACCAAGGTTGCCTTCGACTTCTTCAAGTGGGCGTATGAGCACGGTCAGGATTCGGCCCGCGCACTCGACTACGTGCCGCTGCCTGACACGCTGGTGCAGCAGATCGAGACCTACTGGTCCAGCGAATACAAGATGTAAGCTGCGCGCTGTCGCAAGGACAGCCACAGCGTAGTGACTTGCGACGCGCGCGACCAACGGTTGCGCGCGTCGTGCTGATTAAACCACCGCGGATAACGCCTCAGCATGTCAGCGACAAACGCCGAACCGCTCGCTCGCGATACCGAACATCGCTCACGCGCCGATGCACGCCACGATTTACTGTTCCACCTGCTGCTGCGATTTTGCGCGTTGCTGGTCTTGGCTACGTTGCTCGGCGCCGCACTGTCCACGTTGTGGGGCGGCCGCGATGTTCTCTTCAAAGATGGTTTCCACTTTCTTTTCAGTTCCGACTGGAACCCGGTAGAAGATCAATACGGTGCGCTGGCGCCGATTGTCGGCACGCTGGTGACATCGCTGATCGCGTTGGTGCTTGCGGTGCCGGTAAGTTTTGGCATCGCCCTCTTCCTCACCGAGATCGCGCCGAGCTGGATGCGCGGTCCGGTGGCCACCGCCATCGAGTTGCTCGCAGGCATCCCATCGATCATCTATGGCATGTGGGGTCTGTTCGTGTTCGTACCGTTCATGGCCAGCATCGAGCCATGGATGAACGACACGCTCGGCAATATTCCGGTCATTGGCCAACTGTTCCAGGGGCCGCCGCTGGGCCTGGGCTTGCTGACCGCAGGCGTCGTGCTGGCGGTCATGATCCTGCCATTCATTTCGTCGGTGATGCGCGAAGTTTTCCAGACCGTGCCTGCGCGTCTCAAGGAATCGTCATACGCGCTGGGCTCGACCAAGTGGGAAGTGGTCTGGGACATCGTGCTGCCGTATACCCGCTCCGCGGTAATTGGCGGTATCTTCCTGGGGCTGGGTCGCGCACTCGGCGAAACCATGGCAGTTACTTTCGTGTTGGGCAACTCGTACAACATCACTTCTTCGCTGCTGATGCCGGGCACGTCGATCTCTTCCAGCATCGCCAACGAATTCAACGAAGCGGTGGGGCTGCATCGCTCGGCGCTGATCGCGCTGGGCTTCTTGCTGTTCGTGGTGACCTTCATCGTGCTGCTGATCGCGCGCCTGATGCTACGCCAGCTGGCTCGTAGGGAGGGTCGCTGATGTCCGCCGTCTATGCACGCCGTCGCATTACCAACGTCATCGCGCTGACGCTCAGTGGCGTCGCTACGCTGATTGGCCTGATTTTCCTGGTCTGGATTCTCTGGATCACGGCAGAAAATGGTCTTAGCGCACTGAAGCTCACACTGTTCACGAAGATCACCGCGTATGCCGATGAGGGTGGCCTTTCCAACGCCATCGTCGGTAGCTTGATCATGGATCTCATGGCGCTGCTGATCTGCGCACCGATTGGCATACTGGCCGGCACGTACCTAGCCGAATACGCCAACTCCACCAAGCTTGGTGCGTCTATCCGCTTCCTCAATGACATCCTGCTGTCGGCCCCTTCGATCGTGCTGGGCTTGTTTGTGTACGTGATCATCGTGCTGCCGATTTCCAACATGACCAACGGCAGCATTTCGTTCTCCGGTTTCGCCGGCAGCGTGGCTTTGGCTTTGATTGGCCTGCCCGTGATCGTGCGCACCACCGATGAGATGTTGCAGCTGGTGCCAGGCACATTGCGTGAAGCCGCGCTATCGCTTGGCATTCCCCAGTGGAAATTAACCATGCAGGTGCTGATGCGTGCCGCGTTCTCAGGCATTCTCACCGGCGTACTGCTCGCATTGGCGCGATTGGCCGGCGAAACGGCACCGCTGCTGTTCACGGCGTTCGGCAACAACTTCATGACCGTGCATCCGCTGGACAAGATGGCCAGCATGCCGGTGACGATCTACCAATACACCAACGATCCGAATCCGGCGCTGCATGCGATCGCCTGGGCCGGCGCGCTGTTGATTACCCTATTCGTGCTGGCGCTGAGCCTGCTGACCCGCATCATGTTTTCGCGCAAGAAGGTGAGTTATGAATGACCTCGCCGCCGCTGCTGCGGCTCCTCTGACTGGCGCTGCGACGCCTGCCAAGATCAAAGTGCGCGATGTGCACTTCTACTACAACGGATACCATGCGCTGAAAGGCATCAACATGGATATCCCCGAAAAGCAGGTCACTGCGATCATCGGGCCATCGGGTTGCGGTAAATCGACGATGCTACGCATCTTCAACCGCATCTACGCGATCTATCCCAAGCTGGAAGCCACCGGTTCGATCGAGCTCGATGGCGAGAATATTCTCGACAAGACGTACTCCATGAATCGCCTGCGCACCAAGGTCGGCATGGTGTTCCAGAAGCCGGTACCGTTTCCGATGACCATCTTCGAAAACGTGGCCTATGGCATTCGTCATCACGAGAAGCTCTCGCGCGCCGACTTGGATATCCGCGTCGAACAAGCACTGCGCAGCGCAGCGCTATGGGATGAAGTGAAGGACAAGCTCAAGCAGAGTGCACTTGGCCTTTCCGGCGGTCAGCAGCAGCGTCTGTGCATTGCGCGCGGCATCGCCCTGCGCCCGGAAGTGCTGCTGCTCGACGAACCCACGTCGGCTCTCGATCCTATCGCCACCGGTCGCATCGAGCAGCTGGTGGAAGAACTCAAG
>JAATFF010000064.1 GCA_015655335.1 Lysobacterales bacterium | reverse complement strand
GTACTCGTTCGACTTGAAATCGGACAGGCGCACGATCACCGGCTTCGGATAGACCGAGGCGGCAATGGTGGCGATGCCTTCGGCGAGGCGATCGACATAGAAACTCACCGGGTCGGCATAGCCGGCGATGCGCGCGTCGATCTTGGCCTTGGTGTCGGCGTCTTGCTTGCTGTATTCCAGCAAAGCTTTGGGGTGCACGCCGATATGGCTGGCGATGATCATTTCCAGACGTGCCAGGCCGATGCCCGCGTTGGGCAGCATGCCGAAGTCGAACGCGCGCTCCGGGTTGGCCACGTTCATCATGATTTTCAGTGGCGCTTCGGGCATGGCGCCAAGGTCAGCGGTGACGCGATCGAACTTCAGCTGACCTTCGTAGATCATGCCGGTGTCGCCTTCAGCGCAAGACACGGTCACGTCGTGGCCGTCGGGGATCAAATCCAGCGCATTGCCGGTACCGACTACTGCAGGTACGCCCAGTTCGCGCGCGATGATCGCGGCGTGACAGGTGCGGCCACCACGATTCGTGACGATGGCCGAGGCACGTTTCATCACGGGCTCCCAATCGGGGTCGGTCATGTCGGCGATCAGCACGTCGCCCGCTTGTACCTTGTTCATATCGGCCAGCGAGCGAATCACTCGCGCTTTACCTGCGCCGATTTTCTGGCCGATGGCGCGACCTTCGGCCAGTACTTTGCCTTTCTCGCTGAGATGGAAACGTTCCAGCTGCGTGGCATGTGCGCGCGACTTCACCGTTTCGGGACGCGCCTGCACGATGTAAAGCTTGCCGGTGTTGCCATCCTTCGCCCACTCGATATCCATCGGGCGGTTGTAGTGTTTCTCGATCACCAACGCTTGCTTGGATAGTTCCTGCACGTCTTCGTCATTGATGCAAAAACGGTTGCGATCGGCGGCGGGTGTTTCTTCGATGCGCACGCGTTCGCCCGGCTTGTTGGAGTACACCATGCGCTGTTGCTTGGCGCCGAGGCTGCGGCGCAACACTGCCGGCTTGCCTTCCCTCAGCGTGGGCTTGAAGACGTAGAACTCGTCGGGATTCACTGCACCTTGCACGACCATTTCGCCCAGGCCATAGCTGCCGGTGACGAACACCACGTCGCGGAAGCCGGATTCGGTGTCGAGCGTGAACAGGACGCCGGAAGCGCCAACATCCGATCGCACCATCAACTGCACGCCGGCGGAGAGGAACACGTCTTCGTGCTTGAAACCCTGGTGCACGCGGTAGGCGATCGCGCGGTCGTTGTATAGCGACGCGAAAACTTCCTTCACCTTGTGCAACACGTCGTCGATGCCGACCACGTTGAGGAAGGTTTCCTGCTGGCCGGCGAAGGATGCGTCCGGTAGATCCTCGGCGGTGGCCGAAGAGCGCACGGCCACGGCGATATCGTCGCTGCCGGCGTCCTTGCAGAGTTT
The DNA here is from genome assembly GCA_015655335.1 of Lysobacterales bacterium. Classification (GTDB taxonomy): domain Bacteria; phylum Pseudomonadota; class Gammaproteobacteria; order Xanthomonadales; family Rhodanobacteraceae; genus Dyella_B. The sequence goes on along the minus strand of JAATFF010000064.1, from coordinate 6,502 downwards.
GATGTAGGCCTCGCGCACGGCCTGTTCGAGTTCGGCGGGCAGGGCAGTATCGACGATCCAGCCGCGGATCTCTTTACCGCCAGCAACTAGCGCGTCAACGTCATCGACGTCCAGCGTGGCTAGCCGTTCGGCAATCCGTTTGGCCAGGCCGCTTTTTTCGAGGTACTGCTGGAATGCATCGGCCGTGGTGGCGAAACCGCCGGGCACGGAAACCCCCAGCTGGGCCAGGTTGCCAATCATCTCGCCAAGCGACGCATTCTTGCCGCCCACCTTGCCAAGGTCGGTCATGCGCAGTTGGTCGAGCCAAAGCACCAGGTCGTTCAAGGGAGTCTCCTTAAGAGCTCGAATTAATGGCTGGGGCGGCTGGGGAACGGGGCCGCATAAGACTGGTATTGTCCGCTGCGGATGGTGCACGGCACAAGAAGACCATTGAAGATCAGCACCGCGCCAACTGCATACCAGTCAGGTTCCGGTCAAGCAAAGACAGGTTTATGCGCTTGAGATATGGTGCAAGGCAGGAACCTCCTTGGCCCATGGATCACGCATGCAACGCTCGGTTTTTTTCATCTCCGATTCCACTGGTATTACCGCCGAGACGATCGGAAACAGCATCCTTGCCCAGTTCGAGGGGGTGCAGTTCGAGAAACATCGCCTGCCGTTCATCGATGACGCACACAAGGCCGAGGCCGCGGCGCTGCGCATCAAGACGCGTTGGGCGCAGAGCGGGGATCGGCCGATCGTGGTCAATACCATGGCTGACCGCAACTTGTGCGATATCGTCGCCACGAGTGGTGCCTTGATGCTTGACGTGTTCGCGCCCTTCATCGGGCCGCTTGAAGACGAGCTTGGCACCCGCCACTCCGGCGCGGTGAACCGCTCTCATGGCATGGTGGATTTCGCCAAATACGAAGCGCGCATCAATGCCACCAATTACGCCTTGACGCACGACGACGGGATGGACGTGGACTACGCCCAGGCCGACCTGATCCTGGTAGGGGTTTCCCGTTCCGGCAAGACGCCGACCTGTTTGTACATGGCCTTGCATTATGGGGTGAGCGCCGCCAATTACCCTCTCACCGACGACGATCTGGAAAAGCTCGAACTGCCTAGCCGCTTGCGCGCGCATAAGCCGCGCTTGTTCGGCTTGACGATCGAGCCGACGCGCTTGGCGCAGATTCGCGAGCAACGGCGCCCGGGCAGTCGCTATGCCACACTGAAGCAGTGTAAATGGGAGCTGGAGCAAGCTGACCGGCTGATGCGTCAGGCTGGCATTCCTAGCCTCAATACCACGCACGTATCGATCGAGGAGATTGCGAGCAAAATCTTCGATCAGTTCGGTATCGAAAAAACCATGTTCTGAGCGATGGAGATTTCCTTACATCTATGAGTGCCGTGCTCGACCGCCGTTCCGCCTTGTTGCCAGGACGCTTTGAGTTCCTGATGGGCCTTTATGCCGAAAACTACCATCGGCTGACGCGCCTGTTCGCGCCGCAGCAATTGGAGCTGGGCGATTACATGTCGGATGTGGACGATGGTCTGCCGGTGCACTTGGTGGTGCAGGAGTGTCATCCCTACACGCTGGAGCTGGAACTCACTTACGGATTCGTGGACACGCAAACCGGCCTTCGCGCGCCATCCGCGCAGCTGCGTGTCTACAACGACGCGCATGTGGCCGAGGCGTTGCATTGCCATCCCGGCCGTCACTTGTGGCAAGTGCTCGGGCCGTTTCCGCCGGCGCATACGGTCTTTCAGCATCGGCTGCAGATGAACGGGTTTCTTGCACGCTGGCTGGAATATCTGGCCGAGCAGGGGCATTCGTCCGGGACCTTGGAACGCGCGCCGAAGTAGCCGTCTCGCAGGCAACAAAAAAGCCTGCGCGATGGCAGGCTTCTTGCGAAAAATGGCGGAGCGGACGGGACTCGAACCCGCGACCTCCGGCGTGACAGGCCAGCATTCTAACCGACTGAACTACCGCTCCGCGTTGTACTACCTTCCAGCGAACTAACAAACACACTAAGTCCGTTTCCAATTCGACGTGATGGCTGGTCAGGCTATCGGTTGAATTGGCGTCCCCACGGGGATTCGAACCCCGGTCGCCACCGTGAAAGGGTGATGTCCTAGGCCTCTAGACGATGGGGACGTATGTGTTGGTGGAGCCAGGCGGGATCGAACCGCCGACCTCCTGCATGCCATGCAGGCGCTCTCCCAGCTGAGCTATGGCCCCGCCGCTGGAAGCCAGAAAGAATAGGGTGGGTTCAGAATTCCGTCAAGCATTTTTTGGAAAAAATGCGCTGCTTTATGAACCGAATGCCATGCCTTCGTGCACGGTCGCGATGTCGCTTCGGTTTAAGCTGTGATCGAGACACGGTCGCGAGGAATGGCATGCACGATATCGGTTTTGTCCGCGACCTCGCACTGGTGATGTTGGTGGCTGGCGCCACGACCGTGCTGTTTCAGCGTCTGCGATTACCTGTGCTACCCGGTTACATCCTGGCGGGCGTGGTGATCGGCCCGCACACGCCGGGCGTATTGGTGGCCGATCCGCGCACGATCGGCGATATCTCCAATCTCGGTGTCATCTTGCTGATGTTCACGCTGGGTCTCGAGTTCAGTGTGCGCAAGCTGCGTCAGGTCGGTGGCGCATTGCTGCTTATTACGGTCATCGAAGTCGGGTTCATGCTCTGGGTTGGCTACGAGCTTGGGCTGCTATTTGGCTGGGGAAACAGGAATGCACTGTTCCTAGGCGCAATTATGGCGCTCTCCTCGACCATGGTGGCCACGCGCACGCTGGTGGAGAGCGGTGTGAGGCATTGGCCCTTCGCGCGGTTGGTGGTTGGCATGCTGGTCGCCGAAGACATGCTTACCATTGTGATTCTTACGTTGCTTACCGCCGTAGCGATCAGCGGAACCGTGCAAACTGGCGCCGCTTTCAGCCTGATAGGGCACCTGGGTTTATTTGTCGTTGCCGGCATGATCGTTGGATTGTTGCTGCTGCCTCGATTGGTCGATTACGTAGCGGGTTTCGACCGTGATGAAACGTTACTCGTTAGCGTCCTCGGTATCTGTTTCGGCACGAGCCTGTTCGCCGAATGGCTCGGTTTTAGCGGGGCATTAGGGGCTTTTCTGGCAGGGGCGGTGGTTGCAGAGGCACGCAGTGCGCCGCGTGTGGTGCATTTGGTCGAGCCCTTGCGCGACATGTTTGCCGCGCTGTTTTTCGTCGCAATCGGCTTGAAAATCGACCCGGCGCAACTTGCGCATTACGCGTTGCCGGCCGTGCTGATCGCGTTGACCGTGATGGTCGGTAAAAGCGTGGTGTGCAGTGTGGGCATGTTCTTTATTGGGCATGACCCCAAGACATCTTTACGCACCGGACTTTGCATGGCGCAGATTGGCGAGTTTTCATTCGTGATCGCCACACTAGGACTAACGCTCGGCGCCGTCGATGATTTCATCTATCCCATCGCGGTAGCAGCGGCGCTGATCTGCATGCTGGCTTCGCCTTATCTGCTTCGCTCAACCGATCTTCTTGCGCGAGCTGGACGACGCGTGTTGCCACGCCCTTTGCGTTTGCTCGTCATCAGTTACAGCGGATGGCTCGAGAATTTGCGTCCGGTCGATGAGAACGCGACGTTGGCCGCCATGTTTCGTCGACTGCTTTGGCATATTGCGGTGAACATTGCATTGGTCGTGACGCTGTTCGTGATCGGTGCATACGTGAATGCGCACAACGCGCACTGGTTTGTGCGGTGGGGACTCGATGTCGATACACGCCATTCGGTGATCTGGGCGTGCGCGCTGTTTTTATCGTTGCCTTTGTTGATTGCCGTGTATCGCAAGGCCGAAGCGTTGGGCATGTTGCTGGCCGAATTGGGCATAAGCGAACGCTTCGCCGGGGCGTATACGCAAGCTAGTAGACAGGTTCTTGCGAAATTGATCCCGTTGGCGACCCTGTTGGCTTTGGCGATTCTGGTTAGCGTGCTGGGCTCGGCGATTTTGCCGCCGCGTGGTGTAGCGCTGTCCCTCGTTGCCGTGTCCGTAGCGCTCGCTATCGTGCTGTGGCGCGGATTGGTGAAGGTGCACGCACGGTTGCAGGCCGCATTGCGTGAAACGCTGGAAAAGCCGCCATCCACGGATCATTGACCAAACTGAATGAGAAGTTGCGCACAATCACAGCCGTGAACCTTTATCCCGGCTGATGGTCTACGGCTGAACGTCGTTGCCAAGACCTGACATGACACCGCACAATGCGGGGCCAGCCTCCATTTGGGGGAGGTCCGGCCGGCACGCCGGCATATCCATACACGAGGGAGTTTCAAATGAAGCATTTTCTGCGACCCACGCTGACGGCGGCCGCGCTGGCCGTTGCGCTGGGCATGACCGCTGGCGCGCAGGCCCAGACGTCCAGCACTGCCGCCACGGGCACGGTCGACAAAGCTAAAGCTAGCCAGCTTCTCGGCTATCAATTGGCTGGCCAGATCCCTGCGCCCATGCGCGAATTGGCAGATCCGGTAGCTGTTGGTCAGGCGGTCACTGCCGCTCTGTCCGGCCAGAAGCCGAGCATGTCCGAAACGGAGGCTTCTTCTGTGTGGAAGAGCTTCATGGCGCAGGCAGAGGCCAAGGGTAAGGCAGAATTCGACGCTCTCTCTGCGAAGAACAAGTCCGAAGGCGACGCTTTCCTGGCCAAGAACCGGAAGGTTGCCGGCGTAAAGGCCACGGCCTCCGGTCTGCAGTACCAGGTGCTTTCGCAGGGTACCGGTGCACGTCCAGGTCCGAACGACACGGTCAAGGTGAACTACACCGGCACCTTCGTGAACGGTCAGACTTTCGATAGCTCTGCGAACAACAACCCCCCGGGCCCGACTGCCATTCCGCTGGCTCGCGTGATCCCGGGTTTCCGCGAAGGTCTGCAGCTGATGCAGGTTGGCGGTCATTACAAGCTCTTCATTCCGGCGAGCCTGGCCTACGGTGCTGAGCCGCAGCGTCAATTCCCGCCGAACGAAACGCTGATCTTCGACGTGACCTTGGTTAGCACCGGTCCGACCGCGGCAGGCGCGGCTCCGCAGGGTGCTCCGGGCGGCGGCGAAGCCGGCGGCGGCAGCGAACAGCAGTAATCGTTAGCGCACGCAAGCAATACATGGCGCGGGGCGCGAAGCAATTCGCGCCCCGTGTCTTTGTGCGCATCCCGCTGCGATTCGCTGACGCTGGGGTTTCTTATATGCCCTGCTAGAATCGTGGGCTGCGAACAAGGTTGTGATTCCATCAGATGAAAGTCACCATTTTCGGAACCGGTTACGTGGGCCTTGTCACTGGGGCCTGTTTGGCCGAGATGGGCAACCACGTGGTGTGCGTCGACATCGATGAAGGCAAGATAGCTCGCCTCAAGCGCGGCGAAATACCCATTTTCGAACCGGGACTGGAGCCCGTCGTGCGGCGTAATCACGCCAACGGGCAGCTTGAGTTCACGACGGATGCGTCATCGGCTATCGCGCATGCGCAAATCATTTTCATTGCCGTTGGAACGCCGCCAGACGAAGACGGTAGTGCCGATCTGCAATATGTCTTGAGTGTCGCCAAGGCGATCGGATGCCATCTGGATCGTTACGCGGTGGTCGTCAACAAATCCACGGTACCCGTAGGCACTGCCGATCGCGTTCGTAAAGCGGTGGCGGTCGAGCTTTCGGCACGGGGTGCCGACATCGACTTCGACGTCGTATCGAATCCCGAATTTCTGAAAGAGGGCGATGCGGTCGAAGATTGCTTGCGCCCCGATCGCATCGTGATTGGCAGTTCCAGCGAACGTGCAGTCGAATTGCTACGCAAGCTGTACGCACCTTTCAATCGCAACCATGACCGTACCGTGGTCATGGATGTGCGCTCTGCCGAGCTGACCAAGTACGCCGCCAATGCGATGCTGGCGACAAAAATCAGCTTCATGAACGAGATCGCCAACATTGCCGAGCGCGTCGGCGCCGACGTGGAACTTGTACGCCAAGGTATCGGTTCGGATCCACGCATTGGCTATCACTTTATTTATGCGGGTGCCGGTTACGGCGGTTCGTGTTTTCCCAAAGATGTACAGGCGTTGGAGCGTACTGCGCGCAGCGCGGGCTACGAAGCGCGTCTGCTGGGTGCGGTCGAAGCGGTCAACCATGACCAGAAGACCAAACTGTTCGAATTTATTCTGCAGTACTTCGGCGGCAACGTGAGCGGTCGAACCATCGCCTTGTGGGGGCTTGCGTTCAAACCCAACACTGACGACATGCGCGAGGCTTCGAGTCGCCGACTGATGGAGGCGTTGTGGCAAGCGGGTGCTCAAGTGCGTGCCTACGATCCGGAAGCGCGCGAGGAAACGCATCGCGTTTATGGAGAGCGTGCTGATCTGGTGTTGTGCGAAAACGCGTATCAGGCGCTGGATGGCGCTGATGTGCTCGCCATCGTCACCGAATGGAAGGCGTTTCGCAGTCCGGATTTCGCCCGCATCCGCGCTACGCTCAAAGAGCCG
>JAATFF010000108.1 GCA_015655335.1 Lysobacterales bacterium | reverse complement strand
GTTCAATACTTGTAGGTTCGTCATGCTGACGTTGCCGCGTTGTTGCGGCAAGCAATGCTCGATCCGTTGAAATTGGGCTTCGGTGATTTCCATGGCCGAAGTATAAGATCAAACCTCACTAGTGTTAACACGCCCTAGGCAGACTGAATTGTGAGCGGTCTTGTGTCGTTGTTGTAGCGATAGCACAGATAAAGGAGTGTTATGCGGAATGAGCCGTTCATGACGGCTTGCGCGATAAGAGGCCACGAATCGTTCAGCGAGTAGGTAAACCCATATGCGATCACGCTCAGGTCTTTCATCGCAACGGTAAAATTCATGACTTTAGAAAGCCCCTGCGACGATTTGTTTGTGAGGATTCCTCTTATTTGACTCGTGTACGCATGTATTCCGTAAATAGTTACGCACGACATGCATAGTTTTAAATACTGAAACTCCGTAGGGTTGAGTCCTTTCCTATTGGCCATCAGGCTAACTGTTACTGCAACGCACAGCACTGAAGCCAGCAGCGCAGAGAAACTTAATGTGCTTTTCTTTCCAAGCCATAGAAAGGTCAACATCGAGACAGCGAGGAATGTTGCTGTGCCACGGGTTGCGATTAGGAAGTAGTCTGCATCAGGTAGGAGGTATCCATACGTATAGAATAAAAATACCCCTAGGAAGTAGGCGAAAAAGTAGGAAACAGACAAGTTTGCAAACTTGTCACGAGCGCCAGTGAATGCAAGTTTTTTGAGTAAGATTGTTTGATGAAGCGCACCCCATAATGTGATGATGAAGAGTACGGAGCTTACCCATCCAAGAAGATTGTGTAGGTTCATGTTCACCGCGCGACGTTAGGCCTGGAATCTAGATGAATTTTCTGTTGCCGAAAGCGTAGGTTGCGCCGGGTCGAGATGGTCCGCACAAGTTCTCTCTCTCGATGAAAATTGGCCCAATGCCAAACTTTTTGAACAGAAATGCCAGGGAGTTAGCGTCAAGAAAGCGTTTCTGGTTGTGTCCATAACTTCCACAAAGTTGCGCTTGGGCGAGCGCCCATCCTTAGATCAGGATGAAACCGTCAAGCTTAAGCGTTATGCAATGCTTCCGTGAAGTCATGTACGTGTTCCAGTGACCCATTGATGATGATCAGGTCAAATTCAGACGAGTAATCCAAGTTCTCGGCGGATCGAGCGACGAGATTCAAACCTAAGTGGCGACGTCCATAAGCGACTGATGCTGTATCTGGATCACAGCCCACTGTGTCCCAGCCAGCGTCTTTGAAAGGAACGAGCAGGCCACCGGCCGAGCAGCCGAACGTGCCACACATTCTCGCGCAAGCTTGTAACGTACCCTTTCATCTTGAATTCCTAGAAATTGGGGGTTGTGGAAGTGATTTAGTCCAGTAACGAAATGCGACGGTCTCTCGCGTCGTAAGGCGTAGCTTTGATGCTCGAAGGCGCAGGAACTCGGACACGCACAGTGCGCCCAGTCGCTTAATAAGAAGACGACTGCTCACAATTGGAAGAGTTTTGGAGCTCAGTCAACGCGGCGTGCTTCTACGGAAGAGCGGCTAGACACGCATTAACAACACCGCTTTGGAGTAAGGCAGGGGCCCCTGCCTTAAGGGCCGGAAGCAGGCTCAGTTCAGCAGAAGGCCTTCTCCCTTGGACCGGATCCGCCCTGGGCAAATGCCGCTCACGCGCTTGAAAAGGCGTCGGAATGCGGCCTCGCTGCTGTAGCCAAGCTGGTCAGCGATCGACGCGACGGAATGCTGACGATCGCGCAACAAGCGCTCGGCGACACTTACACGCCACTGCGTGACGTATTGCATCGGCGGCATTTTCATCAATTGCGCAAAGCGTTCCGCGAAAGCAGAGCGCGACATGCAGGCGAGCGATGCCATGGACTGCATGGTCCAGGGATGTCCGGGATTCTCGTGGACTGCCTGCAAGACTTTGCAGATGCGTGAATCGGTCAAAGCAGCGAACAGGCCGCGACGATCGTTATTGCGGTTGGCGTAGTCGCAGACGGCCAGCGTAAACAGCGTATCGGCAAGTTTGTTCAGCAGCACTTGGCGCCCGGCCAATCCGGAATTGACGACGTCGACCATCATCGCTGTCAGTCGTCGAAAAACATTATCGGCTTGCGCCGCACGCACGACGAAACACGTCGGCAGCGCGTGACTCAAGGGGTGCATGGTGTGGCTTGAGAAGTGCAGTTCACCGCAGATCAAGCTAGTCGATGCGGCTTCGTCGTTCGATGCCGAATACAGACGGTGAGGATCGCCATGCGGAAGTACGACCAGATCGCCCGCTTCCAAGCGCAAGGTCTCGGTCAGTGCCGGGCTCTCCACCAGGCATTCGCCGGCGCCCACGAGATGAAACAGCCCGCAGGCAAGGCGGGGCTCGTCCATGAACCACGAGCCGCAGTGATGCAGTTCGGCCACAACGTCCACGCGCAACATCGACTGATTGAGCAGGGCTTCCAGCGCAGGCTCGATGAGCACCGGGCGTGGGCGATCAAGGAGAGCGGGGTTGTGCTCGATATACATGGGGCAACGCTTCCGTGGCTGGCGCTATGCCAGTTCTTCGTCGGAAGTTCGTGCGGGTTACATGGCGGGTCTCGCCAAGGGGCGGTCAACCTGCCGATAGGCCCCGGATAAGGCCCGCTTCCAGCCAGCCCTGCAGCAGGGTGACCATGCGCGGCATCGCTGCCGATTCGTCATGGTATTGGGCCAGCGTCTCGCAGAGCGCGGCGAAGGGCATTCCCCGCATGGCAGCACCCAGCACTTGCCACTCGTCGTCGTCCAGCTGGCGGTAGTGCACCGTCATGGCCTTGCGCCACACCATGACTTGATGTGCTCTCGTAAAAAGATGCAAGCGAGGGCGTTTGGCACCGGCGTCTGCCGCGCGACGGAACGCATCGGTGTTGTGCATGCAGGCAAGGAACTGCAGATTTTCCTGCAGCGACAAATGCAGGTTCGCCCACGCGTCGGGCGGTATGGCCGAAAGCTCGGCGATGCCCAAGCTGGGTTCATCCGCGGCATCGAATGCGGTGGAGATCGCCCAATCCAGACGCGCCATCTCGGCCATGTGCGGCTTGTCGCGCCAAGGTCTGGCGTAATCGAGAAACGCCGCCAGGCCGGATCCATACCAGCGAATGTTGTAATGCTCCGACGGATGCGCGTCGACGTATTTGTCCAACAGGGAGTCGAATTGTTGGCCGGTCATGCATTGCAGGCCGGTGAATTCGTTCTTCAATGCGTCGCGCAAACGAATGCGGTAGCCCTGCCGATAGACATCGAGCCGGCTTTCGGCATCGGCAATGCCGTCGCTGCGAATGGTTTGTATCGGCGGCGTTCTTTCGACGATAACGGCCCGCAGCATTTGCTGCTGGATGGCTTGCAGCGTGTTCATGCGGCGTCTCGAAGGAGTGGTTCGGCCAGCGATCGCGCGTGCTCGAGTTCGTTCATCAGTTCGGCCAGCGGCGGGAAGTTGTCGTCGCGTTCGATCATGGTCGACACGCGGCCGAAGCGGCGCACAGCCTCGGTATACAGATCCCATACCGTGTTGGAAACGGGAGCATCGTGGGTATCGATGATCAATCGCTCGCCTTGTTCGTAACCGGCGAGATGAAATTGCTGGACGCGCGACACGGGAATGCCGCGCAAATAGTCCAGCGACGAGAAGCCGTGATTCATCGCGCTGACGTGTACGTTGTTGATGTCGAGCAAAATCAGGCAGTCGGCGCGCTCCGCAATCGCCGCGATGAATTCCCATTCCGTCAGCTGCGAATCGGCGAAGCTGACATAGCTGGAGACGTTCTCCAGCAGAATGCGGCGCTTTAGCCTGTCTTGAACGCGTTTAACGCGACTCACCACGTGAGCGAGCGCCTCTTCGGTGTATGGCAGTGGCATCAGATCGTGCAGATTGACGCCTTGTACGCCGGTCCAGCAAAGGTGATCGGATACCCACGCCGGTTCGATACGTTGTGCCAAAGCGGCAAGACGCGCGAGGTAGTCTTCATCCAATGGATCGGTGCTGCCGATCGACAAGGATACGCCGTGCATCACGAGCGGAAATCGCTCGCGGAAACGATCGAGCCACACCAGCGGCAAGCCGCCGCTGACCATGTAGTTTTCCGACACGACTTCCAGCCATTGAACCGCGCCGGGGTTGGCGAGCAAAGCCTCGTAGTGCTCCACACGCAAGCCGAGCCAGTAACCGAGATACGGCAGTGAGCCGGAACATGTCGTAGATGTTATGGCCATGGCTTGACCCTGATGTCGGAGAAAAAGGCGGGGCCTGTGGTGCTGGCGACCCCGCCCCGGTGCATCACTTCTTCGCAGCAGCCTGAGCGGCACTGCAATCGGCATCGGTCTTCTGCATCGTAAAGCCCTGACCCTTGCACGAGTTCTGGCCCTTGCACGAGTTGGTGGCCTGCTTGCACGCACCATGGCCCTTACAGGACGAAGAGTTCACGCACTTGACCATGGCCTGATCGCCGACGGGGCTGCCCACGGGGGCGGCTGACACCGCTGCGGCGGCGAACAGACCGGCCACCATCACGGCCATGGCGCTGGCGTTGACTGTCTTAATGTTCATAGTTCTGGCTCCGTTGAAAGGTTGTGTTCGCCGCAGTGCGGCAAAAAGGGGAGTGTCTCGTCCGGATGGCAGATATAGGCTGCGTATCGGTCTCGACACCGTCATTGTGTTGCTGCGGGGAGGCAATAGCTGCCTCCGTACATCCCTCTTTTATGCCCGATCGTCCGGTTGGCTCCGGTCTCGCCATCGCTGGATCTAAAGCAAGAAAGCCTGGACGCCGGAACATGGCGAACGCTGGCGGGCGCACGCATCATGCACCTACTTCATTTAAGGAAACATGACGATGCGACAGTTCATGGCAGCAAAGGCCTCGCGCCTGCTCGAGATTCTGCATCGATGGCGCTGGCTTGGGCCCCTCGTTGTACGGCTTGTGTTTGGCTACTTCTGGCTGGAAACCGGCATCGCCAAAGTGCATAACCTGGAAGGTTTCACCCAACGTTTTGTGGGATGGGGCATTCCACACCCGGCGTTCAGCGCGGCGTTGTCGGCGTGGACGGAACTGGTTGGTGGGTTGTTGCTGATGCTCGGCTTGTTCACGCGTCTGGTGAGCATCCCGATGATCATCAACATGATCGTGGCGGTGACGTTGGTGGTATCGAGCAACCTGATGGGTTTGGACGACTACGTCGAAGCGGACGAAGTGGTCTATTCGCTGATCTTCTTCTGGTTCTTGATCGCGGGGCCGGGCAAAGCCAGTCTCGACACGCTGGTGGCACGCTGGCTGGGTATCCGCACCCAGGATTGATCAATGCACGAGAAACGACAGCAGCAACTTGATCGCGATGCTCCACATCACTAACGCGATCAACCCATCCAGGACACGCCATGCCATCGGTTTGCGAAACAAAGGCGCCAGCAAGCGCGCGCCGTAGGCGAGTGCAAAGAACCAGATAAATGACGATGTCGCTGCACCGATGGCGAATAGCAGTCGCGGTCCCGGCAATGGCCATGCCGAAGCGAGGCTGCCGATCAGCAATACCGTGTCGAGATACACGTGCGGATTGAGCCAGGTAAATCCAACGCATGCGGCGATAACTTGCCACATGCTGCTGGACTTTCCGTGCGTATCGGCAGCCAACGCGTGTGGATGGATCGCGCGGCGTAACGCCTGCACGCCGTACCATACAAGTACCAAGGCACCGGCGCAGGCGACGCCGGCCAATACGCGCGGATGATGTCCAATGGCGATGCCCAGCCCGCCGACACCAGCGACGATGAGCAGCGCATCGGAGAGTGCGCATAACAGTGCGACCGGGAAGCGATGTGCGCGCAGCAAACCTTGGCGCAAAACGAAAGCGTTTTGCGCACCGATCGCGATAATCAACGACGCGCCGAGTAGCAGTCCGGCGAAAAACGGAGCTTGTGCCAACACCATCGCGTTAATACGCGAATTCTTTGAACACCGGATCGACGCTACCGTTCCACTCGCCGTGGAACAATTCGAGCTTGCGTTCGGCAGGTGTCTGGTTGGCGTCGACGATCTCGATCAGCGGATCCAGGAAGATACTTTCGTCGGCACCGTTGCGGTTGAGTTGGCCGCGGCGCTTAAGACCGTGCGCTGCAATCTTCACAGTTTCTCGCGCCAGATCGCGCACGGTACCTTGGCGGAAAGGTAGCTTCAGTCCGTACTTCGGTACACCATCGCGCAATGCATGGCGTTCTTCACGGGTGAAATCCTTCACCAATTCCCATGCGGCATACAACGCTTCGTCGTCGTAAAGCAGTCCGACCCACAACGCCGGCAACGCGCACAAGCGATTCCACGGACCGCCATCGGCGCCGCGCATTTCCAGATACTGCTTAAGCCGCACTTCAGGAAAAGCAGTGGTGAGGTGATCGGCCCAATCTTTCATCGTGGCGCGCGTGCCGGGTAGCGCATCGAGCGTGCCGGCCATGAAGCGCTTGAAGTCTTTACCTGCCAGATCGATGTAGCCGCCATCCTGATAGCTGAAGTACATCGGCACGTTGAGGATGTAATCCACGTAGCGTTCGTAGCCGAAACCATCCTCGAACACGAAGTCGAGCATGCCGGTGCGATCGGCATCGGTGTCGGTCCATACGTGCGAGCGATACGACAGAAATCCGTTGGGCTTGCCTTCGGTAAACGGCGAGTCGGCGAACAGCGCCGTGGCGATCGGTTGCAACGCCAGGCTGGTGCGGAACTTGCGCACCATGTCGGCCTCGCTGCCGAAATCCAGGTTCACCTGCACGGTGCAGGTACGCGTCATCATGTCCAGGCCCAGCGAACCGACCTTGGGCATGTATTCGCGCATGATCTTGTAGCGGCCTTTGGGCATCCACGGCATTTCGTCGCGGCGCCACTTGGGCTGAAAGCCCATGCCGAGAAAGCCCAGGCCCATGCCGTCCGCGATGGAGCGCACTTCTTCCAGATGACTGTTCACTTCGAGGCAGGTCTGGTGGATGGTTTCCAGCGGCGCGCCGGAAAGTTCCAACTGGCCGGCGGGTTCGAGCGTGATGTTGGCTTTGTCCCGGATTAGCGCCACCGGTATCTCGCCTTCACGGGCGATATCCCAGCCGTATCGCGCTGCAATACCTTCCAGTAGCGCTCGAATACCGCGATCGCCTTCGAAAGTGGGGGCGCGCAAGTCATCGGTGCGGAAGCCGAATTTTTCGTGTTCGGTACCGATGCGCCACGCTTCGCGCGGCTTTTCGCCGGCCGCGACGTAATCGATCAGCTGCTGGCGCCCGTGAATCGGGGTGCTCTTGACGGCACTAGGTATAGACACGCAGCTAGCCTCATCTCACGGGAACAGCCTCCGACTATGGAGGCGCCGCACCGCCCCTAAAAGGGGGTGAACGAAAAAATATTGTACGTGACAGTACAGCTACAAAGTGTTTGCGATGGGCAAGTGCGTCCACGTCGGGTCGATATCCGGCAAAGGCGCGGCCGTCAGGACCACACAATGGTAGGGAATCAAAAGGATTTGAAGATGACCTTAGGCATGTGCGGGGAATTCGATGCGCATCCGTGCGCCATTGCCCTCGTGCGCATCCAGGATCTCGAACCGTGCACGATGGCTGCGTACGATCTCCTCGACGATCGCCAAGCCCAGGCCGCTGCTCTGGCCGTCGCTTCCTGCAGCACGATAGAAGCGTTCGCGCACGCGTTCGCGCTCGGCCGCGGGGATCCCGGGGCCGCTGTCTTCCACTTCCAGGTACGGCGAGCCGTGGTGGAGGCCGCAACGAAGCGTGATATTGCCGCCGTCGGGTGTATGGCGGATCGCGTTGTCGAGCAGGTTGATCAGCAGTTCGTGCAGTAGCCAGTACACGCCATGGACCTGTGCCGGTACGTATTCGGCACCAAGATCGATGTTGTGGATCAGGGCGCGATCGAGCATGGAATCGATCACCGCGCCGATGAGGGTGTCGAGCTGGATGGCGACAAAATCGCCCGGGCCGTGTGCCGAAGGCTCCGCGCGCGCAAGGGCCAGCAGCTGGTTAGCTGTGTGCGCCAGACGATCCACACTGCCCTGCAGGCGAGTAATGCGCTCTTGCTGTGAGCTGTCCTGCGTTTCGTTCGCCAGCACTTCCAGCTGTGCCTTTAATCCCGTGAGCGGCGTTCGCAACTGATGGGCGGCATTGGTCAGGAAGTGCTGCTGCGCAAGCGTTGAATCGCGCACGGTCACGAGTAGGGTGTTGAGCGATTCCACCAACGGCCGCACCTCGCCCGGTACAGGTTCCAAGGGCAACGGCTGCAGCGATTGAGGCTGGCGGCGCATGATCTGATCGCGCAGCCGATTGATGGGGCGTAGCGCTACCGTGATGCCGAATAAACACAACCCCAGCACCAGCAGCAACTGGATGCCGTCGCTGAGGCCGATGACGGTATCCAATCTGCGTACAACGACGTTGCGGTGATGCACCGTCTCGCCTACGGTCACCACTATCGCTTCGCCGCCCACGGTCGTCTGGTAGCTGACGATACGCAAATCGAGTTGTTTGTAAGTCGTATCGCTGTAAGTCAGGTTGTCTACGGCGTTGCCTTGGGCGATCGGAAGCCCTTGATCGCCTGCCAGGGTTTGGCCGTCTGGAAGGCTAACGCGATAGAGGAAACTGTCCCGAGCACCGGGGTACAGTCGCATCCACACCATCGGCCCGGTGGTCGGATCGAAACGCATGGGCGGTCCGCGCCGCTGGTATGGGTTGTCGCCTGGTGGCGGCAATGGCCGATCGCCCGGCGGCCGCAGCGGGATCGAGTTGTTATCCAGTCTTTCCACGTAGAGCTTTCCATCGGGCGCTTGTTGTACATGCGCCGCGATGGCGACTGCTGCACGCGATAGTGCGCGGTCGAAGGACTCGTACATGGGGGTGACGAAGGTGCTGTGGTCGGCCCAGATGCTGGCCGTCATCAGCACCACTAGCGGCAGCAACAAATAGACAAGCAATCGACCACGGATGCTGGGGGCGCGCTTGGGTTTGACGCTGGATGGCATCGGCTTAACTAGGCGTCGTCGAGGCGATAGCCGAGTCCGCGAATACCACGCACCGTGGCTGCCTCGCCCAGTTTCGCGCGCAAACGCGAAACATGTACTTCAATGGCATTGCCGGAGATTTCTTCATCCCAGCTCACGATGGCCTGGATCAGGCGTTCTTTGCTCACCACGCGACCGCTGTGGTGAGCCAGGCATTCCAGGATCGACCATTCGCGACGGGTGAGTTCGAGCACGCGGCCGGTATCGTCGATGGCGCGACGTCCGGCGAGATCGATGCGCAGGCGGCCGACCACCATTTCGTTGGCCGTGGCCGCCGTGGCGCGACGGATCAGTGCACGGCAGCGGGCAGCGAGCTCAGGCAGGGCGAAGGGCTTGACCAGATAATCGTCGGCGCCCAGATCGAGTGCGTTGACGCGGTCGTCCAAGCCATCGCGAGCGGTCACAATCAGCAACGGCAAGGGGCTGCCGTCGCGGCGCAGGCGACGCACTAGGGCAAACCCGTCTTCGCCGGGCAGGCCGAGGTCCACGATCGCTAGATCGTAGTGGGTCGTGTCCAGGCGTCCCTGCACGGATTCGGCATCGACCACGGCGTCGACCACGTAACCGGCCGTGGCCAGGCCGCGCACGATGGCGTCGGATACCAAGGGATCGTCTTCGACTAGCAGGATGCGCATACGGCTTGGGAGTAGGAGAGTCGCAAGATCGTAACAGCTCGCCGTCCGGCGACACAGCGCTATAGCCCTGAATTTATGGCGTTAATCGTATGAGACGATACGATGAAATCTTGCCGTAAGGTTCGAGCGTCCTTTGTTCAACGGTTACCGACAAAAAAGCCGCCCGAAGGCGGCTTTTTTGCGTTTTACGACGATGGCGATCAACGCTTCATCGAATTGAAGAACTCGTCGTTGGACTTGGTGTTCTTCATCTTGTCGAGCATGAATTCCATTGCCGCCAGCTCATCCATCGGATGCAGCAGTTTGCGCAGGATCCAGATCTTGGCAAGCAGATCCGGTTCGATCAGCAGATCCTCGCGGCGGGTGCCGGAACGATTGATGTCGATGGCCGGGTACACGCGCTTTTCGGAGATACGGCGAGACAGGTGCACTTCCATGTTGCCGGTGCCCTTGAACTCTTCGTAGATCACCTCGTCCATCTTGCTGCCGGTTTCGATCAGCGCAGTGGCGATGATGGTTAGCGAGCCGCCTTCTTCCACGTTGCGCGCGGCGCCGAAGAAACGCTTTGGACGCTGCAGTGCGTTCGCATCCACACCACCGGTGAGCACTTTGCCGGAGCTCGGTACCACGGTGTTGTAGGCGCGGGCCAGACGCGTGATCGAGTCGAGCAGGATCACCACGTCTTTCTTGTGCTCGACCAGGCGCTTCGCGCGTTCGATCACCATTTCGGCAACCTGCACGTGACGTACGGCCGGTTCGTCGAAGGTGGAGCTGATTACTTCGGCGCGCACGGTACGGGCGATTTCCGTGACTTCTTCCGGACGCTCGTCGATCAACAGCATGATCAAGTGTGCATCAGGATGGTTGTACGTGATGGCCTGCGCGATGTTCTGCAGCATCATCGTCTTACCCGATTTCGGCTGCGACACGATCAGGCCGCGCTGGCCGCGACCGACCGGTGCGACGAGATCCAGGATGCGGCCGGTGATGTCCTCGCTCGAACCATTGCCGCGCTCGAGCTTGAACGA
The DNA here is from genome assembly GCA_015655335.1 of Lysobacterales bacterium. Classification (GTDB taxonomy): domain Bacteria; phylum Pseudomonadota; class Gammaproteobacteria; order Xanthomonadales; family Rhodanobacteraceae; genus Dyella_B. Next base: position 2,119 of record JAATFF010000108.1, on the reverse strand, counting down.
TTTACGCGGGAACAGCGGCGTAAGGTTTTCGAACAGCAGCTTGTTCTTCGACGCTTCCGGCGGATCGCCGTTGATGTCGTCGACCTTCAGCATGGCGAAGTAGCGCTCGCCTTCCTTCGGGTGACGCACGCGTCCGGTGATGTAGTCGCCGGTGCGCAGGTTGAAGCGACGGATCTGGCTGGGCGAGACGTAGATGTCGTCCGGGCCGGCCAGGTAGGACTCGTCGGCCGAGCGCAGGAAACCGAAGCCGTCCTGCAGGATTTCCAGCACGCCCTCGGCCCAGATGCCGCCGCCGGAGCGGGCGTGCGCCTTGAGGACGTTGAAGATCACATCCTGGCGGCGCTGGCGGGCGACGCCTTCTTGGATGCCCAGCGATTCGGCGAATTCCAGCAGCTGGATCGCGTTCTTGCGCTTGAGCTCAGTGAGATTGATCAGGCGGTCGTTGCTGCCGATGTCGGCATTGTCGTCGTCCACCGGCAAGCCGTGCGGATTGCGCGGCGGCGGGCCGCCGGGGCCGCCCTGTTGTGGGCGCGGACCGCGCTCGTGACGGCGACGACGGTTGCGGTCGTTGCGGTCGTTGCGACGATCGTTGGCGTTCGGGCCTTGGCCCTGCCCCTGGTTTGGCTGTTGCGGGCCGGTCGAATTGCCGCCGCCCTGGCTGTTGTTCTCGCGCGGCTCCTGGCTCTCGTTGCCGTTGCCATTGCTGTTCCCATTGCCGTTGCCATAACGCAACGAATCCTGGGCAGGCGCCGGAGAAGGCGCGGGCGCTTCCGTGCGTGTCTCGGCAGGAGGCGGCATGGGGCGTTCGGCAGCGGGTGCTGGCGCTTCGGCAGCCGGTCGGCCGGCCTGGGCGTTCGCCTCGGCTATGGCAGCAGCAGTTCGTCGCGGTGCGCGGGTACGGGTTTCAGTCACAGGTTTGGCCTCGGCGCTAGTGGCGTCGGAAGAATCTTTGCTTTCGATATCGGACACGGGCAAACCTCACGGGGCGCCGTTAATTACAGGAGGGAGGACGAGCGTTGCGCGGAACGCGCGAGGGGGCAGGACTGCCCCAACTGAGAATGGAATCTAGCACCCGCCGCGCTGCGCCGTAAAGGGCGCCCGCAGCGGCGGGCTGTGCGGCGATGCTCAGATCGCCTTATCGATCATCTGAACCAGCTGGCCTTTGCTGACGGCGCCGATCTGCGTAGCCTCGACTTTGCCGTTCTTGAACACCATCAGGGTCGGGATGCCGCGCACGCCGTAGGTGCGGGGGGTTTTCTGGTTGTGGTCGATGTTCAGTTTGACCACGCGCAGCTTGCCTTCGTACTGCTTGGCCAGATCCTCCAGCGTGGGGGCGATGGCTTTGCAGGGACCGCACCACTCGGCCCAGAAGTCCAGCAGGACAGGGGTATCGGACTTCAGCACTTCCTGGTCGAAGGCGTCGTCGCTCACATGGCTGATAAGTTCGCTCACCGTGGGTCTCCGAGGTAGGCGGTTAGAGAGGTTAAGACCGTTTGCCGATCATCAGTTACACTATGGGGTGCCCATGAGGCTCGGGTCGATCCGGGATTGGAAGCGGTGCCGTTGCGGCAAGGCTTCCATTCCAGCCTAAGTCGGGACGCGATTCAAGCGATTCAAGGGCAGCCGCGAAGTATCCGGCTGGCATAGGTGAGGTGGCTTAACGAGCCATTTCACCTATGCCGGCGGGGTTGCGGTGTGTCGTCCCACCTTTCGGCGCTGCTGCGGAGCGCGCCGCACCCATCCACCTGTCCCAAGGTTGTCAGACTGCCGCGGGACCGGGCCAGGCGCCCCAGCGCAGGCCTGCACCAGAATCCCCTTCATGTCCCAAACCGTACTCACCGAAACCTTCTTTACTCAATTCGACTTACAACCGCTGCTGCAGAAAGGCCTGGACGAGGCCGGCTTCACGCGCTGCACGCCGATTCAGGACTTGACCCTGCCGATCGCGCTCACTGGCCGTGATGTCGCGGGCCAGGCGCAGACGGGTACCGGCAAGACCTTCGCGTTCCTGGTCGCGCTGATGAACCGCCTGCTCAACAACCCGGCCGCCCCGGACCGCAAGGACGCCGATCCGCGCGCCCTGATCATCGCGCCGACACGCGAGCTGGCGATCCAGATC
>JAATFF010000086.1 GCA_015655335.1 Lysobacterales bacterium | reverse complement strand
GTGCCGGTGGTGATGCCGGTGACCTGATACGCACCTTGGGCATCTTGCGTATAGCTGTAGCTGACGGTGGTGCCGTCGCTCTGCGTGACGCTGCTGATCAGGTCGGTGGTGCCCTGATACGTATAGGTGGTGGTGTAGCTGGCCGTCGTGCTGGCATCGGTATCGGACGCGAGCGTGGTGGTGACCGTGCTTAGACGGCCCTGGCTGTCGTAGCCGTAACTCACCGCCTGGCGGGTCACCGCGGTGGTCTGCCCGGGTGGCACTTCCTGGATCGACAGGCTGATCAGCTGATTATTGGTGTTGTAGCCAAAGATCAGGGTGTCGCCATCGCCGGCCACGATCTGGCTGAGCTGGCCGTTGCTGTAGCGGAAGCTGTAGCTGGCACCCGTGCTGGTGTCGGTCAGCGCGGTGAGCTGGCCGGTGGCGTTGTAGGTTTCTTGTTGGTTGTCGGCGGCGTCGGTAAAGGTCCAGGTGGACGAGGTCGCATTCCAGCTTAAGGTGTCCACCGCACCGCTTTGGTCGGTGCTGGTGTAGAGGCCTAACGTGGCGTTATACGTGTAGACGACGGTGGAGCCGTCATCGTCGGTGCGGGTGAGGGTGCTGCCGGCGGTGTCGCGTGTCCCGGTCAGGCCGCTCACGGTACGGCTGAAGCCGTAGCTCCAGCCCTCGTTGCCGTTCAACTGGCCCAGGCTGTTGTAGGTGCGCAGCACGTTGAGCGGCAGGCCGTCGAACAACAAGCCTTCGTCATTACTTTGCAGCACCAGGTTGCCCGTGGCGGTGTTGACGTAGCTGCTGTTGGCCGCCTGGCCCAGCGAGGGCGATCCTCCCGACGTCTGACCCAGTTGCGTCAACGACGTGTTGCCCAGGCCCAGCCCGTTGCCACTGATCACTGCCACCATCGCCCTGCTCCCAAAGTCGGGGGCAGCCACCGTGGCGCGCCCCTTACTGGGGACTAATCCGGGTTTGGCGGGAAAAGTTTAGGGGCTTGCGTGCGAAAGTTTTTTCGAAAGCCTCAGCTTATGAGAGCAGCCTCCCATCTAACACTCCGCCATCACCCGTTCGCGCAGGCAACGTCGCAAATGCTCCAGGGCGCGCTTGTGTAACTGGGAAATGCGTCCCTTGGTGACGCCAAGTTGTTCAGCGATCTCCACGAACGAAAGCTGGTGGTAGTAATGGAGTATCACGATGGATCGATCGCGTTCGGGCAGCTGTTCCAGGCTCTCCGATACCGCCGCACTTAATTGCGCCTTTTCCAGCTCCGCATAGGCATCCGGAGGTTGAGCGCGGCCAGGCATCGATTGCATATCGAGCAAGAAGCCCAAACCCAGTCCCACCGTCGTAGCTATGAACGCTTCAAGTGGATCGGCGTCGCTGTCTTCGTTAAGCGACGCCACGCGGTCTCTGGCAGCGGTAGCGCGGTCGCCGCCACCGTAACCCAACTCCAGATGACTGCTTCGCAATACGCGCAGGCCATCGAACACCGCGCCACGTACACGAAGCCGTGCGAAGGACTGGAAAGCAATGCCACGTTCAGGGTTGAAACGCTCGATCGCATCCATCAGCCCCAGTAGCGCGTTCTGAACACAGTCGTGCCAAGCGTCACGCATCAAATACACGCGCATATATACGTCACGCGCGACAAGCCTGGCCCACGGCGAATAGTGAACGATCAATGCATCGCGAGCAGCCATGTTCCGCTCCTGCCGCCAACGCAGCCACATGATGCGCTCATCGCTATCCACGTAGAGCGTCCCTGCTCAGCTGTGATATCCGCTCAACAAGGCCTGTGCAAGCAGCGTCCAGCCATTGATGAGCAAGAACAGAAGTATTTTCAGCGGCAAGCTGATGGTGGTGGGCGGCAACATGATCATGCCTAACGCCATCAATATGGCTGCCACCACCAGATCGATCAGCAGGAACGGCAGAAAAATCACAAACCCAATCTGAAACGCAGTCCGCAGCTCGCTCAGCATGAAAGCCGGGATCAACTGCAACGCGCCGATGTCCTGCATGGATTTCGGCGGCGCGACCTTGGCCATCCGTACAACTGCAAGCAGATCGTCTTCGCGCGTCTGCCGGATCATGAAAAGCTTAAACGGTTCGAACGCTCGCGCCACAGCGATCTGTGCAGGGATCTCATTGCGCATATAAGGGTCGAGACCAGCCTGCTTGGCGCCCTGAAATACCGGACTCATGGAGAACAATGTCAGAAACATCGCCAACGTGAGCAAAACGCTGTTGGGCGGCGTTTGCTGCAAGCCCAGAGCACTGCGCACCAGCGAAAGCACCACGATGATCCGCGTGAACGAGGTCAGCGCAATCACCATCAAGGGGATGAACGAAAGCAGTGACAGCAACAGGAACGATCGCAGGATCGGCGAATAGTCCTCGCCGGATGCACGCGCGATGGCATCCTGAATCGGATCGGCGCACCACCCCGACATAGGCAGGAGCACACCTATCACAATCACGGCCAGCGAGATAATTTTGCTGCGTGTCATGACGTCTCTTTGTCCTGCACGGGGTTAGCTTCGATCGGTGTAATCGTGGTGTTCGCACCACGACTGCTTTCTACGACAAGATAGCTATTGCCCTGATAGCTCAATACATGCGCCGTTGTAGCGATGCTCAAGCGACGCGATGCTTGCAATTGGATGCCATCTACTGTGGTCGGCGCGCGGACACGAGAGGGCAATGTCAGCCAGCCGCGGCGGCGTATGAAAACCAAAGCTGCAACCATTAAAGCCAACAGGCATAGCGTAGCTAGCAACGCAACAGCGAAGGTACCCGTGCTAACGGGCGCGTCGGTGCGGTAGGGGATGGCGGGCACCACCCACGCGGCGTGACTCATACGCCAGCCACCTGCGAACAGGATATCTCGCGCACTCACAAAATCTCGGTAATCTTCAGGCCAAAACAATCACCCACCGCAATGAGCTGTCCGCGCGCAATGGATTTGCCATCGAGCTGAAGCGTCACCGGCGCATCGAGATCGGTATCCAGCGCAACGGTGTCACCCTTGGCCAGACCGAAGAGCTTTTCTACGTTGAGCTCCGCCGCGCCGAGCATCACATCCAGACGCACGTTGACGTGCCCAAGCATGGCCAGGTTGCGTCGGATGAGCGGGTCACCAACGACTGGCTTATACGCGGCTTCTTCCAGTTGAATAGGTGCTACGACGATTTCGTTCATGGCTGCTGCTTTTCCTGCTGATTGACGCCGTCGAGCATGACGGCACGCTGTTCACCCGATCGCCGCAGATAACCTGTAGCGATGGCGCCGTGGCCTTGCAGGTGGATCTGCAAGGCCTCATCCAATTTGCGATCTCCGACCAGAATCTCGCCGACGCTGAGGTCGGACAAATGCGCGAGATCGACCGAACCGAAATCCATCAAGGCGACTACCCGCAACGGCGCCTGCTGGATGGCAGCGTGTCGCGGCACCAGGCCATGGGCGTCGCTTGCCATCGGTGGCACCAGGCGATCGGCCATGCGACGATCGATGACTACTTCAAATTGCAAACGTCCGATTGCGGCCGTCACGCTGAATGCGCCCAAGCGCGCGTGTTCAAGCGCCAGCGGCGTGGACTCTCTGACGAGACGACTGGCTTTGTTCGAACCAGCGCGCCGTTGAATGCGTGTCGCAAGATCTATGAGCGCCTCTTCGCCAATGCGCTGCGCCAGCTCGACATCCGCATCGCTTGTCGTGCTAACCAAAAAACGCCCGACAGCGTCGAAATCCTTGGCACCCAGATAGAGCGCGAGAGACCCTGCTTCATTCGATGACAGCAAAGGCATGTTTCGCTTGTCATGTCCTACTTCTTTTTCCACGGCACTTACTTCGATATCGCCATCGACAGCACCGACCCACCACTCGCGTGCCCAGTCGTCTACCTGGGCCGCAAGCAGTGTATGCAAGGCTATGCGACGGGTTTCGCCGATCCACCCGAAGCGAACGTCATTCGTCATGAATTAGCTGCCCTGTGTGGATTGGTAAAGCTGTTGCAACATATCGCTGGAAACGGTCATGACACGCGAGCTCGCCTGGTAACCCTGCTGGATAACGATCATGTCAGCCAATTGCTGGGTCAGATTGACATTGGACATTTCCAAGCTGCTGCCTTCGATCTGGCCGAATATGCCGGAGCCGGGACGCCCCACCTGCACGCTTTGGTTTGCAGGAGGAAGATAGAGGTTTCCCTGGATTTCCTGCAGCGAACTCTCATCCGCAAACGATGCAAGCGCCAGCTGCGGACCAGCATGGGTACTGCCGTCCGCATAAGTCAGTTGCAAAACACCGTTGGTGTCGAAAGCTTCGGACGAAATACCGACCACACCATGGCCATCCTGCACCTGCGCCGCAAGACTGGTGGGCTCGCCGGAGATACCGGTTGCTCCACTGAGACCTCCCGGCGTACCAAAGTTGAAAACGACGCTTTGCGACTTGCCGCCGAGGTTCGCCGTCATGGTCACCTGATTTGCACCGGCCTCGGGGGAGCCCGTTTCGTCAAAACTGATTTGACCGCTTCCCAGCGAATCACCGCTGCTGTCGGTGATGGCCACATTCCAAGTGGTCGAGCCGGGCGTGGTCGGTGTTGTTGAGCTGGTCGCCGTCGTCAAGGTGACGGAGAGCGTGTGCGCCGTGCCCTGTGCATCGTAAATCGTAACGCTACCGATTGTGTCCGGCGAGCTGGTGCCCACGATATTACCAACCATGTTTACCGTAGTCGTGGCCGCAGCCGGCAGCGTCTGCAAATTGCTGATATCAATATTTCCAAAGCTTCCCGTAGGGCTGTAGCCCTGCACGAGATACTTGTTGACCGAATCCACCAGCTGGCCCGACGAGTTCAATTCGAACTGGCCCGAACGCGTGTAGTAAAGATTGCCCTCCGAATCCTTGAGGATAAAAAGGCCTTGTCCCTGGACGGCCACGTCGGTATCGGTGCTGGTCTGTTCGATCTGCCCTTCGCTGGTATTGACGCCGGTCCCCGCGATTTCGGTACCATCATCGTCCATCACGTTTTCAAAAAACGAATCGCTGCCGCGAAAGCCCGGCGTGTTCATATTGCTAATGTTGTTACTGATGGTGTCCAGGCTTTGCGAGAAACTAAAAAGGCCTGAAACACTGTTATACAACGCCTGCATGATGTTGCCGCCCATGGTCTTCTCCTTATGGCGTAACAAGCTGGATTTGCGAGAGATTGACGCTCGTCAGCACGCTGCCACTAGATGGGGTGACGGTAAGCTGCACGCCATTCGTGCTGTATTGAACGCCAGTCACTTTGCCGGTAGTCGTCGAACCATCGGCGTTGCTCACTTGAACGATATGCGACAGCAAAGCGATGGTCTGATCCGACGAATCCAGCGTCGTCAGATTATTGATGCCGGTCACTTCCTCGCTTTGTTGCTCAATTCCCACAAACTGTGCGAGTTGGGTAAGAAACTGGCTGTTGTCCAGCGGCTGCATCGGATCCTGATACTGCAGTTCGCTCACAAACAGCTGGATAAAATCCTGCTCGTTGATACCGGAGTTGGGCAATGACGAGGGATCCGTCGTATTCAATTGGCTACCGATTGCTTGGACCGACATCGTGCACTCCTTAAGTAGTACCGTTGGACGAAGCCCAGGCTTCGCGGCCATTCAGCATGATCTTGCTCAAGGCCACACCAGTGGCCTTCGCATCGCTCAATACAAATTGGATGAGATGCGATGCTTCCTCATCGCTTATGCGGAAGTCGCGTAACCAGGCAACGCTGGTGCCGTCGCGTTGACGCGTAAAACGAAGCGAACGTTCCGGCCAATAACTGGCCGCCGATGCGTCAGCCGTGGAAAGTTCTGCAACATTCGCCGATACCGCGCTGTTCGACGAAAGACGAGGCTGCATTTGTGTGATCGTTTCGACCTCTGGCGCGACGGATACCACCTCTTCCTCTGCCACGCTTGACGCCGTAAGCACGCCCTCTATGGATGGCCCGATATTCTTTTCGAGCATCACACCCTGTGATGAAAACTTCTGCGCCGTCGCGCTGGATGCCTGCTGTTGCTGATCATCATCAGCAGCTGTCAATTCGGATAGGTAGACTTGCGCCAAGGCATGCCACCCGAACACACGTGCGCCCAGTAACGCTTCCGTGACACCAGTCGGTGCAACAGGAGCTTGCGCAACCTGCTGCGCTTCGGTCAAAGCTGCCGACTGCGCGGCAGCAGATGTGGCTTCGCCGAATGCATTGGCTATGGCAAGCGACGCCGCATCAGCACTTTCACGCGCATCGGGGTCCGGTATCGACTTGGCCTTGTCCTCGTCGTCCGATTTCGTATGGGCCTCATGCTTTTGTTCTGCGTCATGCTTGGCTAGCTCATGCGCAAAATCCTTTGCGGACGTGCGGGTGCTGTCTGATTGCCAAGCCTGGGACATGGCATCAACGCCGACGATGTTTGTCATCCGCCCTCTCCCCGGCTTTCCAGCCACAGCTCGACACCTTCTTCCTGCGCCTTAGCGGCCTGCCCTTGTTCCCATGCGAACCGCACGTCGTCCAAATGTTCGTCCACGCTCTCGCGATAGCGTTTCGCCATCACGTTCTCCGAGGCCTTCTCGGCTCGCTGAAGCGAGACCTGCTCCAGCTCTTGACGCGCAACGTGCAACTTGTCAGATAACGCCGCATCGAGTCGCGTAAGCAATTCGTAGCGCGCCAAGTCCATTGACTGCTCGCCGCTGATGCATTCGCCGTTGGCCGTCATTACCGCTTGGCGAGCTTCTTCGACGCCATCGACGTGCATTTGGGCGAAGGTTTCTTTATCGACAGCACCCGCCAATGCGACTTGGGCACGAAGCTCCTTGACGCGCGCCATGCGCAGGAGAACTTCATAGGCATGGTGCTTGCGGGAGATCATGCTGCGCCCCCTTCACCGTTCGACAGTACGCCTTCGAGCCTGTCGATGGTTTCACGCAACGACGACGACTGCGACGGCGTTTGACGCAGACAGTCGATCAGTTTCGGATAGAGAACGAGGGCTTCGTCTAGCGCCGGGTTGGTGCCCGCCTGGTAAGCGCCCATGTCGACCAGATCACGCGAATTTTCATAAGTTGAAATAATCGACTTGATGCGTAGCACCAACTGCTGTTGCCGAGCATCAGCCACACGCGACAGAAGACGGCTCACGCTCGACAAAAGATCAATGGCAGGAAGTTGCCCGCGACTCGCAAGTTCACGTGATAGCACCACATGCCCATCAAGAATTGCTCGCATGTGGTCGGCGACGGGTTCGTTCATGTCGTCGCCCTCGACGAGCACGCTGTAGATGGCAGAGATGGAGCCACCGTCGCGCACACGCCCCCCGCGTTCGAGAATCTGCGGCAATAGATTGAAGACCGATGGCGGGTAGCCGCGGGATGTGGGTGGCTCGCCGACCGCCAGGCCCACCTCGCGTTGTGCCATGGCAAAGCGTGTAATCGAGTCGACGATCAGCAACACATCCAGGCCCATGTCCCGGAAATACTCGGCTACCGCGTGTGACGCATGGACGGCATGAGTGCGCACGAGCGCGGATTGATCTGCAGTAGCGACCATCATCACCGAACGTTTGCGTCCTTCCGCTCCCAGCGACTCTTGCAGAAAATCGCCAACTTCACGTCCGCGCTCACCAACCATTCCTACAACCACCACATCGGCACGTACATGGCGCGCCATCATGCCGAGCAACGTGCTTTTACCCACACCGCTACCCGCGAACACGCCAACGCGTTGCCCCTTGGCAATCGGCATCACGCCATCGATCGCGCTGACACCCGTTTCCAGTGCCTGGTCCAACGGCACCCGGCGTAGGGGGTTGATCGGCACTGGCTGAATATCGCGATAGCCTTCGGCCACGATCACGGGCCCACCATCCAGCGGTTCGCCAAAAGCGTCGATTACGCGCCCGATCATTGCGCGCGCCACCGGCACGCGCAATGCGCGTCCCAACGAGCGAATGCGCGCACCGGCAGCAATACCGCGCAAGTGCCCGAATGGCATCAGCAGCACCTTGCCATCACGGAAGCCAACCACTTCTGCATTGACTTT
>JAATFF010000168.1 GCA_015655335.1 Lysobacterales bacterium | reverse complement strand
TGTCGGTGTCGAGCAATGCCAGCGAGCGCGAAAAAATCGAATGCTGCCATTCATGCCGCCACAACGACGGCACGGTGACCGACGCATGCAGGCTTGCCGCGAGAAACAGGCCGGTGCCGACCGTGGCATGGGGTGCGATCTGGACACCGTTCGCCTCAGCCAGCGAAGCGATCCGGCGGAACTGCGTGATCCCGGTATGGCCCATTTCCGGTTGGATGAACCGCACGGAATGAAGGTCAAGACGAAGCTGCGCCTCGTACGCCGTGTACCACTCCTCGCCGGATGCCACGGGGATAGGCGACCGCGCCGCAAGCCACGCCAAACCGCTTAGGTCCTCCGGCTTCACCGGCGCCTCGATGAAATGCAATTGATACGGACTCAGTCGTTCGATCAATGCCAGCGCTTCGGCCGCGGAGAACTTCCAGTGCAAATCCACCATCAGCAACGCGTCGTCGCCCAGCGCTTCGCGTAATGCTGCCACTTCCTCGACGATGCCCTCACTGCTGACAACCGTATGGATCTTGAAGGCATCGTGGCCCTGTTCGCGAAATTGGCGTGCCATCCGGACGCGGCCTTCCAGCGTTGCTGCGGGCAACCCGGAGAGATACCCAGGCACATGTTCGCGGCGACGCTCGCCAAGCATTTGCCATAGCGGCACGCCATGACTGCGCGCGCGCAAATCCCACATGGCGATGTCGAGCGCGGCGATAGCATCCACATGAAAACCGGACGTGCAGCCACGCACGCGCATGAGGCCGTAGAGATCGTCCCAGATCTGCTCGACATCTTCCGGATCAGTGCCGATTAATTCCGGTGCAAGCAGGTCGTTGATGATTTCACAGGTAGCGCGTGGCGCGCAGATGCCGTAGGTCTCGCCCCAGCCCTCGCTGCCGTCGTTGCAGGTGATGCGCACGGCAATCGAGCGATCGACCGATGGATAGATCGTGCCGTTGCCCTTGCGCACCACATAACCACGCGCGTTCCATCGCTCACCCGGACCCAGCGGCCCCAGGTAAGGCGTGTCGCGGGGTACGGTGACAATGAAGGTTTCGACCTTGGTAACGGTGAGGCTCATATGGCCATTCTCGCGCTTCCGGCCGGCACGCGGTCTAGCGGAAGCAGATCGGCGATGCGGGCAAGCAGTACGTCGAGCTCGCGCTGGTCGTACGCATCAAGCGCGGGGCCGGGGGAACGTACGTAGTCGCTCTCGATCAAGCCGCGTCGCTGCAATACGGCCTTTGTCAGGCGCCAACGAAATACCGCCTGCATACTCAGCAAAGGCAACGTGCGCTCGAATAGCTCGCGCGCACCTTCGGCGTCACCGCGATCGAAGCGGGCCAACATCTCCACGTGTACCTCGGTGATTTCGCAAGCGGGCATCGTACCCGTGGCGCCGCGCACGAGTTCGTCGATGACGTAACGCGCTCCCGCTCCACCGAACACCGCGTCGATCGCCGAACCGGCCCGTTCGTTCAGCGCGGTAATGCGATGGCCCGACGGCTGAGTTTCCTCTTTGACGTAGCGGATGCCCTCCACGGCTTGAGCGAGTGCCAATACCTGCTCCACGTTCAATCCTACCCCCATCGGGGCCGGCGCGTTCTGCAGCATAATGGCGATGCCAGAAGCCGCATGCACATCGTGAAAATAGCGCGCCATCGCTTCAATATCGCCGGCATGCGCGTGCGGCGTAAGCACCATCGCGGCCACCGCGCCGGCTGCAGCTCCGGCCGATGCGAGCCTCGCTGCAACCGCTGCGTCGGGATGACTTGCACCAACGATCAACGGCACGCGCCCACCGATCCAGCCACCTAATGCTTCAGTGACCTGTAGTCGTTCTTCCACCGACAGCATGTCGTACTCGCTGGCCAAGCCCGGAAACACCACGCCGGCCGCGCCGGCCGCAAGAATGTAATCCAGTACACGGCGAGTACCCGGCAAATCGAGCTCACCTCCCGAGGTGAAGATCATCGGAAGTATCGGAAACACACCAGCCAGACTCGTCATTGCACCCTGTCCTTTGATGTTGCTCAGTAGGAGTTCCGGGCAACCAGAACTCTCTTGTCGCGCCTCAATCGTCGGTGGAGCGCGATTGTGCGGTCGCACTTGCATCGGAAAACTCGTTGCTATAATAGTTACATCGCGTCAGGTGGTAAAGGCCTGGCGATCGTAGTTCTCATAGCCAATGACGCTTAATGAGTCGGGGAAGGGATCGGGGCAAACTCTGTCCATGGGGCAGACGGCGCTCTCCCACACCCGCGACCTCGGGGGAGGAAAATCGCAATGCGCAACATTCGTCGCACCGTCCTGTGGACCCTTATGGCCTCGGCGTTCACTGCTTCGTTACCGGCCTTGGCGCAAAGCGCCGCGCAAGATGACACATCGCTCAAACCCGCAACACCCACCCAGGCCAAGCCTTCTGCGGATAAAACCGCGGCGGACAAACAACAGGCCAAAACACTCGGCGAAGTTTCTGTCTCGGGGATTCAGGGCAGTCTTCAAGCCGCGCGCGATTTAAAGCACGATTCGACGCAAATCGCCGATGCGGTGGTTGCCGATGACATCGGCAAGTTACCCGACACCAACGTGGCCGAATCGCTCGGCCGCGTGTCAGGGGTGCAACTCGTACGCGGCATGGGCGAAGGCAGCGACATTCTCGTGTACGGACTGCACGAGAACGTCTATCTGTTCAACGGACGCGAGATCTACGACTCCACCGGCCGCGGTGGCATAGGCTTGGATCAGCTCGGCACTTCGACTTATGGCCTACTGACGCTGGTGCCATCGCCGCTGATTTCGCAATTGGTTGTCACGAAACTGCCCAGCGCTGATCAAATCGATGGGGCGCTCGGCGGCGTCATCGACATCAACACGCGCATGCCGCTCTACGGTGACAGCAACCAGAACGTGGTATCCGTGTCTGGCACATACAGTGACATGTCACGCAGAGTCGGCGGACAGGGATTCGCGCAGCTATCTGCGCGCAGCAAAGACGATCGCTGGGGTGCAATGATCTCGGCAAGCTACAGTCACGCAGAGGTCGATCAACAGGGTTTGGACACGTATTCGGGTTACGTTGCCTACAAAGATCCCACGAATCCATCAGTCACGCGCTATGGCGATAGCGACATGCGTGCGGAAACCATCAACGATAATCGCGATAAGACCGGCGTGAGCGCCATCGTGCAATTCCGGCCAGTCAAAGGCGTCGAGATTACCGCCGATACGTTCTATTCCCACCAGCAGGCCGAGCGCGATCGCTATTGGCTGTCGTTCAATCCGACATCCGGCCTTACCGATGCGGTTTACTCCAGCAATAACATTCTAGTCGCCGGAAAATCGACGACGCCGGTACTGTCCAACACAGAGGTCGCCGATATTAATTCCGATGTGTGGTCGACGGCATTGAAGGCCTCGTTCCACACCGGCACGCATCTGGAGGGCTCGGCAGCAGTATCCTTCGATAAATCCACCGCCAACTACGACCAGCTCTATCTGCGCTTGCAGCCGGCAGCGGGCGTCAAGTCCGTCGTGAATTTTGATCTTCGCAACGGCAGTTTTGGCAGCTTCAATATCAGTGGCGTGAACTTGTCCGACCCGTCACAAATGGATATGTCGCTTCTTTTCGACAACGACTATCGCGCGGAAACCACAAGTCCGGAAGTGCGCTCCGACTGGACGTACAGTTTTGACTCTGACACGTGGCAGGCATTCGATTTCGGTGTGCGGTTCAATGCGCTCAACAGCAATCAGGATCCACTGCGAGCCAGCATCAGTCCTCCGGGCGGCATTCCTGCGACGGAATTGGCTGGCTTCTTGAGTACGTACAGCAATAGCAATTTTCTGCCGGGCGAATTCGCCGGACTACCGCGCAGTTATCTCGCCAGCTCGCGCTCCGTGCTCAACAGCTGCGCGGACTTCACCGCATTTCCGCAGATCAGTCAGAATCCGCAGTGTCTGAACGGTGCAGCCAATGCGCTTGCCTACGCGGGAACATTTGGTATCGATGAGGATTTCTACGAAGGGTATTCAAAGGTCGATTGGGGCACGCAAGTCGACAATATGCCGCTGTCGGGTAATTTTGGCTTTCGCTACATACAACGTCATCTTGACTCACGCGGAAATCTGTTGACCGCTAGCGGCGAACCGCTGCCTGTCGATTACACGCGCACCGATAACGAATGGCTTCCCTCGGCCATCGCGACGCTAAACATCACGGATTCACTGCTGCTTCGCGGTGGCGCGGCGCGTGTGGTCGCCTTTCCCGATACCCAGGATCTCAACAACGGCGTAACGCTCAACAATAACGCCGTTTTCCAGAATGGCGTGCAAATTGCGCCGGGTACGGGTTCGGGCGGCGCCCCGAGCCTGGATCCTTTCAAGGCGACCCAATTCGACATGTCGCTGGAGTACTACTACTCCCCGCAGGGACTCGTGTCAGGAGGTTTGTTCTACAAGGATATCTCAACCTTCATCATCGAGAAGCAGAGCGCCGAATCATATAGCGGCGTCAATTATCTGATTAACCGCGAAGTCAACGGCAATCACGCCAAGGTCGACGGCGCGGAATTGCTGGCGCAGGTTCCTTTCACATTCCTGCCCGACGCACTCAAAGGGTTCGGAGCGGTCGCGACCTATACGTTTGTCAACTCCGAAACACCCGTCAAGGATGGCACCGGTCAGTCGCTTACCTTTCCTGGGCTGTCCAAGAACAACTACAACTTGATCCTCTACTACGAGCGCGGACCTTTCAGTACACGCGTGGCGTACAACTGGCGCGACCGGTTCTTCTACGGGCTTTCCTCCGCGAACACGGCTATCTATAACGACTCGTATTCCGACCTGGATGCATCCGTCAGTTACAACTTCACTGAGCGGCTTTCATTGCAACTGGAAGCGAGCAACCTTCTCAATAGCCAGCAACGTACCTACGATGGCTTTTGGAAGGCATCCGTACGGATTTCGAATACGGCCGCAACTACATGGCCACGGTGACATGGCGCTTCTAAGCATCGACATGCGCAACGGGAGAGGAATATGGGCACAATGTCATTGAGTGGACGTGCCGCTATCGTTACCGGCGCGGCGAGCGGCATCGGTGCCGCCGTCGCACGTCACCTGCGAGAATTGGGTGCAAAGGTCGCAGGTATCGATCTTGCTGCGTCGTCCGATGTATCGCTGTCCTTCGAAGTCGACCTGCGCGATGACGATGCCATCGCGTCGGCTGTAAAAAAAGCGAGCGATGCGCACGGCCATGCGACGATTCTCGTCCATTGCGCAGGCGTGTGTCCGCCGGGCTCGCTGCTTGAGTCGGACGATGCGACCTATCTGGATACCTACAACGTCAACGTCGTATCTGCCGTGCGCCTTTTGCGTCACTGCGTGCCGGGCATGCAACGCAACAGCGGTGGCTCGGTGATTTTGGCATCGTCGATCAATGCGCGTTTCGCCACGCCGACGCTGGCTGCCTATGCCGCGAGCAAAGCGGCGTTGGAGTCGCTGGTGCGCACCGCTGCACTCGAATTGGCTACATCGCAGATACGTGTGAATGCCATTGCTCCTGCGTCGATCGATACACCGATGTTGCAGGCGTCGTTTCTGCGCGAAACCGATCCAGCCTTAGCGCGTGAACGAAATATTGGTCGTCATCCATTAGGGCGTCTTGGCGTGGCGGAAGACGTAGCAGAACTGGTGGCATTTCTCGCTGGTGACGGTAGTCGTTGGATCACCGGGGCCGTTATACCGATCGACGGCGGTGCGGCCGTGACTCGACGCTAAGGACGTACATGCGCAAGGATTTCATCGCGATCAACTGGGGTAGTTCCAACTTTCGCGCATATTTGATCGACAACGATGGCCACGTGCAGGACACATGGATCGAAGCATCGGGTATCGCTTCGCTTGATCGGGCAGGCATGGCGGCACAGATCGATCGCTTGGTGCGACGCTGGCCTGAGGTTGAATGCCTCTACGCCTGCGGCATGGTCGGTTCGAACATCGGTTGGGACGACGCCGGTTACGCCGAGTGTCCCATTGGGCTCGAGGAACTCGCCAAGCGGCTTCATACAACGGAGATTGTAGGACGCAAGATGCTCATCGTGCCGGGGCTCGCGTGCCGCAGGATGGCTGATGGTGCTCCCGACATCATGCGTGGCGAAGAGACGGAGTTATTTGGTCTGCTCAGTGAGGGGCGTCTTCCCTTGAACGGCACGGTTGCGCTGCCAGGAACGCATGGGAAATGGGTGCGCATCGTCGATGGGCGCGTCACGGAATTCATGACCGCCATGTCGGGCGAAATATTCGATCGCCTTACCGCAAACGGATTGCTCGCATCCATCGTTGGGGCCTCTGCAAAGCCGGATTCGGCCTTCGATGCGGGCGTTAACGCAGGGGCGTCGCGCAAGCTTGGCCTTGGCACTCTGCTCTTTGGTGCACGTGCGCGCGTGATTCGTCACGAGCTTGTGCGCGATGACGCTGCGTCTTACCTGCGGGGCGTTTTGATCGGCGCGGAAATCGCCGATGCGTGTGCTCTGTATCCGATCGGAGGGGATGCGCCCGTAACATTGATCGGCACCAATCAGGTATGTGCGATGTACGCCGGAGCATTAACGCTGCTGGGCATTGGATCGGTGACGGTTGATGCCGCCGACGCCACGATAAAAGGTTTCGCCGCGTTGCACGCCGTGTCGAAGGTGCCAGCGTGAATATGGAAGACACACTCTCCCGCCTGATCCGCGAATTGGACGCGATGCCGATCATCGCGATCTTGCGCGGCTTGCGCAGCGACGAGGCGATATCCGTCGTCGAGGCCTTGTACGACGCGGGTATACGCGTCGCGGAGGTACCGCTCAATTCACCCGATCCGTTCGATACGATCGCGCTGCTTACGCGTCACTTTGGCCCACGCATGCTCATTGGCGCCGGCACGGTCCTCGCGCCGGACGACGTATCACGGCTAGCCGCCATCGGATGCATGCTGTGTGTGGCGCCCAACACCGATGCGCGCGTGATAAAGGCATGCGTCGCTCACGGAATGGTTCCCATTCCTGGCATTGCCTCCGCCACGGAAGCATTTACCGCCGTGGAAGCGGGTGCATCTTTCCTCAAGGTGTTTCCGGCAGCGAATAGTGTTTCGACGCTTTCGGCATTGCGCACCGTGCTACCCACGCACGTGAGGCTGCTTGCTGTCGGCGGTGTGCAACCTGATTTGGCCGCCCCGCTTCGCGCGGCAGGTGCGTACGGGTTTGGGCTCGGGACAGATATCTATCGTCCAGGTTATTCAGCCGAGCAGGTAAGTGCGCGCGCACGGGAATGGGTGATGCGTGTCGAGCGACTCGCCACAAACGCCGTGCGCTTGCTTGCACAACCGGAAGCGTTGATAGGTGAATCGGTGCATATGGATGAGCACGACGTCATCTGGCTCGATCCATCGCAGGCTCGATTATTGCGATGGGTAAAGGAAACAGGGCAGGTACGCGACCTGCATGTGACGCATCCGCTCCGGTCATTGGGAAGGCTGCCGCATGGTCAATGGGTGGGCATGACGGATAACTGCTTCTGTCGCATCGACACGATGTCCGGTGCGATGGCATTGGGGCCCGATACTTTCTTGGAAGCTGGTTGCCGCTTCAATGATATGGCGGTCGACGACTAAGGCGGTTTGTGGGCGGGTTCGATGCATGGTGGTTTGTTGTCAGGAAAAGGCGGCCTTTTTCATGCGCCAAACGTCGACGCGCCCATTAAACAAGTTGCCGCAGGGCTGGGCGTAGCCAATGGCATGGCCTTTAGCGAAGACGGTAACACCCTGTATGTCGTTGACACCGTGGCAAGGGCACTTCTCGCCTATCCACGGCGAAAGCGTCATACAGAACTGGGTGAACCTGTCATCGTAAGCGACTTCATGGGGCTGCCGGGTAAGCCGGATGGCTTGGCGATAGCCGCCGATGGAACGCTTTGGGCGGCTATGTGGGGAGGCGGGTGCATCGTGCAGCTTGGAAGTGACGGCGCTTTTTTACAGGCGATATCGATTCCGGCCCCACATGTCAGCAGTCTATGTTTTGACGCCGCGGGCGATGCCTACGTCTCGACATCACGAGCGCGTCTGTCGGTTAGCGCGCTACAAGCACATCCGCATTCCGGAGGTCTCTTTCATATTGACCGTGAGGCTCTTCGGCCAAGTGGCTGGTGAATGAGATCTCTAAAACTATTGCGGCGTTTGCCGCATGTCGCACCCGCATTCGTGATCAATGCGCATACGTTTAGTTGAATGGATCGATGTTTCCTGGTGATTTTGTTGCGCGCGCAGACGCCACGTACGTGGGTAATCATGAACTAAGCGCA
>JAATFF010000113.1 GCA_015655335.1 Lysobacterales bacterium | reverse complement strand
GTGTGCGGGGGCATTGAACGTTCGCGTCACGATGAGTTCGCGGTCGGACTTGCGCTGCACGGCGGTGCGGTTCATGGCGGCGGGACTACCTTTTTTTTGTTCGGGCATCTGCCTTCTCCTTACATTTCAGGTGCTCGACAAGCTCGTCCAGCGCGTCGAAGCGCGCGCTCCACAGTTGGCGGTGCCGCTCGATCCAGGCAGCCTCTTCTTCCAGCCGGCGCAGTCCGAGCTTGCAGGTTCGTACGCGCCCCACCTTCTGCGTGGTCACGAGCCCCGCCTGCTCCAAGATGCTGACGTGCTTCTTCATGCCCGTGAGGGTCATGTGAAACCTTTGGGCAAGGTCGGTGATTGAGGCCTCTGAACCCCCGAGCTGCTCCAGCACGCCGCGTCGGGTGACATCGGAGAGCGCGGCGAACGTTGTGTCGAGGCGGGTTTGATAGTGAACCATATGGTTCACTGTAAAGCGCACAAGGGGTGACTTGCAAGCGGATGACCCCACGGGCGCAAATCGCGCGTAGCTCCTCTGCCGCTCCGAACCTAAACTGTGTATGCCCAGCGTGGACAAAGGTCCGACAGGCGGCTTTGCCGGTCCGGTGCTGAGCCAGGGGATAAACGTCGATTTTCGGACGAAGCAGGCTCAGCCACGGTCACGTCCAGTTTGTAGAGTTGGGCAGCTTCCTTTGCGAGTGTCCGCTATCGCAGTGGAAAGCAGACCCTCCGGAAATACTCCCCACCATCAGTCGCCTGCCGACAGCCCTTTCCAGGCATAAATACATAGCCAATTCGACTATCCAGAATCGACGCGCGATGTACATATTTCAGTATGTTGCTCCATGGGCAAGTAGCCATGTGGCAGACGTAATTCCATGAAGATTTCATCAACCGGAGGCGGCCTGGGCGCCGAGGTCCAGAACATCGATCTGCGTGACCTGAACGAGGCGGCATTCGGCGCTATCCATCAGGCGTGGCTCGATCATCTGGTGCTGCTGTTTCGCGGACAGCAACTGACTGACAGTGCCTTGATTGCTTTTAGTCGGCGTTTTGGCGAGCTGGACCTGGCACCTGTTCAGGAGACCGGCCGACGTTTCGTTGAAGGCGTGCCAGAGCTCTATGTCGTCTCAAATGTACTGAAGGATGGCGAGCCGATCGGCAGCCTCGGCGCTGGTGAAGCTGTGTGGCACACAGATATGTCTTATCTACCGCGGCCACCCAAGGCGAGCATGTTGTATGCGCTGGAGATTCCGCCGGTCGGCGGTGATACCGAGTTCATCAACATGTACGCCATCTATGACGCGCTTCCCGACCCACTTAAACGGCGGCTTGCTGGCCTTCGCATCAAACACGATGGCACGTATAACAGCGGTGGCTATATTCGTCAGGGCGTAACGCCTACGGACGATCCACGTGAGTCACCCGGCGCGTATCACCCGCTGGTTTGCACGCATCCCGAAACGGGCCGACAAATGCTGTATCTCGGGCGCCGACGCAATGCGTATATTGAGGGTTTGGATGTTGCGGCGTCCGAAGCATTGCTCGATGCGCTTTGGGCCTATGCCGAGCGCAGCGAATTCACGTGGCGTAATCGGTGGCGGGTAGGCGATCTGGTGCTATGGGATAACCGTTGCACGATGCATCGGCGCGATGCCTTCGATCCGGCTTCGCGCCGCATCATGCATCGCACGCAAATCAAAGGCAGCGCGATGCCAGCTGCATGAACATCAACGTCTTGCCAAATCGTGTTGAAAGAACCGTACGCCGGAGCGTCATCGGTTTTGCCAATCGTATCTTGATTCTGCTAAGCCTAATGTATCTGGTGTTCTATATCGATCGCGTCAATATCGCGACAGTCGCACCCACAATGATGCTGGATCTCAGGCTCAGCAATACCGAGTTCGGTCTTGCGATCTCGGCATTTTCCTATCCGTACGCGCTGTTCCAATTGTTTGGTGGCTGGATCGGCGACAGGTTTGGCCCGCAACGCACCCTGCTTTTTTGCGGCCTTGTGGTCGGTGTAGCGACCATGATGACCGGATGGGTGGGTGGTCTGGGTTCATTGATCGCTGCGCGGCTGGCACTCGGGTTTGGTGAAGGTTCGGCATTTCCTGCCTCAACGCGTGCACTGGCGCTTTGGCTACCCGAATCGAGTTGGGGTTTCTGCCAGGGTGTGATTCATGCCGCCGCACGTCTTGGCAACGCGCTCACGCCTCCTTTGGTCGCGGCGACGCTTGGTTATGTTTCCTGGCGTGGTTCATTCGTCGCATTCGGTTTGGCCAGCCTTATCTGGGCAGTGATCTGGCTATGGGCAGTCCGCGCAAAACACGCCGTGGCGACGGGTGAACTACCCGTTCAACGGAAAACGGTACCGTGGTTACGACTTGCCAAACGAATGTTGCCGGTAACGGCCGTGGACTTTTGCTATGGCTGGACGCTGTGGGTATTTCTGACGTGGCTGCCTTCGTTCTTTTTCAAAAGCTTCCATCTTGATCTGAAGCACTCGGCCCTTTTCTCGTCCGGTGTGCTGCTGGCAGGTGTGATCGGCGATACAGCAGGTGGTTTTATCAGCGATCGTGTCTACCGACGCACCGGCAGCTTACAAAAAGCGCGCCGCAACCTGATTATCGTCGGCATGCTGGGCGCGTTTGTTTTTCTGTTGCCGGTCGTGCTGACACGGGACCTGACCACCGTGGCTATTTGCCTGTCACTGGCTTGCTTCTTCTCCGAACTGATTGTGGCGCCGATCTGGGCCGTGCCTATGGATATCGCGCCCTACTACGCCGCTTCGGCGAGTGGATTGATGAATTTCGGATTTGGCCTGGCGGGCATCTTGTCACCGCTGGTTTTCGGAAGACTTCTCGACTCAACGCGCAGTTGGGCCGTCCCGTTTTGCGGCTCACTGGGATTGCTGATACTCGGCGCGGCACTCTCGTTTTTTATGCGGCCTGATTGTCGATTCGAAGAGGTAACGGTTCAGAGGTAACGGTTCCAGGTTCAGTTTTGCGTTCGGTCAGCAATGCTGACGTTGAAGTGCAACGACCTGTGCATCAATGAGGTCTGTCGCTAACGACGTCCCCCGCTTTTGAGTAGCGTCGCATGTCGTAAGTGGTCGCGACAACGTTAAGCAATCCCGATGGACAGAACTCCATAGTCTGTACGTTTTAGCACCCCATAGTTTGTGCATTTGGAAAGCCATCCATACAGACTATGCGTACAGCTCGGGCCCACAGTTTGTGCACGGACTTTCAGATCAATAACTTATCGCGCGAGTAAGGTCGCGAAGTTGGCCAGATTTAGCGCCATAGTGTGTGCAATCAGTCGCCGTCCGTCAGCGCGGCATGCAGATGCGGATCGAGGGGGAGAAGATATCCACAAGGTGAGACCTCCACCGGGTGGCTTGCGACCGTCACTCGATTGGGAGATGGTCGTAACTGAATACGCGAGTGGCCACCCAACGGTTGTCCAGATGGTGCCAGAGGATAAAAAACTGGCCTTCGCCGAAACACTTTCCTGATTTCAGCCAGCAGAACTTCTGCTTGCCTTGCTCAATCGCGCCGAAATCTTTGATGGGAAAGACTTGCAGGCTACCTGCGATGAGTTCGCGGCGAAATTGGCCGCAAACATTATTCTTGGTGTTGGCAAGGTAGTCTTGCCGGGACCATGTAACGCCACCCTTGTCATGATAGAACTCTAGGTTTGGCACTAAGTAACTGGCGTGTTTCTCCAGTTGGTCCGGTGAGGCGCAGTGGTTGAAGGCGTCGAAAAAATCTGCATCCAGCTTTGAGACGGTACTGAATAAGGATTGCTGATCGGGCGAATCGCCGGTGCTCGGGTTTGCAGCTGCAGTGCTCACAATGGGAACAGCCAGAGTGAGTAAGGTGCAGGCAAGAATGACTAGTCGTTTCATGTGGGACTCCATGGTTGTTGATCAAGGACTCGCGGTGGTTTCTTCGATCCACTGCGCGTAATAGGAAACGCGTGAGCTGGAAAAGTCCTGTCCACAGACGCCCGTGCGAAATTTCCCGGCACGCATTGCGAGAAGATCCGTCTTTTTCCCGTCCAGCCCCTGGGCAAGCCCGGCAAGTTTCCAGACGCCGTTGTCCTGAATCAGGACAGGGCCTCCGCTGTCTCCACCGCCGATGACGCCCTCCAGGGGCAACGCCTGGCTGCCACAATCAAACGTGTAGTAGAGCCATTGGCCGTTGGCTTCCACGATCCGGTTGAACGCGCGGCGCAGTTGGGTTCGGTGCGGCGCATCCGCGGCGGCCCCGGTGAGACTGTTTCCGGTCGCGCCCTTTCCAAAAATTTGCGCCGTTCGCCCGGACTCGTCGAGCCCTCGATAGAGTTCCATCGGTTTTACATCGTCGACTGGTTGAGCGAGTTCAAGGAGTGCGATGTCGTGCATCCCACCACGGAAGGACGCATATTGTGCCAGCCATGTCGCCACATCTTCCGTCTTCATGTTTTTGAGGAGCTGGTTCCACTTGTCGGCGCTTGCCAGGTAGTTGGGATACAAAACGATGCGCACAACCTTCCTGCGCTTGCCCGCGATCACCACATAGTCGTGTTGCGGCATCTCTCGCATCATCTGTACGGCATGCGCAGCGGTGACCACCCACCGCTTGGCGATCAGCGTGCCATGGCCCTCAAAAGGCAGGTCTGCCAAGGCAGGCAATGCGCTTTCGGGAACCAAGTATTTGGAGTCCGCAACTCCGCTTCGGATGACGACAGCTTGAGCCGTACTAACAACGAATAGGAGGGCTGGGATGAGGTAACGCAGTGGTTTCATGGTTATTCTTTTTCGGGTGAGACCAGATCAGGTTTTATTGCGGGTCAAAACGTAAAAAATGAGATGTCCGAGCCCGGTGCAGGCAAGTAGGACCGCCAAGCCGCCGGTACTGAGTTCGACCCAGCCGATGGCATGGATGATCGTGAAACCACCGCCAAGCGCCAGTAGCAACAATCCCCAGCGCAAGGAAGACAGGCGTTGTTGCTGCCGCTCTTCCTTCATGGTCGCGCGCAGCAGGTCTTCGGTTCCCGGCTCGCGTAGCATGCGTTCGCGCATCACGGCATCGAGTACCGCCTTGAACAGATACGCGATGCAAGCAAACAGCGCGATCGGGACAAGTACATGTTGCATGTCCATGGTTGTTCTCCACGTGAGCCGGGGGAATTGCCCCCTTCATGACCTAGGAGTCCGGACGGGACTGGGCGGTTGCACTGCCCCATTCCAAAGAGCCTGCAACCGTTGCAACCTGCCCGGACTCCTATACGGTATGGAAGCGTCGCTCGCATGAGTCCCGATCGCGCCTTGGTCGATGCGGTGCTCGCCGCTACCCCGGGCGCTTTCGAGCGGCTTATGTCCGAGTATCAGGGCCTGTGCTGGCACATCATCCACCGGATGGTTCGCAACCCAGAAGATGCGCGCGACCTGTGTCAGGAAACGTTCCTCCGCGTGCATCTGAACCTGCATCAGTTCCGCTACGAATGCCCGCTCAAGCACTGGATTGGACGCATCGCCTTTTCGATCGCGCTCCGGCATTTGAAGCGACACAAGAACCCGATCGGAGAGGCGTTGGCACAGGGTTCGGCGATACCCATTCCAGAAGAAACAGAGGACGCGTTCGACTTTGAGGCTGCCTGGGACGACTTAGCCGTTGCCCGTCGACTGCACGAGGCGATTGAGGTCTTGCCGCCAATTCCGAGAATGCTGCTGACGCTCTTTCACCTTGATGATGTCGCCATTCCGGACATTGCCCAAATCACCGGCTTGCCTGCTGGCACCATCAAAAGCCATCTTTACCGTGCGCGGTTGCGACTACGGGAACTACTGGAACCATCGACGGGAGACCTCCGATGATCGACGACATCGATGACCTGGAATGGCAGCGCCAAGAGCAAGCCCGGCTCGCAGAACGAGCGGGGCTGGATCCGGTGGTCACGGATTCGCTCGGCATGCGCTACCGCCGTGTGGCCCGAGAGCTTGCTCGCGACCCTGATCCCCCGCTGCCCAGCAACTTCGCCTACGTCAGTTCGACCCGCATCGAAGCAATCGCGCGCCAACAGCGACGTGAGCGTGCACGGTTCGAGCGCGCCGCGCTCGCATGGCTGACCGCCGTGGCCGGCGTTGGCGCGTGCATCGCTTTGGCGATCTATGGGCGGGGGTGGTGGTCGGCGATCGAAAGCACAGGGTGGCTGCACTCCCACGCGGCGCCCTGGCTGTTTGCGATAGCGGCCTGCGGATTGCTGTCGCGCCTGCTCAATAGCACGCTACATTCGGCGCGCAGAATCAAGCACTGATCGTCGCAATCGCCTGTCACACGACCGACCCCTCCACAACATTTGCAACGCGGTCGGTCAGAAGGTTCTGAAGGCAGGCGTCCGCTATGGGTCGGCATCCGCATGTCGCGCCACGTAGCTGTCCGCGACAGGGTTAAGTGTTCTGCGACAAGGTTAAGCATCGCCGACATCTGTCGCTAACGACGTCCCCCGCTTTTGAGTAGCGTCGCATGTCGTAAGTGGTCGCGACAACGTTAAGCAATCCTGTCGGGATCAGTTAACTCTGTCGCTCGCCTTAAATATATGAATATATTGCACTTATTTTTGTCATTGCTGTTGAGCATGTCGGCCCGCGACAGCGTTAGATGTCTTTTGTCGGCAAACGACACGGTTAAGCGATGTTTTTGTCGCTCGGCGACAGGGTTAGCTGACACAGGCTAATCGACTGACCGCAGCGCCGATGCCCTCCTGCTCGATCGCTTCGGGCGGGCGCTACTGAAAGCCGTTGTTTACGCGCACATAATCGATACGCTCATCACAGCGTTGGCAAAGCTCTCATATATCCGATTATCGAGCAGGTATCTCTGTCACGATGTCGAATGGCAGGATTTGATAAAAGATTCCTCACGCGCTGCGTAGTTGTTTTCCATTCCAGTGCGAAATTGACCGAGTGCCCTAGCGCGTTTGATGGCGAAACCGTTGGAATCACTGAGCAAGTGGGGAATTGAGAATCCAACATCACAACGCCTGCAGAAACGCCTTCAGATCTCGCCGCTCTTCGACGCTCAGGCTCAAGGGATACCCCGCTTGCAAACTGCGGTAGTACACCTCTCGATCTATAGCATCATCGAGCGTTGCTACACTTCCGTCGTGCATGTACGGTGCAGTGGATGCAACGCCACGCAGTGAGGGCGTGCGAAAGAGGCCGATGTCAGCCGGATCCTGCGTGACGTTGAAGCGTCCGAGCTGTGCTTCGTCCGCATGCGTGGCCACGCGATCACCGATAGCGGCGCCGTGGAGTGATCGGTCGATGATCGACTGGGTGAGCGCCGGAAGATTTTGGTTTACCGCATCTAGCCCGACGCCAGTTCGGTGATACGCGTGATCCGTCAGCGTGGCCGGAGAACTCTGCAGCAAGTGACATTCAGCACAACGCCCTTTGCCCTTGAAGATGGCAAGTCCGAGTTGGGCCTGAGGGCTTAGCGCGGTGTGATCGCCTTGCAATGCGTAACGGTCATAAGCGCTTTCGGGCGATTTCAAGGAACGGACATACGCCACCAGCGCGCTGGCGATCTTGTCTGGCGTGATGCTCGATTTGCTATCGGGAAACGCTTGCACAAACGCGTTGCGGTACGCCGCATTTGCCTGGATCTTCTCAATCAGTTCTGCCTGGTTGTGAAGCCCCATTTCCACTGGATTTGTGAGTGGATCGAGCACCGCCTGTTCCAGCGCCGTACGCCGGCCATCCCAGAAGAATGTGTTATCGCCGGATGCTTCAACGGTGGCAAGGCTCGGCGTGTTGCGTGTCCCGGTACGTCCATGCACACCGACGGCCACACGCTGGCCATCGGTGTAGGCCTTGTCCGGAATATGGCACGAGGCGCAGCGGACACTGCCATCTGCGCTGAGTTGTGCATCGTTGAAAAGCTCTTTGCCCAAAGCAATCTGCAGGGAAGTCTGCGAAGTCGGTTCCGCTTTACCGATAGCAAGATGGCTTCTCAGCGCGAGAGCGACCAATCCCAATAAGGCTATAAGCCCTATCAGGCAGTACACATATGTGTGCGACGACTGCCGCATAACCCCTGTCAAAGGAAAAGGCTTACATGGAAACAAAGCGCACGGTCGCACCACTTGACTTGAGCGCGGTGCCAACGGTGGCTCGCTCGGAAGTATCGCTGACCACGAGCACCACAATGCCCTTCAATGCGTCCGCTTTTAGCTGCTTGGACACGCCGGTGATGAACGCCGTGGTCTGTGTCGCATCGGGGCCGCCCACAATCAGCATACCGCCAGGCATCAAAATCGGGCCGATGCTGTGGACCACGGAGTCGGTTTCATTCTGCCGACGTGCATTCGCTCCCGCGCTGTCCCCTCCAGGGATCACGTAAATGTAGGGATGCATGGCGACATCCTTGCCGTGCAGCTTGCCTTGCTCGGCAAGGTAATTGCCCCAGGTGTTTTCGTCGGCGGTGGCAGCAGGTTTGGCCGGGCCATCGGATGCGTTCGACGCCACGTTGGCTGACCCATCCGTGGGTGTTGAAGGATGGCAACCCGCCAAGGTCAAGCCTAATGCGCCCATGCAAACAAGCAGTCCCAACCGATTCATGTGTTCCCTCTCAATCAAGTAGCGCTGCCATGCAGACGAATGCGAAGCGCGGAATGGGATGGCGCCTTGGGCGCGACCGTAAACCCCATTCATTAAACCCCATTCCCGCCAACAGCGACTACCCGGATCTCCTTCACAAAATCATCACGTGATTTTGTGATGCTATTGACGGAGCAAGTCAGCGCACTCACGAGTGCGTGCAGGGGCGGGGAAGCCCGAAGGGGCATCACGCATTGAGATCGAGCCAGCCGTTTCAGAAGAAATGGCCGAAGGGATGTGCGTATGGAATCGCTGCACAACGACGGGCTTGCAAGGGGCGTCATCGGGAAAGGAAGCCGCAGCGGTGGTGGGCGACGCGTAAATCTCGGCGGCAATTTCTTGCGCCTCTTTGCTTGCTGGTTGCTTTGCGGACTCACGATCTGGTTTGGCGTCGCGCAAGCGCAGACGACCTACGTGCATGATGCCAATGGACGCGTTGTAGCGGTCACCCAGAACGACGGCACTACGACGCAATACACCTACGATGCTTTGGGTCACGTGGGCCCGGTCAGTGCGCCCCTTCCCGCTGAGCAATTGGCGATCTTTGCTTTTATGCCTACGCACGGTGATGTAGGCGTGCAAGTCACGATCGAGGGTCAAGGCTTTAGTACGAGCTTGGCCAACGATGGGGTGAGCTTTAACGGTAGCGCCGCGACCATACTCTCGGCGTCGCCCGCGCAGTTGGTGGTCAACGTTCCGAACGGCGCGACGACTGGCCCGATTAGCGTTACGGTAGGAGGTCAAACCGTCACGAGTGCGACGCCGTTTGTGGTGGACGACACCGGGCTAGCGCCGGTGATTACGCAGATCAGTCCGGCCGCGGTGGTGAGCGGTAACACGGTCACAATAACGGGCGAAAATTTGTATCCGGTGCCTCAGGGCACCACGTTGGAGCTCGATGGCTCTCCTGTTGCGTTGTCGTCGGCCACCGATACGCAATTGCAATTCTTCGTCACTAGCGCAATGACGAGTGGCAATGTGACGGTTACTACACCGTCTGGCCAAGCGGTTAGCTCCACGCCAGTTGTGGTTGTTCCTAGCGCAGAAGTCACAAATAGCATTGTTAGCAGCGGTTACACCACCGCTGGTGGGCCGCCGGTTGCGTTGAATATCGGAGCGGCCGGGCAGGTGGGTGTGGTCGCCTTCAGTGCAATGGCCGGAAGTTGGTTAAGTCTGCAGGCGACCGGGATTACCACGACGGCGACGAACATCGCTTACGCCATTTATGCGCCGGGTGACGTGTTAGTGCAGGAAGGCACCGTATCGAGTTCGTCTCCCTCGATTCATTTACCCGCGCTTTCGGTAAGCGGGACCTACGTGGCGGTTTTCCAACCCAACACGTCGGGTGCTCAACTCACCATTGCTGTGGAGTCCGATGCAGCGCTCGTCGTGGGTACCCCATTGGCTGTCGCGACTAGTACGGCGTGGCAAAGTCAGAGACTCACCTTCACTCTTAGTGCGGTGAGCAACATGGAGCTAAGTCTAGCCAATCTAAACGCCAGTGTTGGAAGCGGCGTCTATGTAAATGTTTACAACGCCGCAGGATCGCAGATCGGAAGCTTCCAACCCTCCGCGTCCCTTCCAGGGGACGCCGGACGATTGGCGTTGTGGAACCTGGCTGCTGGCACGTATTCCGTCGTGGCATCGCCTGTGAGTGGTGGCACGATGAGCTTTAATGCCGTGGTGCAACCCGACGTGATCGGTCCGGTGTTAACACCCAGCACGCCCACCACGGTCAATTTAGGGGTTGGGCAACTAGAGCGCCTCACCTTCAATGCCAATGCCGGGGATACGTACGCACTGCAGCTTTCGGGTGCGAGCACGGCACCTGCCAATCAGACGATGTATGTCTACATCTATAGTCCCACCACCACCACGATCACGCCGTCGAATTTCTACGCCAGCTTTACCACAACCAGTTCATCGACAATCAATCTTTCGAACCTACCTGCGAGTGGCACCTACATCGTTATGGTTTTTACGACGGGGCTTGCGGCAAGTGGACAATTGACTTTAGTGTCGGGCGACACCGGATCGCTGCCTAGTAGCGGCGCGCCTCAAAGCTATAGCACGGGTACGGCGGGACAAAATGTCTATCTGACGTTCACAGCTACCGCGGGAGCGAATCTCGAACTGGCGCTCGACAACCTTAGCGTCAGCGCAGGAACGTCGGTCAATGTCAGTGTTTATAACGCAGCAGGAAGCTATGTCTCAGGTGTTGGCGTTGCTACCTCCAATCCCGGAAATGCAGAACGGTTAGCACTGTGGAACTTGGCTGCTGGCACGTATTCCGTCGTGGTATCGCCTGTGAGTGGTGGCACGATGAGCTTTAATGCCATGGTGCAACCCGACGTGATCGGTCCGGTGTTAACCCCCGG
>JAATFF010000097.1 GCA_015655335.1 Lysobacterales bacterium | reverse complement strand
TGTCGATGGCGCTGGGGCCGGTGATCGGTGGCGCACTTACCGAAAGCATCGGTTGGCGGTCCATCTTCTGGGTGAACCTGCCTGTGGGAGCGGCTGCGATGTTGCTGGCCGCACGCTACATTCCCGAATCCAAAGCGCCGCATCCGAGGCGCGTGGATCCGATCGGGCAACTGCTGGTGTTCACCATTCTGGCGACGGTGACTTATGCGGTGATCGAAGGGCCGCACACCGGCTGGAATTCGATGACCATCGTTGGCTTGTTCACTGTTGCCGCATTCGCTTTGATCACCCTGCTTGTGTACGAACCACGACGCCGCGAGCCGCTGATCGATGTGCGGTTCTTTCGCAGCGCACCTTTCAGCAGCGCAACGTTGATTGCGGTTTGCAGCTTCTCGGCATTCTCCGGCTTCTTGTTCCTCAACGCGCTTTATTTGCAGGAGATACGCGGTCTCTCGGCATTCCATACGGGCTTATGCACGTTGCCCCTGGCGCTGGCGACGATACTTTGTTCCCCATACTCCGGGCGATTGGTCGGCGCGCATGGCACACGGCCTTCCTTGCTCATCTCCGGCGTGGCAACCGCCGCCAGCGCGTTGATCATGACGCAACTCACCGCTACCACACCGCTGGCGCTGTTGCTGTTTACCTATGTGATCTTTGGTGTGGGTTTCGGCATGGTGAATGCACCCATTACCAACACCGCCGTCTCGGGCATGCCCAAGGCACAGGCCGGCTTAGCTGCGGCAGTCGCATCAACCAGTCGTCAGATCGGCGCATCACTCGGCGTGGCACTTGCCGGTACTATTCTTGGTACGCATGTGCACGATGGATTCGCGCAAGCCACGCATCCGTTCTGGTGGCTGGTCACCGGCGGCGGGGCCACCGTGTTTCTACTGGGCTGGTTGTCCAACACACCGTGGGCGCACGCCACCACACGCCACGCCGCACATTTGTTGGAGGAAGCCCCCACCGGAGCGACGGCATGAGTGGACGTGGCACCCGTGTTACCGAAGCCGATCGCATCTGGCAGATGCTGGTCGGCGCGGTCATGGACAGCCGCGGCGATTGGCGTCGCAAAGTGAGCGAGGCAACCGGGCTTCCCTTTAGCCGTATACGTGCGCTGAAACGATTGGTCGACGCGCCCATGACGTTAAAGCAGCTCGCCGATGCGATGGGTACCGACGCACCTGCAGCGACAGTCTCTATCAACGATCTCGAACATCGCGGCCTCGTCGAGCGTTATCCTCACCCGGATAATCGGCGTGCCAAACTGGTGTCGATTACTGCTGCCGGTAAGCGCCTCGTCGCACTCGGTCGTGCCGTTCACGACGAGGCTCCGCCGGCGATCCAGGATCTTTCCGCGACAGAACTTGCACAGCTTCGCCGCATTCTCGATCGGATCAATACGCGCTAACGAGGAAGATCGCGAACCACGCCTTACTCGTGATTACAACGATGGATGGCTTCGTCGCGAGCCTTGTCGTATTCCGCCGGAGTCATCGCCCCTGTATTGACGGCGTTCTGCAAATCGGTAAGCTGTTTGCCGCAATTGTCGTTGGTTTTGACAACCGTCTTGGTGCCTCCGCATGCAGTCAGCGACATACAAAAAGCAATCATCATCATTGCTAGCATTGGCTTGAACATGGCGCGACTCCCAGGTTGCTAGTGAAGAAAGATGTGCTGCCGACTACTTACATGATCGGTGTGATCGATAGTAAGGCGGCGGAGACAATCGAAGCTGACTGGGATTTTTCCACGATGCTATTTCACGCGAGCACCACGCGCGCTCAACAAAATAACCACGCGACCACGTGTGCGCCTAGCCAGTGAACTAGGTTACGCGTACTGATATCGCTTTATCGCGACGTCGCCTTCCTCGGATCCAGCATACGAAATGCGCACAATCGAACTACGATCGCGTACGCCGATAAAAGGGTACGAGCACTTTAAGCAGAAGGAACTGCTTAGGGCTCTCTAGTTACAGAGAGCCGTGGCAAGCGGACAGCTCAAATAAGATTGCGCAGCCACTGCACGAACGGCATCCAAAACGGACCGTGTTCAAGCTTCGACCAAAGATAGATCGCCATGCAGAACACAAGGATGGCGGAAATGACAACGCCTTCGATGGTCTTGCCCAGAATTCGATTCATACGCCCCCCTAACCGGCCGCTATCTGCACCTTGGAGCGATGGTAGAACACCCTTTGTTAGGACTTCGATTGAACCAGGAAAAAAAAGTAGTCAGACGCCTGTGGACGTGAACCATCCGCTCTGGCGGGCTCGGGTTGGTAGATACCAAAATGCACGGGCATAAAAAACCCGCCAAGCGGCGGGTTTTTAGCTACCAGGACTGCAAGAAATGTCCTGAAGCTGGTTGTTGGTGCCAAGAGGGGCATCGCATAGTGTCTTGAAAGGCATAGCACACAACGATTGGGGCTTTGAGGTTTTTCAAGTTACCGACAAATCTACCGTCAGATGTCACTCGCTGGCCGCTGCCGGCCTGCCCCGCTATGGGTCTTCTGTAGGGACCCGAACGCTGGCGACAACCGCACAACTCATGCCACGCGAAAAGGGCCCATTGCTGAAGAACCAGCCGCACAAACCCGCGCGTGAGGATGCTCCTAGTCTGTTGAGTTTCATCCAAAACTGAGCCACTTCATAGGGTGATTTTCGTCGAATTTTGAGCCACCACCCCGCACCCTCCGCTCAAGCCTGAGCGGGAGTAACAGGAGTGATCGACGTGGCCTTATTAAGCGTGATTCGACGC
>JAATFF010000045.1 GCA_015655335.1 Lysobacterales bacterium | reverse complement strand
GGAAAGTCCTGATAGCAAATCGGGCGAAGAAAACGTTCGATGGCCAATGAGCCTACCGATGTGGTTCTGCTGTCGGATGTTGCCGGAAATGGGCCGCCGTGGACCATGGCGTGACAAACTTCTACGCCTGTGGGCCATCCGTTTACCAGCAGACGACCACAGCGGTCTTCCAGCACCGGTATGAGTTTGCGTGCAACGTCGTGATCGCTTTCCGTCAGATGCAGGGTGGCTGTTAATTGGCCTTCCAATTCCTCCGCCAATGTGACCAGCGTGACCATATCGGGGCAACGCACTATGATCGAACTTGCCCCGAACACTTCTTCATGCAACAGGACTTCGTTGCGGAACGTTTTCACGTCGACGGCAAATAGTGCGCCCTGACCTTGATTGTCGCCCTCACCCAGGCAACCGCGTGCGAGTTGCTCAATGCCATCGCTGGCGGCCACACGCTCCACGCCGGTGACGTAGGCGCGGTGAATGCCGGCGGTGAGCATGGTGGTAGCACGCGTTTTGGCCAAAGATTGTGCCGCCGCGTTTTCGAAGCACGAGAGATCTGCGCCTGTGATCGCAAAGACCAGTCCGGGATTGGTGCAGAACTGACCCGCACCCAATGACAGCGAAGCGATGAATGACTCGCCCAATGCTTCCGCACGTTCGGCCAATGCGCCCGGCAAGAGGAATACGGGATTGATGCTGCTCATTTCGGCATACACGGGAATAGGTTCGCGCCGTGCAGCTGCCAGTGCGACCAAGGCCAGACCACCTGCACGCGACCCAGTAAATCCCACGGCCTTGATGCGGCGATCGCTCACCAAGGCCGCACCCAGCTCGTTGCCCGGCCCGCTGAGGTGCTGAAATACACCCTCGGAAAGGCCGCATGCCTTTACGGCTTGGTGGATAGCCTTTGCCACCATCGCACTGGTCCCAGGGTGTGCAGGATGCCCTTTCACTACGACGGGACAACCGGCGGCAAGCGCCGAGGCGGTGTCGCCACCCGCGGTGGAAAAAGCTAGTGGAAAGTTGGAAGCCCCAAACACCGCCACCGGACCCAGTCCGACTTTGCGCAAGCGCAAGTCTGATCGCGGCAAGGGCTCGCGCTTGGGTAACGCATGATCAATGCGCACATCTGCCCAATCGCCGGCGCGAACCACCTGCGCAAACATGTGCAGCTGATTGACGGTACGCATACGCTCGCCGGCAATACGTGCTTTCGGAAGTCCGCTTTCGGTGCTGGCGATATCGATCAGCGCATCACCCAAACCTAGAATTTCTTCAGCAATGGTCTCAAGAAACGCGGCGCGATCTTCCGGCACGGTCTCGCGATAGTGCGGAAAAGCTTCCGCCGCCAGCGCACAGGCTCGTTCGACATCCGTCGCACCGTGGGCAGGATAGTCGGTATCGAGCTCATGGCCCGTCGCCGGATTGGTGCCACGGAACGTGGCAGGCTGTCCACTCATGTTGGTATCTCAGTCGGTGACATAACAATCGAAACGCCGCTTATGGCATCAGATGCGATGCCGGAGGGTTTCACAAATACGGGAAAGAGTCTGGCGAATGTCCGTCTTGCGCTTTGCGGTAAGCAGATCGCGTTGGGCGCTGATGCTCACGGCGACGAAACCGCCGTCGACATGCGGTGTCGGCAATGCAGACGCGACACAGCACAATCCGGTAATGGTTTCTTCCTCGTCGTGCGCGATACCACTGCTACGAATCTCAGCAATCTCTTGCAGCAGCTTGCTCTTTGTAACGATTGAGCGCGGCGTGAGCTTCGGCAGTTGACCGGCGGATGCGAGCCATCGCTCCAGTTCGGTCTCCGGTAGCGTGGCAAGCAGCGCTTTACCGCATGCCGTGCAGTTGGCTGGCACGCGTCGCCCCACACCGCCCCCAAGCCCGAGCCGAAGACCGCTGTTGCAGTCCTGCAGTGCGAGGTAAACCGCATCGAATTTGTCATCGATCACGGCCAGTTGGATGACGGCGCCAAGTTCCGGCGGAACAGCACGGCAAGCGTCGTAGAACTCGCCCACGATGTTCACACTCGATACGTATGCAGAACCGAGTTGCACGAGCCCGCGCCCGAGCTGAAAACCTTCACGGGAGCGACGCAGCAACTGTCCCTCGACCAATGCGCCACAGATGTTGAAGACACTGGACTTGGGAATATCGAGCATCTGCGTAATTTCAGCGACGGTGTAAGGACGCCGAGGAGACGCTTCGAGCACCGCAAGAATCTGCATCGCGCGATCCAGCGCGGGCACGAGCAAGCGTGCGCCACTTGCTGGCACTTGCTTCGTAGTTTTCTTCTTTGATGCAGCTTTCGTTGTGATCATATGTCCCCTCGATGCGATAGCTGCGGCAAGACGCCACTACACCGTGAATGTTGACTGCAATGCATGCGCTTTCAGCTACCTGTCACTCTCCTATTGGCTCATTCTAGATTCCAGCCCATTGGAATGCAAACCATCATATTGACTATTGTTTTTTATGGACGTACCTTCGTTCAGCACATTGGCGAGAAAGACCCAAAGGAGCGGCCGAATATGGCGCACGCGAGCCACCATGAAACGATCCACAGCACGGCTCGAATTGATGAGTTGATTCGCCGCTATTTCCGCGCATGTAACGACGCCGACATCCCCGGCATGCTCGCCTGCTTTACGCCCGATGCTGTGCACTACTTTCCGCCCGGCATGTACGAAGGCCCATTTCGCGGCGCCCAGAAAATTGCGGAGCGCTGGCATCAGGCGGTGGAGACGCTGGGCTCCTACTGGACGGTTGATCGGCTGCTGATCGAGCCGCAGTCCTTGCAGGCGGTGATGGAGTGGAGCCACTTCAAAACCAAGCAAGACAAATTGCTGCGCGGCATCGAGTGGTACGAACTCGACGACAAAAGCGGTTTGATCAAAGAGATCCGCGCGTATTACGCCACGCCGCAACCGGCGGAAGGCGATCGTTTCGAGCTGGGAGGCTTTGACTACGAGGGACGGGATTACCCTTCCGCACCTCCTGCCGGTGCACGTCCTTTCAGCCATCAAGCCAAGACAGGAGAGTGTTCGTGACTATTGTTGAAACCCGCCGGATTTTGCTCGAAGGTATCACCACCGAGGTATTGCGCGATGGCGAACTACTACGCGCACCTGACGGACGCACCGTTCGCGCCGAAGACGCGATCCATCTTCCGCCGTGTACGCCTACGAAGATTATTTGCGCGCATCTGAACTTCATGAATCGGGTGACGGAGCTTAAGACCACCTGCCCCGATACGCCGTCCTATTTTCAGAAGCCGACATCGGCCCTTAATAGCCATAAGGGCCATGTGGTACGCCCGAAAGGATGCAAATATCTCAACTACGAAGGCGAGGTGGGTATCGTCATAGGACGCAACTGCCGCAATATCCGCATGGCTGACGCGGAGCAATACATTGCCGGCTACACCGTCGCCAACGATTTTGGCCTGCACGACTTTCGCGAGACTGATCGCGGCTCGATGGTGCGCGTAAAAGGCGCCGATACGCTTGGGCCACTTGGACCAGGCCTGGTGCGCGGCTGGCGCCCCGAAGGCAAGGTGTTGCGCACTCGCGTCAACGGTAAAGTCGTGCAGGAAGCGCCGCTGGACGAACTGATCTGGAGCGTGGCGTATCTGCTTGCCGATTTGGCGCGCACGCATACGTTCTATCCGGGTGACGTCATCCTGACCGGCACGCCGGCTAATTCGCGGCCAGTGCAGCCGGGCGATGTCGTGACGGTCGACGTCGATGGCCTCGGTACGCTGGAAAATCATATCGTCGATGGCGCCTTCGGTATCTCCGGCGAATGCGGGTCGCCCCCCACCGACACCGATGTGGTCCGCGGCGTAGCGCTGGGCGAAGGCTTGAAGGAATAACCGCGATGAGCGACACCGTCGAACGCAAGGACATGAAGGCCTTCGTCATCGCCGAGCGATTGAAGGAGTGGGATACCGGCGTTTTTGCGAGCTATGGTCCGCTAGCCGCCGCTTCCATCGCAAAATTCGGGGGCCGCTATCTCGCGCTTTCCACCAAGGTCGAGACACTGGAGGGACCCATGCCACCGCTGGCTGTAGCGGTTATCGAGTTTCCGAGCCTGGAACAGGCGCGGGCGTGGTACGCATCCAGCGAATATCAAGAAGCCGCCTTGATTCGTCGAAGCGGCGCCGAAAATCGCTTCATCGTACTGGCGGAAGACGCCGCCCGCGGCGCTCCCCATAACGCATTGGCCGAAAAACGATCATGAAACGCATAGGACTATCGCTACCACCGGGAAAACGCGTCGCCGTCTGCATCACGGTGCTATTGGAGACGTGGTCAGAAGGCAATGCGCCGAGTTATTCCGTACAAACCACCGCGCTAAAACCCGGTACGGTGAATCACGCAGGCATTTCTTGGGCGAGCTACGGCGCGCGCGAAGGCGTATGGCGTGTGCTTCGTACCTTGGAAAGGCATGCTGTTCCGGCAACGTTTTTCACCAACGCGCGCTGCGTGGAAGTTTATCCCTCGGCGGTGCGCGCCGTGGTCACCGCAGGTCACGATCTAGCGGGACATGCTTATACGCAGGACGGCTTGCTTACTTACATGGATGCCGCCGAAGAACGCGCGACGATTCACAAGTCGCTGGATCTGCTCAACTCCGTGTCGCAAAAGCCAGTCTCGGGATGGTTGAGCCCGGTGTTGGCCTTCACGCCGAACACGCCAGGGTTGCTCGCCGCAGCCGGGCTGACGTGGCATAGCGATGTGAACTACGCCGATCTTCCGCACCGGATTACCACGCATGCGGGGTCGATGATCGCGATACCCAATAGCGACTTTACCGACAATCGCGTTTTACGCGGCAGTCCACGCGATTACGCCGATGTCTACAAGCACACGTTGGATTTCCTGCGCGAACACGAAGACGGTTCGTTCCTCGCCATCGCACTGCACTGCCAGTTCGGCGGGCGACCGATGATGATCGCCGCGCTGGATGAGATCCTCGCTTATTTCACCCGTCTTCCCGATGTCTGGATCGTGAGCCATGAAACATTGGCCCAACACCTGATCCAGAGTGGGGCGACCAAGGAGTCTTCGTCGTGATTCGAATGCGAACCGTTGCGTAGCTAACTACGCCCCATCCACACGAGTGCGAAAACCTACACCCGAACGCCGACTGCGCCGGGAATAGGACATGTTGTACCAAGTTGTTAAGATCCATTCGTCAAAGAGCCCATCTAGAGGCTTTTGAGAAAGGGGAGAAACACGATGTTCGGTTGGTACGTCGATTTATCCAAGCAAGAGAAACGAACGTTCTGGGCATGCTTTTCGGGCTGGAGTCTGGACGCGATGGATGCCCAGCTCTTCAGCTTCATGATTCCCGCGTTGATGCTCACATGGCATCTCAGCAAAACCGATGCGGGTTATCTTGGAACCGCTTCATTGGTTGCTACGGCAATAGGTGGCTGGCTTTGCGGCATTCTTGCCGATCGGGTCGGTCGTCTTCGCGTGCTGCAATTTACCGTGTTGTGGTTCGCCGTGTTCTCCGGCCTTGCGGGTTTTGCGCAGTCGTTCGATCAATTGCTGGTGCTGCGCTTTCTGCAAGGCCTCGGCTTTGGCGGCGAATGGGCGGCCGGCGCGGTGTTGATGGGCGAAATCATTCGTCCGGAACATCGTGGCAAGGCAGTTGGTTGTATTCAGAGCGGTTATGGCGTGGGATGGACGTTGGCGACGCTGATCGCCACTGCTGCCTTCTGGCTTTTTCCGCAAACCATGGCGTGGCGCGCGTTGTTCTGGTTTTCCGTCACGCCTGCGTTTCTTCTTGTGTTTATCCGACGCAAGCTGCAAGAGCCGGAGATTTTCAAGAAGACCCGTGCGCTGGAACAGCAAGCTGGTAAGAGCGCACCGGGCTTCTTTGCGATCTTCCACCCCGACATCCTGCGCACCACGATGCTTTCGTCGTTGCTGGCATTGGGTGTTATCGGTGCAGGCAGCGCGGTCATTCCATGGCTGCCGACGTATATGAAGATCGCGCGACACCTTTCCGGTGGTGGTGTGGGCATCTACATGACGACCGTAACAGTCGGATCCTTTTTTGGGTTCGTCGGCAGCGCTTACATGACCGATTTGATCGGGCGACGCCGCAACTTTCTACTGGCTTCTATCTGCTCGTGGCTGGTGATGCTCGCGTATCTGTTTTTGCCGTTGAACAATACCGCGCTGCTATTGCTGAGCTTTCCCGTGGGGTTTTGCCTGGGCGCCACCTACAGCACGCTTGGGCCTTATTTCACTGAGCTGTTCCCCACGGCGATACGCGGTGCAGGGCAAGCCTTCGCTTACAACTTCGGCAAGGGTATTGGCGCTTTCTGTGTCGTCTTGGTAGGCATGATTGCCGAGCATATGCCACTGGGCCAGGCCATCGGCATTTTTTCGCTGGCCGGCTACAGCCTTGCAATCGTCGCGACCTTGCTCTTGCCCGAAACGCGCGGCATCACGCTTGTTTCTGGAGATGCGCCGCCCACGCGAGCTGCGCCATCCATAACTACAAACACATCATCACCTTCGCGTTCCGCCTGAGCAGTCGCTCACCCATTCACTGAACTTTTGGAGGGAGACGTCCATGACGTGCAAGAGTTCAACTCCTGTATTGCAACGCCGACTATTAACCGTCTTTGTATCGTTTGCGATGTCCGCTACCGCGTGCCACGTTCGAGCCGCTACGGCCGCCGATTTGCCACCGTTTTTGCCGACCATGCCAGATACGGCACAGTCTGCGCAGGTAACGCCACCCAGCACCCCCAGCGCGAACGACGTGCGGGAGAACCCTGGCTTTCTTTTCAATTGGCAGTCGGCCGGTAAATCGGCGGGCGAAGCGCTGGCGGATCATGGCATCTATCTGCATGGCTTCTATCAGCAGGCATATATGAATGTGGTGGGAGGCGGTAATTCGCAAAGGGACAATTACCTTGGCCTGGGCTACTTCGGTTTCGATATCGACACCGAAAAGGCATTTGGTCTCAAGGGCGGTACATTCGATTTCACCGTATCGACCCAAGCCGGCACCACTGCCACCGCTGGGCGATCCACCGGATCGCAGACGCAAGTTCCGTGGGGTTTCGGCGACGAAGTGCGATTGGTGGACTTTTATTACGATCAGAGCCTCTTCAATGGCGTCATACACGTCACGGCAGGGCGCATGAACCAATTGTCGAACCTGCCGGGGTTGTCGCCCGGCTTCCATGTGATGCCGTGGCTTTGCACGTTCTGGAGCAATTCGTGCGGCACACCGCATGCGTACAATTTCAACGCGAGCCATCCGGGCTATCAGGTCGGTAGCTGGGGAGGCGTCGTTACCGTTCACCCTGCTCCGTTCTGGTACGTGAAGGCGGGCGTGATCGAAAATCAGCCTACCGAAAACACGACTTTGATTCACAACGGATGGCCGGGGCGCGATTGGGGTTTGGATGAAGCGGATGGCGCCTTTATTCCGGTGCAAGTGGGCTATCTCACGACGTTGGCGTCATCCCTTTATCCGACGAATTTCCACATCGGCGGCTATTACGACACAGCGCCCTACACCGATAAGTTTTACAACGAACACGGTGAGCCAATCATCACGCATCCCGGTGTGCCAGAGATGCACGATAAAGCTACCGGTGTATTCGCGGGCATTACCCAAACGGTGCTGCGCTTCAACGACGATCCATCCAGTGCACGTGGGCTGGCACTGTTCGCCTCCGGCGACTGGGATCTAACCGGCTACAGCGATGATCGCGAACAGATCGAAGGCGGTTTCCTGATTACCGGGCCCTTTGCATCACGTGCAGCAGATTCATTGAACTTCCTGGTGTCGTTCCAGGAATTCGATGCACGGCTCAAGGCCGCCCGCGAAGCACTCGCTGCGGCGCATGGCATCTCCTACACCATGAAGGACCAGACCGGCGTTGAACTAAATTACGGGTTTGCCGTATCGCCCGGCCTTGTGATCTATCCATATGCTCAATACGTGCTACATCCCGATCAATTGCCACTCGCCGTGCCCAATCCGCGCGACACGCATGCCACAGTGGTCGGTGTTCGCTTCACCATTCGCTTCGATACGTTATTTGGATTACCGCAACCACAAAGTTAGTGAATAGCCATGCTGTATCGACACCGATGCTGAGAGAAATTGCTACAAAGCAAACTCATGGGTTCTCACAAGAGGTCGCGTGTTGAAGCCTCGTTTTCACCCCCACCCTGCGTGGCGCTCTTACAGGCCATGCAGGTCTTTTTAAGTTTCGAGATATGCCAGAAGCAGGTGCTTTTAGTTCAAGGAAGACGTGCTGAGTTACTGCATCGTGCCGCCGGCATGTTGAAGTGGTCCGCTCTAGTGCGTACGAGCGCGCACGAAGTCTGCGGCTGGACGACATAGCCATTGCGTGATCAACATGACTCGCGGAAAACCGATGAGAGGGCCCGTCGCAAGATTCGTAAGCATGCTTTGCGTGAACCCCGGCAGCTCACCCGCGACCTCCTTCCACGTTAACCCTTGCTCGATCCGTTTCGCATCAAGCGCTGCGTGCAGTAACCGCGTGTCAAAGCGCAAAATGCGGAAACAGTTAGGATCAGGCAGCATTTCATTTGCCGACGTGGTGCCATCGTGGCCCACAAGAAAGCTCTCTGGAGTCCGGCCGAGCCATCTGAGAACCTGAAGTACAACAGCACTCGTGACCGACCTCTTGCTCTGCATGCTCCGGAGGGTGGTAGCACTGATGGGTATGGAGGTCGTGCCCTTGAATGGCATGTTTATTTCGCTAGCCAAATCGGCCCAACTCAGTTTGCGTTCGCATCGCGCGTCATCAAGCGCAGCACAGAGGACTTTCATATCAAAACCCAAAAGTACTCGTGCCGGGTGCAACCTCAGTCCTGATCTCTTCATGGTTCTGTTCGATAGGCTCGAAATCCCACCTCGGGGTCAACTATCTCATGAAGTTCTTGAGCTGGATTAAATTAGGATGCCCGCTTCGCGCTGCGATCACAACCGATCGATGCAACTGAATGCCATGATGTCACGACTAGTAAGATCTCTTCGCGCAGGACCACTCAGAAACCTTTGGTAAGTTGTATCCATGCGCGTGTCGATGGTCGACGACCCGTCAGCTCCGGCGTGTTGCCTAGCCGAACGGCTTCAGTGGTTACGTCCCGACGAGAGCACGCAAGCTAAGAATTCGTCATAGGGGAAGCGTCAACGATAACTCCGCATCCGCATCGCATACACCGTCGCAGGTTGGCAGGCGCAACCATCTGTTGGACACCGAAAAGTAACTGTCGTCTCGCACGGTCGGATACCTAAATGAGCCTCCCTCCTGAGAGGGTATGGCCTCCTAAATCGGTGTTGTTTTTAGGAATGATTCCCATTATCGTTACGTTTTCCTCAGGAAACGGCGCATCGTTTGGGTGCGGACCTTCCTTGTCCAAGGGGTCTATCCATGCGTCGAACCATTCCCGTCTCCGCGTCCATCCCATCGTCTGGCAAAGTTGCGCCGTTGTTCGGCAAGACCCTGGGTGCCGCCCTTATCCTTGGTAGCAGCCACGTCTGGGCCCAGGACACCGTATTCTCTACGCCTAAAGATACCCCTCCACCGCCTAAGAAAACGGCCGCATCGGCTCAAAAGGACAGCGCCACCAAACTCGGCAGCGTCAATGTCTATGGTCAGAGCGCCACGCCGATTTCGCCGAAATTCACCGCTCCGCTTGTCGACACGGCCATGTCGGTCACCATCCTGCCGCAATCGGTGATGCAGGAAACGGCCGCGACGTCACTTCAAGATGCGCTGCGTAACGTTCCCGGCATTACGTTTGCCGCCGGCGAAGGTGGCACACCAACCGGTGATCTTCCCTCCATTCGCGGCTTCAATTCCGCGGGCAACATTTATGTCGATGACATGCGCGACATTGGTGTGCAAACGCGCGACATCTTTGATTTGGAACAAGTGGAAGTCGTCAAGGGCCCAGATTCGTCCATTGCTGGACGCAGCGCAGGTGGCGGCACGCTCAATCTGGTCTCCAAAACCGCACAACCCAATAACTTCGTGGACGTGAGCGGGACATATGGAAGCGCCGGGCAATACCGTTCAACCTTCGATGGCAACGTGCGGTTGGGCGACAGCATCGCTGCTCGCTTGAATATTCTGGACATGGGCGGTGGCGTCCCTGGCCGTGATTCGGCCGTACGCACCGACAAAAAAGGTGCGGCAGCCACCGTCACCTTTGGCTTGAACAAACCCACACGCTTCATTCTCAACTATTACTACTTCAACGACAAAAGCACGCCCGACTACGGTGTTCCGGTGGACTACGCGGTCACCGGTGAGCCGCTTGTGCAAACCCAAGGTGTCAACCCCAAGAACTATTACGGCTTGGCCGATCGCGATTTTCGCCACACTCCCGTCAATTCCGTGGAAGGTCGTTTTGAACACGATTTCGGTGATGCCTGGATGCTGCGCAGCCAGCTCCGCTATACCGATTCGGAAAACAATTACGTCTTGACCTTACCTTATCAGGCCACCACGCCTGATTACGCTCTCTTGCCGCCGGGTGAGATCTACCGGTTACCGATTGGCAATTACGATCGAACCCGCAGTGCGATTACGCAGACTGATTTAACCGGTCACTTTGACACGGGATCGATCCATCACGATGTCGACGTAGGCATCGAGGGTTCCCAGGAAAAAGAACGCCTCGGCGGCGGCGGTTCCTACCTCGGCTACAACGTGACATCGCCCACCGGTCCTCAGGGATTTAACGGCGGGACGTGCTCGCCGGCGTTGTTCGCCAGCTACGACTGCACCAGTCTCTACAATCCCAATCCCTACGATCCGTGGCAAGGCACGGTCACACCGAACGCCGACTTTGCGTATTACACAACCCGTGATTTCGCCGCGTATACATTCGACACCGTTACGCTCTCTCCGCATTGGAAAATCAATGGTGGTGTGCGATGGGACGATTACCTCACTTCCGCGCAAGATCCGAGCGACCCGGAAGGGGTGAACGCATCGGACCATCTAACCTTTACTAGCTACCAAGCCAGCCTGATGTATAAGCCGCTGGAGCAAGGCACGATCTACCTGATGACCAGTTCCTCTTCCATTCCGGAAGATCAGGCATTCAGCAATGCTGGACAGGACGAGGCATTTCCATCCAATCCCTATCAGCCGTCCTCGACCAACCTCAAACCGGAAATC
Organism: Lysobacterales bacterium; assembly: GCA_015655335.1. Classification (GTDB taxonomy): domain Bacteria; phylum Pseudomonadota; class Gammaproteobacteria; order Xanthomonadales; family Rhodanobacteraceae; genus Dyella_B. Next base: position 1,593 of record JAATFF010000045.1, on the reverse strand, counting down.
ACGCGCACGTTTGAACTTGGTACCAAGTGGAACCTGTTCAATAGCCGCCTTCTCCTGAGCAGCGATCTCTTCGATGAGAAGCACCGCAACACCGCTATCGAAGTAGCGCCGGATGTGTGGGCACAGATCGGGGAGACCGAATCCAAAGGTTTCGAGCTGAGTGCGAACGGGTCGATCACTGAAAACTGGAACGTCATTGGTGGCTACTCGTATGTGAATGCGCGAATACTCAATGCGGGACTCAGCGATCCGGAGGAAGGCCACCATGTGCCCAACACGCCGGCCAACACATTTAGTCTCTGGTCGACGTATCGCATTGCCCCTGCGGTGACGGTGGGTGCTGGCTCTTACTATCGCGGCCGGCAAATTGGATATGCCGGACCGCCGGATGAATACATCGATGGCTACTGGCGTTTCGACACGATGGCAAAGTGGCAGATCGATTCGCACATCGCGTTGCAGTTCAACGTGCAGAACATCTTCAACAAGTTTTACTACTCGAAGATTTTTTACTGGTATGCGTTGCCAGCGCCAGGTCGCACCTACATGGCCACGATTGACGTAAGGATCTGACGCCAGGCGTCGCCTTATGAACAGCCCTTACCAAGAAATCACGGCGTTGTTGAGCATCGACCCTGCGGCGGCGGTGTCGCGCTTGCGAACCACTGCGCAGGGTGGCGATCCCCAATCACAGCTCGTGCTCGGTCAATTGCTGATCAATGGCGTAGGCGGACGACTGGACGTTCGCGAGGCATTGCGTTGGTTTCGCGTCGCGGCGGATGCAGGTGTCCCCATGGCAATGAACATGCTGGGACGATGTCACGAATATGGGTTTGGCTTGCCGATGAATTACCTTCAGGCCGCATCATGTTATTTGCATGCGTCCCGGCTCGAGTGCGACTGGGCCATGTATAACTACGCCCAGTTGCTAGCCCATGGTCGAGGCCTTGAGCGTGATCGTGCAGTGGCCTTCAAGTGGTTTCGGCTCGCCGCTTCACGCGGTCATGCGCGCGCGATGAACTTTGTGGGCATGTATTACGAGAACGGCTGGGGGACAACGCCCGATCCGCACGCCGCTTTGGAGTGGTATCAACGCTCTGCTGAAGGCGGTGATTTTCGTGGGCAATGTAGCTATGCCTCCGTCCTCGCTGACCAAGGGCGAATAGACTTAGCGTTGATGTGGCTAAAACGCGCCACCACGACGGCGACGCCACGGTTTCTGGCGGAATTGACCATCGTCTTAAAGCAATCTCCGCATGAGGCGCTGTGCGCCTATGCGGATGAACTGCGGAACTCAGCGGCTCAACAAAAGAGTCACCTACCCCGCTCGCCAGATGCCTTTCACGAAAGCCAAGTTGCACGCACAACAGTGAGCTTCTAAGGGAGCGCGTGAGCGCATCCGCAGTGCGCGTCAGACGTCGGACCAGAACCGCAGAAGGTTGTGATAGGTGCCTGTTGAGTTTCATCCAAAACTGAGCCACTTCATAGGGTGATTTTCGTCGAATTTTGAGCCACCACCCCGCACCCTCCGCTCAAGCCTGAGCGGGAGTAACAGGAGTGATCGACGTGGCCTTATTAAGCGTGATTCGACGC
>JAATFF010000038.1 GCA_015655335.1 Lysobacterales bacterium | reverse complement strand
GTATTCTGCGGATCCTCGTTCAAGAACAAAGGGGTGCAGCAGCTGCTCGACGGCGTGGTCGATTACATGCCCTATCCGGGTGAAAACGGCGGCATCTCCATGGTCGATCCGGACGGCAAGGTCGTCGGCGTGCAGGAAGTCAAGGACGATGCCCCGGCGCGCGCGCTGGCCTTCAAGGTCATCAACGACCAGTTCGGCACCCTCACCTTCTGCCGCATCTATTCGGGCGTCATCAAGAAGGGCGACACGCTGCAGAACGTCACGCGCGGCAAGAAAGAGCGCGTGGGCCGCATCGTGGAAGTGCAAGCCAACGCCACCAAGGACATCGACGAAGTGCGCGCCGGCGACATCTGCGCGTTCGTCTCGATGAAGGAAACCGAGACCGGCGATTCGCTCTCCGATCCGGCACATCCGGCCCTGCTGGAGCGCATGCGCTTCCCCGACCCGGTGATCAGCGTGGCCGTGGAACCGAAGAGCCGCAACGACATCGACAAGCTCTCCACCGCGCTCTACAAGATGGTGAAGGCCGATCCGTCGCTGCGCATGGAAGTGGACAAGGAAACCGGACAGACCGTGCTCAAGGGCATGGGCGAACTGCATCTGGAAATCACCATTGACCGCATGCGCACCGAGCTGGGCGTGGACGCAACCATGGGCAAGCCCAAGGTCAGCTTCCGCGAAGCGTTCGGTCAGACGGTCGAACACACCTATACGCATAAAAAGCAGTCCGGTGGTTCGGGTCAGTTCGCCGAAGTGAAGATGATTTTCGAACCGGGCGAACCGGGTAGCGGCGTGGTGTTCTCTGACGAAATCGTCGGCGGCCGCGTACCGCGCGAATACATCCCCGCGGTGGAACATGCGATCACGGTGGAATCCCGCCAGGGTCAGGTTGCCGGCTACGAAGTGCTGGACTTCAAGGCACGCCTCATCGACGGCAAGTACCATGACGTGGACTCTTCGGCACTCGCCTTCGAAATTGCCGGCCGCGCCTGCTTCCGCGAAGCACAGCGCATGTCCAAGCCCAAACTGCTTGAGCCGGTGATGAAGCTCGAAGTCGTGACCGAAGCCGACTACCTCGGCGACGTGATCGGCGACATCAACCGTCGCCGCGGCTCGATCAGCGACCAGGGCCAGAAGGGCACCAATGCCTTCGTGCAGGGCTTCGTACCGCTCGCGGAAATGTTCGGCTACATCAACTTCCTGCGCTCGGCTACCAGCGGCCGCGGCAACTTCACGATGGAATTCGACCATTACGAAGAAGTGCCGGCAAGCATGGTTGCCAAGTTGATGGAGAAGGAAGCGAAGTAATTTTTCGCTCCAACTCGGAAACAAAAAAGCCCAGGGAGCCATCCCTGGGTTTTTTTTGTAGAGAAATCGGCCCGTTTGCATCGACAGTAAGTGATACTTTAGTATCACTCATATGCGCACCGAATTAGTCACCACGCTCAAACGCCAGGCTACCGAGTTGCTGGCCGAACTGGAGCGCGATCGCGAGCCCATCCTGATCACGCAGCATGGCCTGCCTAGCGCCTATCTCGTTGACGTCAAATCGTTCGACGACATGCAGCAACGCATGCGGCTGCTGGAAGGTATCGCACGCGGCGAACGCGCCCTGGACGAGCAACGTACACTTTCACACGAACAGGCAAGGACTCGCCTGAGCCGATGGCTGAAATAATCTGGACCGAACCGGCGCTCAGTGAATTGGACGAGATCGCCGATTACATTGCGCTGGACAATCCCCACGCGGCCCGCGAACTCGCCCAACGCGTTTTTGCCCATGCGACACAGCTCGCCAGCCATCCTGATAGTGGCTCCCGACCACCGGAACTAAAAGGTTCGCGCTATCGGCAGATTGTGGAACCACCCTGCAGGATCTTCTATCGCATCGATCATAACGCCGTGATCATTCTTTACGTCATGCGCAGCGAACGGCGTTTGCGGCGAAGCCGGCTGCCCAACCAGCGTTAATGCCACCAGTTGGCTTAAAAACAGCCAGAGCAGCGCGCTCGGGTTATCATAGACGGTTAGCGCCATTGTCCTGCCCTTTATGTCCACCCATCTCGAAGAAACCCACCGCCGCCGCACCTTCGCCATCGTCAGCCACCCTGACGCGGGCAAGACCACGTTGACCGAAAAGCTGCTGCTGTTCGGCGGCGCGATCCAGATGGCCGGTTCGGTGAAGGGGCGCAAGGCGGCGCGGCATGCGACATCGGACTGGATGGCGCTGGAAAAGGAACGTGGCATTTCGGTCACTTCGTCGGTGATGCAGTTTCCGTACGAGGGCAAGATCGTCAATCTGCTCGATACGCCCGGCCACGCGGACTTCTCCGAAGACACCTATCGCGTGCTCACCGCGGTGGACTCGGCGCTGATGGTGATCGACTGCGCCAAGGGCGTGGAAGAGCGCACGATCAAGCTGATGGAAGTGTGCCGTCTGCGCGACACACCGATCATGACCTTCATCAACAAGCTCGACCGCGAAGGCCGTTCCCCGATCGAACTGCTGGATGAAGTGGAGTCGGTGCTGGGCATCGCGTGTGCGCCGCTGACCTGGCCGATCGGCATGGGCAAGCGTCTGAAGGGCGTGTATCACCTGCTGCTCGACGAAGTGCATGTGTTCGAGCCGGGCAAGAATTTCACGCGGCAGGATTCGACTATCTTCAACGGTCTCGACGCACCAGGTCTCGAAGCGGCCATCGGCACAGAAGCGCTGACCGAATTGCGCGAAGAACTCGAACTCGTGCAAGGCGCTTCGCATCCGTTCGATATCGATCAATACCTCGATGGCAAACTCACTCCGGTGTTCTTCGGCTCGGC
>JAATFF010000078.1 GCA_015655335.1 Lysobacterales bacterium | reverse complement strand
GTGACCTGCTCGATCTTCGCCTTGGGCACAAGACGCAGGATCGTTTGCCGCACGATGTTCTCAGGGGTGTTGGCGACCGGAGGCGGTACCGAAACGGCGAGACCTGCCATCGCAACGCTTACCGGAAGCGCGAGCACACCGGCGCAAAGCATCAACCAGAACTTGTTCGACATCACAACCTCACTGCAAGCCGGCGCCGTGCGGGGTCGCGGTCCGGGAGATTCCGCGAGTATCGCATATCGACGATAAGAGCCTGTTTAATCAGCCGCGCGGATGATGCTGAGCGTGCAGCCGTTTGAGGCCTTCTTTGGCGACCAACGTATAGATCTGCGTGGTGCTCAGGGCGCTGTGGCCCAGCAGCATCTGCAAGGCGCGCAGATCGGCGCCATGGTTTAGCAAATGCGTGGCGAAGGAATGCCGCAATACGTGCGGCGAAATGCGCTTGGCATTGATGCCAACTGACACGGCGTGGCGCTTCACCAAGGTCCAGAACATTTGGCGCGTCATGCCCTCGCCGCGCTTGCTTAAGAACAACGCCGCGGGTTGGCGGCCCTTGGCCAGCACCGGGCGCGCCTGGGTTAGATAGGTCTGGATGCGCTCCAGCGCCACCTCGCCGACAGGCACCAACCTGTCCTTGCCGCCCTTGCCGGTAACGCGAAGTACGCCCTGGCGCATGTTCAACGCCGCCAACGGCAATTCCACCAGCTCCGATACGCGCAGGCCGGAGGCGTACATCAATTCGAGCATCGCGCGGTCGCGCGTGCCCAGCGTGGTGGACACATCGGGAGCGTCGAGCAAGCCTTCGATCTCCCGCTCCGCTAAGGCCTTGGGCAAGCTGCGCGGCATTTTCGGGCGTTCGATCAACAGGGTTGGATCGTCAAAACCCGGCTCATTACGTGTCACCGAAGCGTAATAACGGCGGAAGGCCGATTGCCGACGCGCCATCGAACGCACGGCTACCGGCTGCGAACCGTGAAACGCGGAGATGTCTTCACGTCGCGCCGTGCGCAGACGCCGTCCACGACCGGCCAGCCAACGCGCCAGCGCCTCCAGGTCGCGCCGGTAGGCGTCGAGCGTGCGTTCGGCCAGGCCGTCTTCGGACCACACGCGCTCAATGAATGCGGCAATGTCCTGCGCGTCCGCTTCGGCGATACTGGTGTTCTCTTTCATGCGCACGATGCTGGGCATTGCGCGCTCGCCATGCAAGCGATCCGATGACACAAGCGACGACGACCGACCGTACCTGCCCACTTTGGCGACGATTGATCGCCCTGGTTTACGACTTGGTTGCCGTACTGGCGATCATGATGGTGGTGGGCTTGCTGTGCCAATTGGCCACTCGCGGGCAGCTAATCACGACGAGCGGACACGTGCACATCGCATGGTGGTATCAACCTCTGCAAGCTTTGGTCGTCGCCGCGTATTTCGTGGTGTCGTGGCTTCGCGGCGGCCAGACCTTGGGAATGCGGCCCTGGCGTATCCGGGTGACGGCAAGCGACGGCGCGCGACCGTCTCTGCGGCAGGCGGTGGTGCGAGCCCTAGCGGCCGCGTTGCCATTTTCGTTGCTGTTGCTGGCGCCGACCGTTGGTCTGCGCGCAACACTCTGGATCATGGCGGCGGCATGGGCCGTTTGGTTTGCGACGTCCCTGATCGATCCGCGCCGGCGCGCTGTGCATGATTTGGCAGCCGGCACCGAGGTCCGGCGCATCGGATAAAAATCCGCCTTCCGCCGCCGCCCCGCTCCATAGGACAATGTCGAACCCTTAAGTCATTGATATTTATGGATTCGCAATCCTGTCGCAATGCAGCATTACAGCGCGCGACGGGTTATCATGCAGCTTTAGACCGGCGGTCATTTTCTTATGCTTTATCAGCTCCACGAATGGCAACGCGCCTTCCTCGGCCCGCTCAGTCATTTCGCCGAGGCCAGCGCCCGGATGCTCACGGATCCCAGCAGCCCCTTGGCCCACGTGCCGGGTGCGCAGCGCGCCGCCGCCGGCTACGAACTGATCCACCGGATCGGCAAGGATTACGAGAAACCGGTATTCGGCATCCACAGCGTCGAGGCGCACGGCAATCAGATCGCCATCGTCGAGCGCATCGACCTGGAAACGCCGTTCTGCCAGCTCCGTCGCTTCAAGCGTTTCAGCGACGATCCGGAAACCATCGAGAAGATGAAAACCGAGCCGGTAGTGCTGGTGGTAGCGCCCTTGTCGGGCCACCACGCGACGCTGCTGCGCGACACCGTCCGCACACTGTTGCTCGATCACAAGGTGTACATCACCGACTGGACCGACGCGCGCATGGTGCCGGCATCGGCGGGGCCGTTCCATCTGGACGATTACGTCGCGACCATCGAGCAGTTCATCCGCCACATCGGCGCCGAATCGCTGCACGTGATCTCCGTATGCCAGCCGACCGTACCGGTGCTGGCGGCGATTTCGCTGATGGCCTCGCGCGGCGAAGCCACGCCGCGCAGCATGACCATGATGGGTGGCCCGATCGATCCGCGCCGCAGCCCGACGCAAGTCAACAATCTCGCCACGACCCAGCCGTTGAGCTGGTTCAAGGGCAACGTGATCCACACCGTGCCGACCAACTATCCCGGTCACGGTCGTGAGGTCTATCCAGGCTTCTTGCAGCACGCCGGTTTCGTGGCGATGAATCCTGGCCGCCATCTCAACTCGCACTGGGATTTCTATCTCAACCTGTTGCGCGGCGACCTGGACGACGCCCATGCGCATCGCAAGTTCTACGACGAATACAACGCTGTGCTGGATATGCCGGCGGAGTACTACCTCGACACCATCAGCACCGTGTTCCAGCAGTTCTTGCTGCCGCGTGGGCTGTGGGACGTCGCAGGCGAGCGCGTGGATCCCTCCGCGATCAAGCGCACCAGCCTGCTCACCATCGAAGGCGAGCTGGACGACATTTCGGGCATTGGCCAGACCGAGGCCGCGCATGACCTTTGCACCGGCATTCCGTCGACGCGCCGCGTCCATCGTGTGATCAAGGACGCGGGCCACTACGGCATCTTCAGCGGTCGCCGTTGGCGCGAAGTGGTGTATCCGCAGGTACGGGACTTCATTCGACGCTCGGATCTGGCGCTGGTTTCGAAACGAGCCTAATCGCTTACGCGTGCTCCACATGGAGCGCGCGCATTCATGCGGTAAAGAACGTCTTGAATGCGTCGATGACGCGCGTCACGCCGTCATCATCGATATCCAGATGCGTTACCAAACGAAGCGTCGGCAGATAACCGATGCTGATGCGTACCGATGCGGCACGCAGATGCGTATCGAGCTCACGCAATCGCGCGGCAGGTACATCGACGAACACCATGTTGGTGTGCAGCCCCAGCAGATCGACGCCCGGAATATTCCGCAGCCCCTCGGCCAACCGCGCGGCGCGCGCATGATCGTCCGCGAGACGCGCGACATGATGATCCAATGCATACATGCAAGCCGCAGCCAGCATGCCGGCCTGGCGCCAGCCGCCGCCCGTCACCTTGCGCCAACGTCGCGCCTTATCGATCAACGCAGCAGAGCCGACCAGCACCGAACCGACTGGCGCACCCAGCCCTTTCGACAGGCACACCGATACGCTGTCGAAATGCTGCGCGATCTCGCGCGCTGGCACGCCGCCAGCGATTGCGGCGTTATAGAGCCGTGCGCCATCCAGATGCAGCGCAAGTCCACGCTCGCGCACAAAATCATGCGCGGCACGCAGATAGCTCACCGGCAGGGCACGTCCGTGCCACGTATTCTCCAGCGCAAGCAGACGCGTACGTGCGAAATGCGGATCGATCGGCTTGATCGCCGCCGCGACTTTGTCCAGTGGCAGCGAACCGTCGGCATCGTGCGCAATCGGCTGCGGCTGGATCGAGCCCAGCACGGCTGCACCGCCCCCTTCGAACTTGTACGTATGTGCATCGGCGCCGACGAGGTATTCGTCGCCACGCTCGCAATGCGACATCAGTGCCAGCAAGTTGGACTGCGTACCGGACGGCACGAACAACCCTGCCTCGAAACCAAGGTCGTCAGCCAGGCGCTGCTGCAACGCGTTGACGGTGGGATCTTCGCCATAGACATCATCGCCAACGTCGGCATCCAGCATCGCCGCACGCATTGCCGGCGTTGGCCGCGTCACCGTATCGCTGCGCAGATCAACCCACTCCATGGCACACCTCTTTACGTACGAAGGAATGCATCACTTTGCCGTTCGCGCGCGCAATCGGCAAGTCATCCGTTGCCGCTTATCGCTTCTCGCCATAATCCCGGCAGCAAGATGACAAAAAGATCGTCTCGCTTGGTACGGCGTGCGAGCCGTAGCAAGGCATCATCGCGTGTAAGCAAGGCTACGGCACCGGCTTGCTGCGCAAGTTCCAGGAATTTCTGATCGTCGCGGTCGCTACAGCGCGGCAAGACAGCATCATGTTGAGCAGCGTCCGACGAAAACACGCCGTGTGCCCAGGTGTCGTAGATCTGGATGGCTCTCTCGCGCTGTTCGTCGCTCAACTTCAACTGCGGGTAAGCCAGCACTGCCTGCCATTCGGCGCGACAGTCTTCGCGCGTCACCCATTCGATCTCACCGGCCTTTATGGCCGCAAGCAACGACGCGCATTGCGGGTCGTCAAACACGAACAGATCCAGGCAAACATTCGTGTCCAGCACATATCGGGGTGAAACGGGCGACATGATGTCGCCTGTCTCACGCGTGCTTGCGGAAGTAGTACCAACCCAAGAACACCAACAGCATCGCTGGAAGCACGTTCGCCATTAACGGCGGAATGCCGTACACCGTGCCAAAACTCACGATGGCCTTCTGCACGAAATACCAGGCGATCGCGAGGATCATACCCATGAAGATGCGCTTGCCTAGGCCTCCCGAACGCAAGGCGCCGAAAGCGAACGGCATCGCGCAGAGCGCTAGCACCAGCACATTGATGGGATACATCAACCGCCCCCAGAGGGGGATCTCGTAGGGCTTGGTGTTTTCGCCGTTTTTCTTCTTGTAGTCGATGATGTGCTGCAAATCGCGCATGGCGAGATATTGCGGCAGCACTAGGGATTGTTGCAGCACTTCCGGATCGAGCTTGGAATCCCATTGTTCTTTTGGTGAGGTTTGGGTATGCACGCCGACATCGTCGATCGTCGAGGTTCGCACGTTATCGAGCACCCATTGCTTGCCGACTTGCTCGGCCGTACTGGCCTGGTCGAAGCGGCTTAGCTGCTGCCCATCAGCAGTCAGGGTGAACACGCGCACATCGATCAGCTGCACGTAAGAGTGATCACTGTTAGTACGCAACGTACTGTCTTTGGCATTGATAATTCGGTCGCCATCGCGCGCCCATAAACCACTACTGGTGCGACCCATGGTGCCGCCCGAACGAAGCCGCAGCTCTAGCGCCTGCGCTTGTTGGTCGCCCCACGGCCCGATGGTTTCGCCCATGATCACCACGCCAACCACGAGCACGGCCACGATACCAACCGCCGACACGGCAATACGCAAGCGCGACATACCCGCCGCACGCAAAGCGGTCAGCTCCCCGGTAGACGCCAAGCCGCCCAAACCCAGCAAGCCGCCGATCAACGCTGCGAAGCTGAACATCTCGTACATACGGCGAGGGAGCGTCACCACGATGTAGAAGACTGCATTGCTCAGCGTGTATCCGTTGCGGCCGATAAAGCCGAGCTGGCGCACGAACTGCAGCATGGCGTCTAGGCCTACCAGCACCAGCCAGACCATCAGCATCGAGCCGAGTACGGTCACGCCGATCAGCCAGTCCACTCGTTTTACACGCAAACTTGCCATCAGGCGCTCGCCCTGCGCGGTTTGCGCGCTACGTAATGATTACGGAAAGACCAAGCAGCAATCGCGAAAAGCGCTAGGCTGAGTAGCCACATCGGCAGGGCATGATGCCAGTGGCCCTTGGCCAGCTGACCGCGGCAGAACGCCAACAAGTTGGAATAGAGGTAGAAGCCCAGCACCGCGATCAGCATACGTCCATAGCGCGGCTCGCGTGGGCTTTGCCGTGACAAAGGCATTGCCAGCATCAATAGGGCCAGCGTCATCATCGGCACGACCGTGCGCCACGCAAACTCGGCGCGGGCGTCGGGCGTGACGTTGTTCATCAGATCGGTCATGTCCAGGTTATGGATCGGATCCTCCGCATCATCGGATTGGATCGCCGATAAAGCGCTGTCGTTGCGTTCGTATGTCATGCGCCGCCAGTTATCGGCGCCCAGCGGAATTTCGTACTGCCAACCGGTATACAAAGCGAGATAGCGGTTGCTGGCATCGCTGTTGGAATACAGGTGTCCGTGTTTGCCCGTCACCATCTTCATGACCAGGCTGCCGTCGCGGTTGGTGCGTTCGGCGGCAATAAAAGTGTTGCCGAGTTCGCCACCGTCGCGGCTCAACGTGTCGACCAGAATGATGCCGCCCTTGCCCGGCAGCTCGGTGAAACGACCGGCATCGAGACCTGCGGCGATCACCGACCGGTTAGCCGCGGCAACCAGGCTATCGGAGGTACGCGAAGCCAGCGGGCCCAGCCACATCGACACCGCGCTGACCATCGCGATCATCACCACCGCGATGATCGCCATCGGCCGCAGCAGCCCGGCCATACCCATGCCCGACGAGGAAAGCACGTGCATTTCGCTTTCGCGATACATACGCCCGAACGATTGCAGAACGCCCAGGAACCCCGCCAGCGGCAACATGCTGGACAGACTGTCGACCATATTCAGACCCAGCACCTGGAACATCACGCTGGCCGGAAAGCTACCCTTGGCCACCTGTTCCAGCACGTGGGCGAACGATGTGCCGGCCATGATGACCAACAGCACGATGACCGTGGCGCCGACGGTCTGGCCAAGCTCACGTAGGAAGTATCGGTCTAGGATGCTCAGCATGCGATAGAATCGTGGGTTCCATGCCCCTCCGACCCTGGGGAGGCAAACCCTAAGTCTAGCCGGTTCGACGCACGCCGGCCTCCCGCAGGATCTTGATGATGACGCTTCAATTCAGCCTCGACTTCGCCGCCCCCGAAACCGTCGAAACCCCCTGTCTGGTGGTCGGCGTCTACGAAAACGGCCTGCTCACCAGTGCGGCGGCACGCGTGGACAGTGCAGCGGGCGGCGCGATCAAGCGCCAGATCGAAAGTGGCGACATCACCGGCAAGGCAGGTTCCACCACGGTGCTGTTCGCACCGGAGGGCGTTCAGGCCAAGCGCGTGCTGGTGGTCGGCCTGGGTACGCAAAAGACGTTCGACGGCGCACGCTTCCAGAAAGTGAACCTCGAAGCGGCCCGCGCCATCGCCCGGTTGCCGATTGATGCCGCCGTGTCGTTCCTCGCCGAGGTGGACGTTCCCGGCCGCGACGCCGCCTGGCGCGTGCGCACCGCCGCGTTGGCCGCCGATCACGCCACGTACCGTTACACCGCCACCTTCAAGCCGCGCGAGAAAAGCAGCCAGCCGGAGCTGGGCAGCATGACGTTTGCCGGTGCGGACGATGCGCAAGCCGGTCTGGACCAGGCGCGCGCCATCGCCGAAGGTGTGCACTTCGCACGCGAGCTGGCCAATCTTCCGCCCAATATTTGCAACCCGGCCTACATCGCCGAGCAAGCCGCACAATTCGCCACAGGCCAGGACAACGTCAGCTGCAATGTGCTCGACCACGAAGAGATGGCCAAGCTTGGCTTCGGTTCGTTGCTCGCCGTCGGTCGCGGTTCGGCCAACAAGCCCAAGCTGATCGTTCTGGAATACAAAGGCGGCGCTGCCGACGAAAAACCTTACGCCTTCGTTGGCAAGGGCATCACGTTCGACACCGGCGGTATCAGCTTGAAGCCTGGTCCCGGCATGGAAGAAATGAAGTTCGACATGGGCGGCGCCGCCGGCGTACTGGGTGCCTTTGTGTCGGCGGTAAAGATGGGCTTGAAGCTCAATCTGGTTTGCGTGGTGCCCGCGGTGGAGAACATGCCCGACGGCGATGCCTATCGCCCGAGCGACGTGCTGACCAGCCTCTCCGGCCTCACCATCGAAGTACTCAACACCGATGCCGAAGGTCGCCTGATTCTGTGCGATGCGCTCACCTATACCGCACAAACCTTCCGGCCACAGGCGATGATCGATGCCGCCACGCTCACCGGCGCCTGCGTGATCGCACTGGGCAAACACGCCAGTGGCTTGATGAGCAAGCACGACGACCTGGCCAACGAACTGCTCAGCGCGGGTGAAGATACGCTCGATCGCGCGTGGCGTTTGCCCCTATGGGACGACTACCACGCGCAGCTCGACTCCGGTTTCGCCGACGTTGCCAACATCGGCGGCAAAAATGCTGGCGCCATCACTGCAGGCTGCTTTCTTTCGCGTTTCACGGAAGGCCAACGCTGGGCGCACTTGGATATTGCCGGCACCGCATGGGATGAAGGTCGCAAGGGACTGGCCACCGGTCGCCCCGTGCCGCTCTTGGCACAATGGCTGATCGATCGCACCGTTTGATGGATCGTCCCCGTCATTCCGGCGTTGCATCGGATTGACGGGGAACCAGGACGCCGCCCTCATGCCTCGCGCCGACTTCTACTTGATCGCCAAACCGCGCTTCAGCGAGCAACCGCTGCTGCTGGTGTGCGAATTGGCACGCAAGGCATTTGCTGCGCAACAACCCACCCTCATTCTCACCCGCGACTTCACCCAAGCCGAAGCGCTCGACGAGATGTTGTGGGCTTTGGATGAAGACACCTTCATCTCGCATCAACTTGCCGGCGATGACGACGACGAACACACCGCGGTATTGATCGTGCCGCCTGGCATCGACACACCGGTGCGCGCACTCACCATCAACCTGCGCGAGCAATGTCCGCAAAGTTATGGCGATCGCATCCTCGAAGTCGTTGCCGCCGATCCCGCCGAACGCGAAGGCTCGCGCCTGCGTTGGCGGGAATATCAACGGCTCGGGTTTGAAGTAAACAAATTCGATATGTGAAAAACGGCGGGTTTACGCCGCCCTTCAAGCAGGATTCGTTTCCGATCGCGCCGCCAGCGCTGCTACCAGGGCCGCCGAAAGCTGCACGCCTGTCAACGGCTTGCGCAAGAATCCATCGATGCCGATCTGGTGCCCGCGATCCACTTCTTCCGCTCGCGTACGCGTTGTCATCGCAATAATCGGCACATGCTCGCCAGCGCCTTCACCTTGGCGTATCAGCTGCGCCACCTGAAATCCATCGATACCCTGCAAGTCGAGATCGAGCAAGATCACGTCGCAAGGATCCTGTGCCAGTTCCGCCAGCGCGTTCAGCCCATGCGTCGCACACCGCACGCGATGCCCTTGATGCTCCAGCATGCCGCGAATCGCATTGGTCACGGTGGCGTCGCCTTCCACCAGCAGCACATCCAGCACGCGTCCGTCCAGCCGGCCCGAACGTTCCGGCCGCACATGCGGGGTCTCTGGCGAAATCTGCAACGGCAGACGCACACGGAACGTGCTGCCCTCTCCAAGCGCCGACTCCAAACCGAGACTGCCGCCCATCAAGCTCACCAGCCCATTTCAGATCGCCAGGCCAAGGCCGCTTCCGATACTGCGTTGCGGGCCTTCGTCCTGTTCGAACCGGCGGAATAGGCGTACGCGACTGGTTTCGGAAATGCCGGGGCCGGTATCGCTCACATCCAACCACAAATAATCATCGAGCCAGCCGAGATGGATGGCGATGCTGCCGCGTTCGGTAAATTTCACCGCGTTGTTGACGAGGTTGAACAGCACTTGCTGGATGCGCAATGCATCGCCGATGAGCGACATCGGTACGCCTGCATCGATCTGCACACTGAGTGTCAGACCTTTCGCGTGTGCCGCGCCCTTTTGCAGGCGCTCCACATCCTGCACGAGACATCGCACATCGAACGGCGCGGACTCCAAGATCAATTTGCCCGCTTCGATACGGGCAAGATCCAACGCATCGTTCAACAATTTGAGCAGCACATGACTGGCGCGCTGCATCGCTTCGGCGTACTCGCGCTGCATACTATTGAGCGGCGTGCTTAGCAGCAATTCGGCCATGCCGATCACACCCGTCATCGGCGTACGAATTTCATGGCTGAGCGTGGCAAGGAACTGGCTCTTCGCCGCACTCGCCTGTTCGGCGATCTGATGTCGCTGCTCCGCCAGTTGCATGCGATGCTGGTGCGCCAGCCGCCGGCGCCAAGCCAGCAGCGACAAAAGCGCCACCGCTATCGCCAGACCGGCATATAGCAGCCATGCCCACCAGCGCAACCAAGGTGGCGATTGCACGCGGAAGTGCAGCGGCCTATCCAGTTGCACCCATCCGCCATCCGCGCCGCGCGCCATGATGTCCAGCGTGTAGTCGCCACTGCCCAGGCCGGTGAACTCCCGTTCGCCGTGGTTATCGCGATCGACCCAATCCGTGTCGAAGCCATTAAGACGGAACCGGTATTGATTGGCCCACGGATCGATGTACGAGAACACCCGCGCCTGGATATGCAACTGACTGTCGTGCCAACCGATTTTTACCGGTTGCGAGCCAAACGCCAGATTTTGCTCTACGCCTTTGCGTCGCACGGTGATCTGTGTGATCGACAACGTCGGAGGCACCGGCGGCGCATCGACGCTGTCCGGATCGAAGCCCGCGACGCCACCGAAAGTGGCCGCATACAGATTGCCGCTAGGCAACAAGGCATAACCGCGCGCGAACTCGCCATTCGCAAGGCCGTTCTGCAAACCCAGCTGATGGAACGTGTTCTTTTGCGGATTGAACCGCCACAAACCGTCGTGCGTGAAAACCCATACGCGTCCGAAGCAATCGACGTCGAGATCGACTGCCTTCAGGGAGGGCCAGCCATGCGTGGCGTCCACCGTCTGATCCAGCACCATGCCCTGCCCTTGCACGTGGTAGTGCAGCAAAGCGTTTTCCGTGGCCACCCAGATACCGGTGCGATCGAAGTCGAATGCATCGACCGGATCACCCGTGGGGCCGCCCGGCACCATCACGAATCGGTCGTGCGCTTGATCCAACCGCATCATGCCGCCGTCGCTGGCGTACCAGAAGGTGCCCTTGTAGAGCATCATCTGGCTGCCGAGCATCACCTTTTCGTTCGGCTTGTCCATCGCTACGTCGGAAACGGCCAAGGTCTCCGGATCGATCCGCAATATGCCTTGCCCGAACGTGCGCGCATACATCTTGCCGTCCGGCCCTGACTCCACCTCGAGCGGGCGCTTGAGCTTGGCTCCCTGCGGATCAACCTGATCGAGACGGTCGTGCACGTAGTCGTAGCGATAAAGCGAACCTTGCAGCGCCACCCACAGGCGCTGATGGTTGTCTTCAGTCATGCCAAGCACGTCGCCGCGCAGATTGCTGAGAATATGTTCGACGCTACCCGTGGCCGGATCCAGGCGGTCGATACGGCCTTCGCGCTCGCCAACCCACACATGTCGCCCGTCGCGACCGCCCGCCATCGTCGTCGCGACCGAATCGCGCAGGCTGTTCTGATCATCGGGAATGTGCGTGAAGCGGCTGAAGCTGTTCCAGCCCGGCGCGAGATAGCCCACGCCGCCATCCAACAGCGTGACCCACAGGCCGCCTTCACGGTCCACGAGCGTCTGCCATATCCAGCTGCCGGGCAAGTCGCCGTAGAGCAGCGGCTGGTCGATCACCTCGGTCACGGGACCATCGCGGCGCGCCTGCAGATACATGCCCCGCTGTGTACCGATCCATAGATGGCCGGCCGCGTCGCGCGTGCTGGTCATGACGTTGGTGTCGTCGGGAATGACCGGCGCGCCGAAAGGACGCGCCAAGCCGTCGGCCCCCACCATCAACAATCCGCGTTCGGTGGCGATACGTACTTCGTCGCCGTTGCCATCGATGCGCCAAGCATCCATTGATTGTTCCGGATCGACCGGCTTGATGCGCACAAAATTTCCATCGGTATCGCGGCGGAACACGCCCCGGTCGGAACCGGCCCACAACCGTCCTTGCGGATCGACATACAACGCAGCGACCGTGCCGAAATCGTGGGAATTCAAGCCGAGCAATGGGTTCGTCACATGCTCGAATCCACGCTCATCGGGCAGCATGCGATCGAGCCCTTCGCTGGTGCCGACCCAGATCGCACCATCGGGTGTCTGGGTGACCACCCAGACGCGATCGCTCGTCAAACTGCGCGGGTCGGTGGGGTCGTGTTTCCAATGGGTGAATTTGCCGGAGGCGGTGTCGTAGCGATTCAAGCCCGCATCCAGGCCACCGGCCCAGATGTTCCCCTGCCGATCAACGATCAAGGATGAAATTTCGTTGTTGTAGAGCGAATCCGGATCGTTCTCGATATGGCGGAAAATCTGGAAGTGCACGCCATCGAAACGGGCGATGCCACCTTTGGTCCCGAACCAAATGGCACCGTGACGATCTTGCGCGACCGCATAAACGCTGCTGCTAGGCAGCCCGTCATCGATACCGTAGCGGCGGAACTGGGGCGTGGGCAGCGGCGCGGCATCCGGCGCGTGCATGGCCTGCGCGGGGACGGGCGCAGACGACGGAGATGCCGTCGACGACGCTCCACTCGGCGCGGATGCACCCAGCAGGAAGGCCAGCCCCAACACGAAAACCGACACAGTGGCCCCCTCAGGCACGTCAGGCGAAGGTTCCCTTCGTACACCCCCGCACGGAGCGAATCATGCCAAATCCGCAAGTTAACCGCATGTCCTTTCGACATAATGCAGATTGGCCGCCCCAATGTCGCCGGACCGGCAACAATCCGTTTCGGCCGCTGAGCTGGAAGCCCCGCACCGTTTCGGCCAGACTTCCGGGATGAATCGCCGGCATGTTTACCGTTTCCTGACGTTCTGCATCGGCTATGCGTTAGCACCGCTTGCCGTGCAGGCAACGCCCGCCATGTACCGCTATGACCCCGTGCATAGCCAAATCGTCTTCAGCATCGACCACGACGGCTTTTCCAGACCGTTGGGACAGCTGCATATCGCCCGTGGATGGCTGCGTTTTGATCCGGATGACTGGACTCATTCAGGCACCGAGCTGGACATCGACATGACCAGCTTGAATATGGGCGATGCCGCATGGAACGAGGCGGTGTGCAAGCCTTCGCTGCTCGATTGCAAAGCGTATCCAACGGCGCACTTCACCAGCACTTCCGTGGAACGCACAGACGCCACGCACGGCGTTTTGCATGGCGTACTCCATTTTCATGGCGCAAGCCGGCCGATGGATATTCCTTTCCGCGTCAATCGCGTCGGCAAAACGATCTATGGCCTGCACACCATCGCCGGCTTCTCTGCCACCGCCATGCTCGATCGCACGACATTCGGCGTTACCGGCTTTCCCAATGCCATCGGTCATAGCGTGACGATCTGGCTGGAACTGGAAGGTATCGGCGATAGTGATAGTCAAACACCGACCGACAACAAGGAACACCCATGAGCTTGCGTAGCAACGATCGTCAGTGGGGATCGGTGGCAAAACTGTTTCATTGGGTGGTCGCACTGGGGATTCTCTGCAACGGCGTGTGGGGCTTGCTGATGACGGGCATGTCGCCATCGATGAGCAAGATCAGCATCTATGCGCTCCACAAGTCGATCGGCCTGACCATTCTTGCCTTGTTCGCACTACGCGTGGCGTGGCGCCTGTTCGACCGCGCACCGCCGGATGAGCCGGGCCCGCGCTGGCAGCGCATCGCCGCGCATGTCACGCACGTGTTGTTGTACGGCTTCATCCTTGCGATGCCGCTGACGGGATGGTGGTACAACTCCCTGCACGGCTTTCCGTTGCAGTGGTTCAAATTGTTCAACCTGCCCGCACTGACCGCCAAGAACGACGAGCTTGCGCACACCGCGCACGCCATTCACGAGTACTTGTTTTATTTGTTGCTGCTCGTATTGGTGGGTCATGTCGGCGCAGCGCTGAAACATCATATTTTCGATCAGGACAACGTATTGCGCCGCATGCTGCCGTTCGGCCGTGTGCGTCAACGCAAAGCCCCTTCAGGAGAGCTCCCATGACTTTTCGTATCAAGCATTGCCCGCTCGTTTTGCTGATCGCGTTGGCCATCCCCGCCATCGCCAGTGCGGCTGACTACACCGTGCAACCGGCCGGTAGCACGCTCGGTTTCAGCAGCAGTTTTCAGGGCAGCGGATTTGCTGGCCACTTCGACAAATGGACGGCAGCGATCAGCTACGACCAAGCCAAACTGGCCGCTTCGAAATTCGATGTCACCGTCGATCTGGCCAGCGCAAAGACCGGCGACAACGATCGCGATAGCGCGCTGCCCGGCCCGGATTTCTTCAATGTGGCGAAATACCCGCAGGCGCACTTCGTCACCACCGGATTTCGTCAACAAGGCGCCCAGGTCGTTGCCGATGGCACGTTGACACTACACGGCGTAACCAAGCCGGTAAGCCTCAACGTCACCTTTAAGCCGCAGGGCGCTGGTGCGACGCTGGATGTCGTCGGTACGGTCAAGCGTCTGGATTTCAGTGTCGGTGGCGGCCAATACGCCGATACATCCGTTATTGGCGCCGACGTGAAAGTCACCGCTCATTTGGTGCTTAGCGCGAAATAAGCGCGGCAACGGATCGGGCGCGACCGCTAAGCGCCCGATCAGCCTTGTGCGAAGAAGTCCCGCACGGCCATTTCATCGAACGGCCAGTCAAATTCGCGCCCATCGCGCGAATCGCGCAACACCGGTACTCGCGTGCCGTAGCGATCTTGCAGCTCCTGGCTGTCGTCCACCCACACGCTATCGAAATCCGGCGCCCGCGCCTGGGCCAGCACGGCCAGCGCCTGGTCGCACAGGTGGCAATAATCCCGTTGGTAGAGCACGAATTCAGCCATACGTTTGGGGTGCTCTGATCCATTCTGCGTGGTCGTCACTGGCACTGTCTGCTCGCAGATCGCAGGGGCGCTGGCGAAGGCAGACTGGCCGTCTGTCGAGCCGGCGCCCCGAAGATATGCGGGCAGACAGTCCCGGCCCCGCTTATTGAATTTGAATGAGGGGGTGATGTCCAGAAGGCCCGCAGGCTGCGTCGCGCAGCTTGGCAAGACGGCCAGCAACACAGCCTGCGGGCCTTCTGGACATCATGCCGACCACGCAGAATGGATCAGAGCACCCCAAAATAGACTGCTGTGAGGTGAGCGCCCGCGTAGAATAGCGAGTTCATCCCCGTCATCGCAGTACACCTATGGCCGTCAGCGCTTTCGACATCTTCAAGATCGGCATCGGTCCGTCCTCTTCCCATACCGTCGGTCCCATGCGTGCCGCGCTTCGTTTTTCCGAGCGCTGGCTGGAAGAAAAAGGCGTGCTCGATCGCGTCGTACGCGTGCGCGCGGAGCTTTACGGCTCGCTCGCCATGACGGGACGAGGCCACGGCACGGACAAGGCCGTATTGCTCGGTTTCGAGGGCGAATCGCCCGACAAGGTCGATCCCGACCGCATCCCGGAGATCCTCAAGCGAGTGCGGGCCACGCACCGCATTCGTGTCCTCGGCAAACACGAGATCGATTTCGAAGAGAAACGCGACCTCGTTTTCAACAAGCGCCAGAAACTTCCCTTCCACACCAACGGCATGCGCTTCTCCGCCTACGATGCCGACGGCAACGAACTGGCAACGCGCGATTACTACTCTGTCGGCGGCGGTTTCGTGGTTAACCACGACGAAGCCGCCGAAGACCGTATTGTGGCCGACACCACAGAACAGCCTTATCCCTTCGCCAGCGGCGACCAATTACTTGCGTTGTGCCAACAGCATGGGCTGACCATCGCTCAGCTGATGATGGAAAACGAAAAGGTGTGGCGCAGCGAAGCCGACGTTCGTGCCGGGCTGCTCACCATCTGGAAAGCCATGCAGGGTTGCGTCGAGCGTGGCCTGCGCTCACCAGGCGTATTGCCAGGTGGTCTCAAGGTAGCGCGCCGCGCACCGGCGATGGCGGCCGAACTGCGCAACCAGCCCGAAGCGGCGCTCAGGGATCCACTTACCATTCTCGACTGGGTGAATCTTTACGCACTGGCCGTCAATGAAGAAAACGCGGCGGGCGGGCGCGTTGTGACAGCACCGACCAACGGCGCGGCCGGCATCGTGCCGGCGGTGTTGCATTACTACCACCGCTTCTGTCCGAAGTCCGACGAAAGCGGGGTCATCGACTTCATGCTTACCGCTGCTGCGATTGGCATCCTCTATAAGGAAAACGCCTCCATCTCCGGCGCGGAAGTGGGCTGCCAGGGCGAAGTCGGCGTGGCCTGTTCCATGGCCGCTGGCGGCCTCACCGCGGCGCTCGGAGGCAGCGTACTGCAGGTCGAGAACGCCGCGGAAATCGGCATGGAACACAACCTCGGGCTTACGTGCGATCCGATCGGCGGCCTCGTGCAGATTCCCTGCATCGAACGCAACGCGATGGGCTCGGTCAAAGCGATCAATGCCAGCCGCATGGCGTTGAAGAGCGACGGCAAGCATCGCGTATCGCTCGACAAGGTGATCAAGACCATGCGCGACACCGGTCGCGACATGAAGGACAAATACAAGGAGACGTCGCGTGGGGGATTGGCGGTGAATGTAATCGAGTGCTGACATTCATTAACCGACATAACGGACATTGCTTTTGCGACGAGCCAACTATGTGAATGCCTCGACGTCCCCCCGCTTTCAGTAGCGGAGCGAATTAGAGTCCGGGATTACTTTAACTGCTTGGCATAGTCGGCGGGAGTCAGTCCGCCCAGCGCCTTCTTGGGTCGTTCCTCGTTGTATTCCCGACGCCAGCTTTCAATCTCGGTGCGTGCGTGCAACAGGCTAGGAAACCAGTGTTCGTTGAGGCATTCGTCGCGGAAGCGTCCATTGAACGATTCGATGTAGGCGTTCTGGTTCGGCTTGCCCGGTTCGATGAGGCGAAGCTGCACACCACGCTCGTGTGCCCAGGTGACCATGGCCTTGCCGCAGAACTCCTTGCCGTTGTCGCTGCGAATCACCTTGGGCAGGCCGCGGCTGAGCGCAAGCCGATCCAGCACGCGCGTTAGACCCATGCCGGAGATGGCCCGCTCGACCTCGATAACGACCGACTCGTGGGTGGCATCGTCGACCACGGTCAGACACTTGATGACGCGGGCATCCGCCGTGCGATCGAACACGAAGTCCATCGACCATACCTCGTTGGGTGCCGATGGCCGCAACAGCGGCTGCCGTTCGGCCACCGGTACTTTCTTCCGCTTGCGCCGACGCACCTGCAGCTTCGCTTCCTGGTACAGACGCTCCACGCGTTTGTAGTTCACGAGCAATCCCTCTTGCCGTAGCTTCAGGTGGATCATCCCCACGCCGTAGCGCTTGTGCCGCTGCGCCAGCTCCACGATCCGTTGCCGAAGCGCCTCGTTGCGATCCGGACGTGTCGCGTAGCGATAGGCGCTGGCACTCATGCCCACGATCGCCAATGACCGACGCTCGCTCAACCCCTTGTCCACCATCTGCCGCACCAGCTCGCGTCGCGCCGGTGCGGTCACCACTTTTTTCGCAGGGCTTCCTTGATGACCTCGTTCTCAAGGACGTGCTCGGCCAGCAGCTTCTTCAGTCGAGCGTTCTCCGTCTCCAGATCCTTCAGGCGCTTGGCATCGGGCACGCTCATGCCGCCGAACTTGCTCCGCCACAGGTAGTACGACGCCTCGCTGAAACCGTGCTTGCGGCACAGCTCCTTCACCGGCATGCCGGCTTCCGCCTCACGCAGGAAACCGATGATCTGTTCTTCGGTAAACCGCTTCTTCACGTCCAATCTCCGTTCGTTGAGGGATTGGACTCCAAATCGTTGTGCTACTCAAAACCGGGGGGACGTCG
>JAATFF010000157.1 GCA_015655335.1 Lysobacterales bacterium | reverse complement strand
GCGCGTGTAGTGCGTGGGCGCTTTGTCCGATTGTGCCTTGCTGATCTCGATGTAGTAGCCATGCACGCGGTTGTAGCCGACTTTGAGCGTGGGAATGCCGCTGGCCGCTTTCTCACGCTCCTCAAGTTCGACCAAGTATTGGTCGGCATGCGTGGAAAGACGACGTAGTTCATCCAATTCGGCGTCGTAACCGTCGGCGACGATGCCGCCGTCGCGCAACAACACGGGTGGTTGCGCCACGATGGCGCGGGTGAGCAACTCCGCCGTTGTTGCGTGATCGCCGATACCATTGACCAGATCGTGCAGTAGTGGACTGTCGAGCGTAGCGATCGATGCGCGCAGGGCAGGTGCCGCCGCGAGACCGTCGCGCAGCGTGGAGAGATCGCGTGGGCGCGCCGAACGTAACGCCACGCGCGCGAGGATGCGTTCCAGGTCGCCGATGCCGCGCAGTTGATCTCGCAAACTTTCGTAGCGGCGCGTTTCGATCAATGCACCGATAGCTTGGTGCCGGCGACGCAATATCTCGCGTGAACGCAACGGGCGATTCAGCCAGCGACGCATCAGGCGCGCGCCCATCGGCGTTACGGTCTCGTCCAGCACACCGAGCAAGGTGTGTTCGGTGCGCCCGCTGGGGTGCGTGTCCAGTTCCAGGTTGCGGCGCGTGGCTGCATCCAGCGCAATCGTTTCGCTGGCGCTTTCCACCGCCATCCCCGAAAGGTGCGGCAGCGCACTTTTCTGGGTTTCCTCGACATAGCCAAGCAGGCAGCCAGCCGCAGCGATGGCCATTGGCAGGTTGTCGACGCCAAAGCCGCCGAGATCGCGCGTGCCGAAGAAGCGGTTGAGTTCGCGCTGCGCGGCATCGCTGTCGAAATGCCATGGTGGACGCTTGCGCACGCCGGGCAGGGTACTCACCAGCTTCGGCCACACCACATCTTCGCCAACCAGTGTTTCGGCCGGCTGCAGGCGCGCCAATTCGGCGGCGAGCGCTTCCGCATTCGACACCTCGCTAAGTAGGAAGCGGCCACTGGAAAGATCGACCCAGGCCAGGCCATAGCTGCCGTGCGTGCCTGCGGCAATGGCCAGCAGCAGGTTGTCGCGGCGTTCTTCCAACAATGCGGCATCGGTCACCGTACCCGGCGTCACGATGCGCACTACTTTGCGTTCCACCGGTCCCTTGGAGAGCGCCGGATCGCCGATCTGCTCACAGATCGCCACCGATTCGCCCAGCCGCACCAGTTTGGCCAGATAATTTTCCACCGCGTGATACGGCACGCCAGCCATGGGAATCGGTTGCCCCGCAGACTGGCCGCGCTGCGTGAGCGTTATATCGAGCAGCCGCGCCGCCTTGCGTGCGTCGTCGTAGAACAGCTCGTAGAAATCGCCCATGCGGAAGAACAAAAGCACGTCCGGATGCGCGGCCTTGGTCGTGAGGTACTGCCGCATCATGGGAGAGTGCAGCGAAAGTTCGTCTTGAGTCATCAGGTCAAGTCTTGGCGTCATGGCGCGGAAAGGGGTACAACGAGAGCTTCGCGCCTGCTGTAGGGGCGTCGAGTGAATGTGGAGTCTCGCATGGAGTTGTCATCCGTTCCTACTGACGCCGAATTGGCGACGTGGGCCGCACAAGTCGCCGCCGACGTGCAGCAGCACAAGCTGATGGTGGTGACGGCCGAATCCTGCACGGGCGGCTGGATCGCCAAGACGCTGACCGATCTGCCGGGCAGTTCTGCCTGGTTCGATGCAGGCGTCGTCACGTACAGCTACGGGGCGAAGGAAGCCTTGCTGGGCGTCAATCCCCGCACGCTGGAGCGCACCGGCGCGGTCAGCGAGGAAACCGTGCTGGAAATGGTATCCGGCGCGCTGGCTCGTTTCGGCGCCGGTATGGCCGTGGCGGTAACGGGCATCGCCGGACCTAGCGGCGGCACGCCGGAAAAACCCGTGGGCACCGTGTGGATCGGCTGGAAGCGGCGCGGTGGCTACGCCCGCGCCAAGCTGTTTCATTTTGCTGGCGATCGCGAAGCCGTGCGCCGGCAGACCGTGGCCGCCGCGCTCGCGGGCATCCGCGAAACGCTGACGGGTTGATCAGCATTTAGCCAGCTAGCCAGCTTGACCGATGTGGGATACTCAAAACCCGCATCGATCCCAGCCCGTGAGACAACGACCGGGCATCATGCACGCCATACCTCCCACGACCGGAATAAACACGATGGATGACAACAAGCGCAAGGCGCTCGCTTCCGCCCTCGGCCAAATCGAGAAGCAATTCGGCAAAGGCGCCGTGATGCGCCTGGGTGACCGCATTGACGACGTCATCGAGACCGTCTCCACCGGTTCGCTGGGCCTGGATATCGCGCTGGGCGTCGGTGGTCTGCCACGCGGCCGCGTGGTCGAAATCTACGGCCCGGAATCCTCGGGTAAAACCACCTTGACGCTGCAAGCCATCGCCAGCTGCCAAAAGAACGGTGGCACGGCGGCCTTCGTCGACGCCGAGCACGCGCTGGATCCCTCCTATGCGCAGAAATTGGGCGTCAACGTCGACGATCTGCTCGTTTCGCAGCCCGATACCGGCGAACAGGCGCTGGAAATTGCCGACATGCTGGTGCGCTCCGGCGCGGTGGACATGGTCGTAGTCGACTCGGTCGCCGCGCTCACGCCCAAGGCTGAAATCGAGGGTGAAATGGGCGACTCCCACGTCGGCCTGCACGCTCGCCTGATGAGCCAGGCGCTGCGCAAGCTCACCGCCAACATCAAGAAATCCAACTGCCTGGTGATCTTCATCAACCAGATCCGCATGAAGATCGGCGTGATGTTCGGTAGTCCCGAAACCACCACGGGCGGCAATGCGTTGAAGTTCTACGCCTCGGTGCGCCTGGATATTCGCCGCATCGGCGCGGTGAAGAAGGGCGAGGAAGTCATTGGCTCCGAAACACGCGTAAAAGTGGTGAAGAACAAGGTGGCGCCGCCGTTCCGTCAGGCTGAGTTCGAAATCCTCTACGGCGAAGGTACATCGCGCGAGGGCGAGATCATCGAGCTGGGCGTGGCGCAGAACCTGATCGACAAATCCGGCGCCTGGTACAGCTACAAAGGCGAGCGTATCGGCCAGGGCAAGGAGAACGTGCGTCAGTTCCTCCGCGACAACCAGGCGATTACCAACGAGCTCGATCGCGAGCTGCGTTCGCGTCTGCTGGTGACCAGTGGTGGTAAGGCCACGCCAGCCTCTTCCGAAGAGGCGCTGGAAGAGGTCTGAGCATGAGCGAGCGGCGTCTGCGAATTCTGCTGGTCGGTGCATCGGGCACATTGGGACGCGCGGTCGCGGCTGAGCTGGGTCAGCGTCATGAAATGATCGCTGCCGGACGCAACTCCGGCAGCATCAACATCGACCTCACCGATGTCCAAAGCATTCGCAATGGATTGAAGCAAGCAGGCGAGCTGGATGCGGTGATCAGTGCGGCGGGCAAAGTCACCTTCGCGCCGCTGGCGGATTTCAAGCCGGCGCCGTACGGCGAATCGCTGCATACGCTGGGTATCAACGACAAACTGCTGGGGCAGGTAAATCTTGCCCTGGCCGCGCGCGATCATCTGCGCGATGGCGGGTCCATCACGCTCACCACGGGCATTTTGTCCGAACAACCGATTGTGCAGGGTAGCTCCGCCAGCCTGGTCAACGGCGCGGTGGAGGCTTTCGTTCGCGCTGCCGCCATCGAACTACCGCGCGGCCTGCGTATCAATGTTGTTAGTCCCAACGTGCTGGTCGAGGCCATGTCGAGCTACGCGCCGTTCTTCCGCGGTTTCGAACCGGTGACTGCGGCGCGCTCTGCGCTGGCTTTCAGCCGCAGCGTCGAAGGCGCGCAGACCGGACAGGTTTACCGGGTTTTCTAAGCGAACGGCGCAGCCCTTGGGTCATGAAACGCAAACCCGGCGACAAAGACACCGATAAAGCCAAGCCCAGCGCCTACAGCAAGGCGCTGGGCTTGCTTGCGCGCCGGGAGCATTCTCGCCGCGAATTGCGGCAGAAGCTGGATCGCGGTGGCTATGCCCGTGACGAGGCCGGTGCGGCGCTGGATCGTCTGGGTGAGCAGCATTATCAGGACGACGAGCGCTTCGCCGAAGTGCTGATCCGCAGCCGTTCCGCCCAGGGATACGGCCCCATGCGTTTGCGCGCGGAACTGAAAAGCCATGGGCTTTCGGACGCACGCATCCGCAGCCTGCTCGACGCCTTGGAGATTGACTGGGCCGACTCCGCCGCCGCGCAGTTGCGCCGTCGCTACGGCTCCACGGGCACGGCGGACCCTGTCGAACGTGCCCGCCGGGCGCAATTCCTCTTGCGCCGGGGCTTTCCCGCCGCCACAGTACGTCATGTAACCCACGCCGACGTGGACGACGCTGCCGACGAAAACGCTTGAGGTCCGAGCTCCAAGCTGGAGCGATGGGCTGACCGCGGCGGCGCTGCGTCGCGTCCTTTTCGTCTTTTACTTCCCCGACATGCATGAAAACCGCTGATATCCGATCTGCTTTCCTCGACTATTTCCGCACCAAGGATCACACCATCGTGCCGTCCAGCTCGCTGGTGCCGGCCAGCGATCCAACCTTGTTGTTCACCAACTCGGGCATGGTGCAGTTCAAGAACGTGTTCCTCGGCAGCGAGAAGTTGCCGTACGTGCGCGCGGCCGATGTTCAGCGCTGCCTGCGCGCGGGCGGCAAGCATAACGATCTTGATTCCGTGGGCTATACCGCGCGCCACCACACCTTCTTCGAGATGCTGGGCAACTGGTCGTTCGGCGACTATTTCAAACGCGATGCGATCCGCTATGCATGGGAATTGCTGACGGTCGTACTTAAGCTGTCGTCAGATAAATTGTGGGTCACCGTCTATCACACCGATGACGAGGCCTACGGCATCTGGAACAAGGAAATCGGCGTGCCGGCCGAGCGCATCGTGCGCATCGGCGACAACAAGGGTGCGCCATACGCCTCCGACAACTTCTGGCAGATGGCTGATACGGGCCCGTGCGGTCCGTGTACCGAAATCTTTTATGACCACGGTCCGGACATCGCCGGCGGCCCGCCGGGTTCGCCCGATGAAGACGGCGACCGTTACATCGAAATCTGGAATTTGGTGTTCATGCAGTTCGATCGTGCGCCGGACGGCACGCTGTCGCCTTTGCCTGCGCCATGCGTGGATACCGGCATGGGCCTGGAACGTCTTGCCGCCGTGCTGCAGCACGTGCACTCCAATTATGAGATCGATCTGTTTCAGCACTTGATCAAAGTCGCCGCGAAACTGACAAAGACAGCCGATCTTGCGAACAAGTCGTTGCGTGTGATCGCCGATCACATTCGCGCATGTTCGTTCCTGATCGTCGACGGTGTTCTGCCATCCAACGAAGGTCGTGGTTACGTGCTGCGCCGAATCATTCGCCGTGCTTTGCGTCATGGGTGGATGCTGGGTGTGCGCGGTGACTTCTTCTGGAAGATGGTGCAGCCGCTGGTCGAAGAAATGGGCGGTGCCTATCCGGAGCTCGCCGCGAAGCAGTCCTTTGTGGAAGATGCTTTGCGTACCGAGGAAAAGCGTTTTGGCGAGACGCTGGAGAACGGCATGCGTCTGTTCGATGCCGTTGCCGCCAAAGCCAACGATACGATTCCTGGCATTGATGCCTTCCGCCTGTACGACACCTACGGCTTTCCGGTTGACCTTACTGCCGACATCGCGCGCGAGCGCGGCCTTACGGTCGATATGGACGGCTTTGAGCAGGCCATGAAGGAGCAGCAGGATCGCAGCCGCGAAGGTGGCCGCTTCGAGGCAAAAGGCCAGATGCCGGCGGACCTCGCAAGCCAGCTCAAGCCCACCGCATTCCTCGGTTATGACACGTTATTGGGACAGGGCTGCAAGGTGGTCGGCATGGTGCGTGCCGGCAAACAAATCGAGCAGCTGGGTGAAGGCGAGGAAGGTTTGATTATCCTCGATCGCACACCGTTCTACGCCGAATCTGGTGGCCAAGTTGGCGACACGGGAGTGTTGTCGAAGGGTGCCGGCCGTTTCGACGTGGTCGACACGCTCAAGATGGGCGGAGTGTTCTTCGGCCATGCGGGGCGCTGGCATGGTGCGCAACCATTGCGTACTGGCGACCTCGTGGACGCGAGCGTAGATGCTCCGCGGCGACAGGCTACCGTGCTCAATCATTCCGCAACGCACTTGCTCCACGCAGCATTGCGCAAGGTTCTTGGTACGCATGTCACGCAGAAAGGCTCATTGGTTGCGCCCGATCGTTTGCGCTTCGACTTCTCCCATTTCAAACCCGTAAGCCGCGATGAACTGGTGCAGATCGAAGCGCTAGTCAACGCCGAGGTGCGTCGCAACGAAGAAGCCCAAGTGCGCAACATGGCGTATGACGATGCCATTGCGTTCGGTGCCATGGCGTTGTTCGGCGAGAAATACGGCGACGAAGTTCGCGTGTTGAAGATGGGCGAATTTTCTACGGAGCTCTGCGGCGGCACGCATGTAGGTCGTACCGGCGATATCGGCTTGTTCAAAATCGTTAGCGAAGCTGGTGTTGCATCGGGCGTGCGCCGTATCGAAGCGGTGACCGGCGTTGGCGCGTTAACTTATGTGGCCGATGAAGAGCGTCGTCTTGGCGAGTTGTCGCAATTGTTGTCCAGCAGCGGTGATGATGCCGCGGACAAACTGCGCCAGTTGCTGGATCGACAGAAGAAGCTGGAGCGCGAACTGGAATCCTTGCGCGCCAAGGCTGCCGGTTCGATGACGGGTGACCTGGCCAGTTCGGCGCGCGATGTACGCGGCATCAAGGTCATTGCGGCTCGCCTGGAAGGATTGGACACCAAGGCGTTGCGCGATGGTGTCGATCAGTTAAAGCAACAACTTGCAGATTGCGTGGTGTTGTTGGCCGGCGCTGCAGACGGCCGCGTTTCACTCGTCGCAGGCGTGCATGGCAAAGCGATGGGGCGTATCAAGGCGGGCGATGTCGTGGCGCATGTCGCCGGTCAGATCGAAGGCAAAGGCGGCGGTCGTCCCGACATGGCGCAAGGCGGCGGTTTGGACAAACCACAGTTGCCTGACGTTTTGACAGGTACTTTGGACTGGATCGATAAGCAGCTGGCCGGTTGACGCGCTGCGTATGGACCGAATGTTCGGATTATGTGTAGATTGCACCCAGCGAGGACGCTCGGCTAGTATCGTTCGGATGTCGGTGCCGCTGGTTGCGGTGGTGCTGTAACGGCGAGATGTTCTTCGGGACATCTTGGTATGTTTGGAGCCGGGGAAGGCGGTGGGGCCTTTGACGGAAGCAAACGTCAAAACTGCGTGGTGACTGTGCTCAGGGGTGAGGCAAGAACATGCAGATGGCCTGTGACCACAAGCATTAAATGGAGTAACAGCTATGTTGATTCTGACCCGCAGGGTCGGTGAAACCCTGATGATCGGCGACGAGGTGACCGTTACCGTTCTCGGCGTTAAAGGCAACCAGGTCCGCATTGGCATCAATGCGCCCAAAAACGTGGCCGTGCATCGCGAAGAAATCTACCAGCGCATCAAAGGCGAGAACGAAGGTGGCACCTCGGGTGAATCGGGCGCGCACTGATCGCCTCTTTACCTTGAAGGCACCGGCCGGTATCCTTCCCGGCTCCGTGACGCCACGGAAGTAAATTCGGAGAGATGCCCGAGAGGCCGAAGGGGCTCCCATGCTAAGGGAGTATAGGGTCAAAAGCCTTATCGAGGGTTCGAATCCCTCTCTCTCCGCCAGATATGCAAAAACGCCCCCCGTGGGCGTTTTTGCATATCTGGCGGAGAGAGAGTCCCGATGAGAACCCTAACGGTTCGACAAATTCGTCCGGAACGAATTTGGACAGCCGCAGGCTGGCCCCGT
>JAATFF010000122.1 GCA_015655335.1 Lysobacterales bacterium | reverse complement strand
ATGCGTCATGCATTCGGCGGCCACAACGAAATCAAAACCGGCAACAAGGACTGAGTCATGACTGCGACGACGCTTGTGATCCTGGGAGCAAGCGGCGATCTCACCCAACGCTTGCTGATGCCGGCGTTATATCGCCTGCATGCGTTGGGCCTGACGCCGGATCTGCGCATCGTCGGTTACGCCAAGGAGCCATGGAGCCGCGAGCATTTCGAGCGGCATATCCATAAGGCGTTGCAAGCTTTTGCACCGGACTTCAAGGCTGCGCAATGGAATCGCTTTCGACGCCAGCTCGATTATGTGGGCGGTGAGTTGCAGGCTGATCAGTTGTTTGCGCTCAAGAACAAATTAAGCCCCGCCACGTTGTTCTACCTCGCGTTGCCGCCGCCGTTGTTCGGCGTAGCGGCGACGGCACTGGGCGAGGCGGGATTCGCGAAAAGCCCGCGTGGCGGTTGGCGGCGTTTGGTGGTGGAAAAACCATTCGGCACCGATTTGGCTTCTGCCGAAGCGTTGCGCCAGCAGATGCATGCGCATTGGGAAGAAGAGCAGATTCTGCGTATCGATCATTTCCTGGGCAAAGAGACCACGCAGAACCTGATGGTGTTTCGCTTCGCCAATCGCTTTATCGAGCCGATCTGGAATGCGCAACACATCGCACAGGTGCAGATCACTTACGCCGAAACGCTCGGTGTCGAGAAGCGCGCTGCGTACTACGACAAAGCGGGTGCATTGCGCGACATGCTGCAGAATCATTTGATGCAGCTGTTCAGTCTGACGGCGATGGCGCCATTGGCCGAATGGGATGCCGAGGTATTGCGCAACCACAAAGTGGAAGTGCTGCGCTCGACTGTACCGATCACCGCGGCGACCGTGGATGCCCGCGCGGTACGCGGACAGTACCGCGCAGGCGCGCTCGGTCGGAAGAAACTCGTGGGCTACCGCAGCGAGCCCGGCGTTCCGCGTCGCTCATGTACCGAAACGTTCGCCGCGTTGCGCCTGGAAATAGACAACTGGCGATGGCGCGGCGTACCGTTTTATTTGCGTAGCGGTAAACGACTCGCGAGTAATTATTCGGAAATCGCCGTGCAATTTCGCGAAGTGCCTGGCGCGTTGCCCAAAGCGGTGCATGCGGGCAATAACTGGATGATCTTCCGCATCCGTCCCACCGAACAGATGGATCTACTCGTTACCGCAAAGCGTCCGGGTCTGGATCTGGCAGGTCGGCCCGTTGTATTGACAGCGCCATACGCCAACTCCAGCGATCGCGAATTTTCGGCGTACGAACAATTGTTGATGGATGCGATGGAAGGTGATCGCACGCATTTTCTGCGTTTCGACGAAGTGGAGTGGGCCTGGCGTCTGCTGACGCCGGTACTCGATGCGTGGCAAAGCGGAGCACCCGACTTTTATGCGGCTGGTTCCGAGGGTCCATCGACCCAGAAGCGATTGCTCGATCACGGGCATGCGTGGCGTTCGATTGCGCGAAACGGCGAACCTTAGCCTCGAGGCTGAAACGAACTCTTGAACGGCCTGCGGGCAGGGCCGGCTAGAATAGCGGCATGCATATCTTCAAGATTTTCCAGATCGAAGCGGCCCATCGCTTGCCGAACGTGCCGGCTGGGCACAAGTGTGCGCGGCTGCACGGCCACTCGTTCCGCATTGAGATCCATCTTGCTGGCGAGCCCGATCCGCAGCTGGGCTGGGTCATGGATTTCGCCGACGTGAAGGCCGCCTTCGCGCCGTTGTACGAGCAGCTCGATCATCACTACCTCAACGACATCGAGGGGCTCGAAAACCCTACCAGCGAGATGCTGGCGCGCTGGATCTGGCGCCGCCTTGAGCCAACGCTGCCCGGCTTGGACAAGGTCGTCGTGCATGAGACTTGCACGTCGGGCGCTAGCTGCACTCGGATCAGTTTTTGACGCAACGCAAAATTATTCGTTTTGTCATTAAGTGCAAGTATTTATTGAATATTTTGTGACATATCGGGTTTTTAACAAAAAAGATATTGCACTGCACAAAATCTCTTGTTAGGCTTTGTCCCACTCTCCCATTCCCCTTGAGGGACAAAGCCATGACACAGCAACTGAACTCCCAGCTTTTCGCCTACGCCAAGCAGCTTTCGGACAATGCGTTCAAGGCCCACGCCTTGACCATCAAGGGTCTGGAGCAGGTCGCCGAACTGCAACTGGCCGCGCTGGAGAAGCAGGCCCAGTCCACCGCCGAATTCATCGCGCAGGCTGTCGAAGTGCGTGACGCTGATGCGCTGCGCGGTTTGTGGGAAAAGGGCACCAGCCTCAGCCGCGAGCAGGCCGAGCATGCCGTTTCCGTGACCAAGGAAGTCGTTGCCGTCGCGCAGAAGACCGCTGAGTCCCTGAATGCGCTTGCGCAGGAACAGCAGAAGGCTGCCAACGAAGCCGTGGCCCCGCAGGTCGCTGCCATCAAGAAAGCCGCTTCGGTTAAGTAATTTAAGCAATACCCTCCAATTTGTACCTTCCGCATGCCGCGACTCCCCTTGCGGTATGCCTTTAGGCCGGACCCCTGAGTCCGGTCTTTTTCTTTTTTCTTTGCACGAATTTCGTGACTGAGGCGTACTGCCGCAGTTTTCGCGGCTTGCTGGCCCAAAAGTCACGCTGATATACTTTTCCGGATTGGATCGTGACCCGTGGCGTGGTGAATGCCTGGTGCGAATACCGCGGGAACCTCACGTGCTCAACAGTCTTGCCTCCGGTCGACGTCTCGCCCTGCGATTGCTGCTATGGCAACTAGTCGCGGCGATGATTGTGGGCCTCGCTTTTTCGGTGCGTGGGTATCGATGGGCGATAGCGGCGGCGGCTGGAGCGGTGATCGTGGCGCTAGGTAACGGGCTACTTTCGGTGAGGTTGTTCAGTCAGGTGAACAATGCCGGTCTTGCGCTGGCACGCCTGCTGACGGGGATGATCCTGAAATGGATCGTGATCGTCGGGGGGCTGATCATGATCATGTTTCAATACAAATTGCCGCCGCTGGCCGCCATCACGGGGCTGGTGGCTGCTTACGCGGTTAATCTGCTGGCATTTAGATTCAAGGGTTGAGAGATGGCAAGCGAGCCGCAGGGCGGTCTTACCGAATACATCACGCATCACCTGCAGCACTTCAAGCCAGTGCAGGTCAGCGGCAATTTCTGGTCGGTCCATATCGACTCTTTGACCGTGTCGCTGGCCTTGGGTGTGGTGTTTTGCCTATGGTTTTGGTCCAAGGTACGTAAGGCCACTTCCGGCGTGCCGAGCAAGGGGCAGGCCTTCGTCGAAATCGTGCTCGAATTTGTCGACGGCCAGGTGAAGGACGTCTTCCATGGTGACCGTAGGTTCCTCGGCCCGTTGGCTCTGACTATCTTTGTCTGGGTGCTTCTGATGAACGCCATGGACTTGTTGCCAGTCGATCTGCTGCCGATGATCACGCATCAGTTCGGTGCTAGCCATTTCCGTGCTGTGCCAACGGCCGATCTGAACCTCACCTTCGCGATGTCGCTCACCGTGTTTTTGCTGGTGATCTTCTATAGCTTTAAGGCGAAAGGGTTCGGCGGGTATATGCACGAGCTGTTCACCGCCCCGTTTGGCGCGCACCCGCTGCTGTGGATCCCTAACTTCCTGTTGAACTTGGTCGAGTTGGTGTCCAAGCCTGTCAGCCTGTCGATGCGACTGTTCGGCAACATGTATGCCGGCGAGTTGGTGTTCATGCTGATCGCGGGTTTGTTCAGCGCCGGCAGCTGGATGCTGTTTGGCATGGGCATTATTGGTTACACGGTGTGGGAAATTTTCCACATCCTGATCATCGGCATTCAGGCCTTCATCTTCATGGTGCTCACCATCGTCTATATCTCGATGGCTCACGATCACCACTGATTCATTCACTTTCGTCAGAACAACTGCTTATTTTTATCTTGAGGAGAACACCGTGGAACTAGTTGCTCACATTGCCCAAGTCCAGGGCTTCACCGCTATCGCGCTCGGCCTGATCATCGGTTTCGGTGCGCTCGGCGCCTGTCTCGGTATCGGCATCATGGGTTCGAAGTTCCTCGAAGCCGCTGCCCGTCAGCCTGAGTTGGTCCCGCTGCTACAGGGTCGTATGTTCCTGCTCGCCGGCCTGATCGACGCGGCGTTCCTGATCGGCGTGGCGCTGGCGATGTTCTTCGCCTTCGCGAACCCGCTGCTTGGTAGCCTCACGGCTGCTGCTGGTCACTAAGCCTTGGTGTGTGGCGCCGCGAATGCGGCACCACGACCTCGTAGGGCGCTTTGGCGCTCATGCCCATAACATTACGCAAGTACAGGTAACGCAGCGATGTTGGATTTCAACGCCACACTGATCGGCGAAATGATCGCATTCGCGATCTTGATCTGGTTCTGCGTCCACTTTATTTGGCCGCATATCACCAAGGCCATCGAAGAACGGCAGATCAAGATCGCCGAAGGCCTCAATGCCGCCGAGCGCGCGCATGCCGAGCTGAAGGACGCCGACAACAAGGTGGCGGCCGAGATCAAGCAGGCGCGTCAGCAGGCGACTGAGATCATCGACCGTGCGCAGCAGCAGGCCAACCAGATTCTGGATAAGGCCCGCACCGATGCTGTGGCGGAGATCAACCGCCAGAAGGCGGCGGCCCAGGACGACATCGCCTCGATGGCGCAGCGCGCTCGTGAAGAGTTGCGTGAACGCGTCGGCGCATTGGCCGTGCAGGGCGCGTCGAAGATCGTGCAGCGCGAGATCGACCCGGCGACGCACAAGCTGCTGCTCGACCAGCTCGCGGCCGAGATCTGATCGATGGCAGCCCAGGCAATCACGCTCGCTCGCCCCTACGCCCGCGCCGCTTTCGAGTTGGCGCAGGCGGAAGGCGCACTCGCCGCTTGGTCGCAGGCGCTGGCCTTTGCTGCGGAAGTGGCAAAGGACTCGCGCGTGACCTCGCTCAGCACCGATCCGCGCGTGCAGCCTGCGCAGCTGGCCGCCCTCCATCTGCCTGAAGGCATGAAGGCGGACAGCGCGTTCGGCAAGTTCCTCGCGGAGCTCGCCGAAATGCGTCGCATGACGTTGCTGCCCGAAGTGGGCGCGCTGTACGAAACCTACAAGCGCGAATCCGAGTCGCAGCTGCTGGTGAAGGTCACCAGTGCGATGGCTCTGGACGCAGCGCAGACGGAACAGCTGAAAACCTCGCTCAAGCGCCGCTTCAAGCGCGAGATCGAACTGGAAACCCAGGTGGATCCCTCGCTGCTAGGCGGTGTGGTGATCGATACGGGCAGCGAAGTGATCGACGGTTCCGCGCGCGGCCGGCTCGAACGTTTGGCCAGCGCTCTG
This sequence comes from Lysobacterales bacterium, assembly GCA_015655335.1. Lineage (GTDB taxonomy): Bacteria > Pseudomonadota > Gammaproteobacteria > Xanthomonadales > Rhodanobacteraceae > Dyella_B. The sequence continues at coordinate 460 of JAATFF010000122.1, read as the reverse complement.
ACGAATTAGTTTTACGCGAAGTCCTTTTCGCGAAGAGCAAAACCCGGTCATCCATGGCCGGACTCTTAAAGAAAAGCGTCTCGTTTTTAAATTTCAGGATAACGACCATGTCCAGCTCCACCCTGAACCCGTCCGAGATCAGTGAACTGATCAAGAACCGCATCGAGCAGTTCAAGCTCGGCGCGGAAGCCCGCAACGAGGGCACGATCATCAGCGTGTCCGACGGTATCGTGCGCATCCACGGCCTGGCCGATGTGATGCAGGGCGAAATGATCGAGCTGCCGGGCAACTCGTTTGCGCTGGCCTTGAACCTCGAGCGCGACTCCGTCGGCGCCGTGGTGCTCGGTGAATACCAGCACCTGCGCGAAGGCGCCACCGCCAAGACCACCGGCCGCATTCTCGAAGTGCCGGTCGGCGAAGCGCTGCTCGGCCGCGTCGTCGATGCGCTCGGCAATCCGAT
>JAATFF010000162.1 GCA_015655335.1 Lysobacterales bacterium | reverse complement strand
AGACAAGAAGACTCCGTTCATCTCGGTTGCGCGCAACGCGACACGCGGTCAAGGCGTAAACGTGGTGCTGAGTTCCGCGGCCGATCGCGCGGCAGCGAGCGATGCGATTGCCACCGAGTACACCGATCTCAACGTGACGGATGGCGCCAATACGGGTGATCGTTACGTTCTTAGCGCGATCATCAAGCCGGACAAGCTGCGTAACCTGGCCACTAATGCCATTCGCCAGAACCTCGCTACGTTAAGCAACCGCATCAACGCGCTGGGCGTGTCCGAGCCAGTGATTCAGCAGCAAGGCGAAGGCCAGATTTCGGTTGAGTTGGCAGGTGTGCAGGATCCCGCCGAGGCGAAAAAGGTGATTGGCGCTACGGCGACGCTTCAATACGTCGCGGGCCTAGGCGATGCGCGCGATCCGGCGGTTCAGGACGCAGCAAAGACCGGCAATGTTCCGCCGGACGCGCACTTGTATTATGGCAATAACGGCGAACCTTATCTGGTCAGCAAGACCCTCATCGCCAGCGGTGATGAGCTGGTGGATGCCACGTCGGGCAACGATCAACAGAGTGGTTCGCCGATGGTCAGCGTGACGTTGAACTCGGCAGGCGCCGCAAAAATGTTGGACTTCACTCGCGACAACGTCGGCAAGCCGATGGCGGTGGTGTATGTCGTGAATACGACTGACAACAAGATTGTCGATGGCAAAGAAGTGCGCACGCCGAAAACCACGTATACGGTCATCAACTACGCCACCATCCAAGGTGTTTTTAGTAACAAGTTCCAGACCACGGGACTACCGAGCGCCAAAGCAGCTTCCGAGCTGGCGCTGATGCTGAAGGGTGGCTCCCTGGCTGCGCGCATGGATATCATTTCGGAAGGTGTGATTGGTCCAAGCCTGGGTCAGGACAACATCGAAAAAGGCCTCAAGGCGGTGCTGCTTGGCTTGGGCCTAGTGCTTCTGGCGGCTGCGATCTACTACAAGCTTTTCGGCTTGGTGGCGGACTTGGCGCTCTTCTTCAACCTGGTGATCCTGGTTGCGGTGATGTCGATGATCGGCGTAACACTCACTATGCCGGGTATCGCCGGTATCGTGCTGACACTGGGTATGGCGATCTACGCCAACGTGCTGATCTGCGAGCGCGTGCGTGAGGAGCTGCGCAACGGTTCCACGCCACTAGCGGCGATTCGCTCAGGTTATGAAAAAGCCTGGGCGACCATTCTCGACGCCAACGTCACCCATCTTATCGCTGCGCTGGCGCTAACCACGATGGGTTCGGGCCCGATCAAGGGCTTCGGCGTCACGCTGCTGATCGGTATTCTGACGTCGATGTTCACCTCGGTCACTGTTACCCACGCGATCACCGCGCTGATCCACGGCGGCCGCAAACTCAAGACGCTGTCGGTGTAATCGGGGAAGCACATGGAAATTTTTAGTCACAACAGTAACGTTCACTTCCTCGGCCTGAGAAAGATCAGCATCGGCATCGCGGTTCTGCTGATGGTGGCGTCGATTGCTCTGCTTCTTACGCGAGGCTTGAACTACGCTCTCGACTTCACCGGCGGTGTTAGCGTTGAAGCGTCATACGACAATCCCGTATCGGTGGAAGACGTACGGGCTGCCCTAGTAAAGGGCGGTATTGATAACGCTATCGTACAAAGCGTCGGTGGAACTCGTCGGGTATCCATGCGCTTTCAGCCGAAGGACGACACTCATTACTCAGTGCCGCAAGGAAAGTCGCCTGATCTGGATATCATCAAAGCCGATGTAACTAAGGCATTACAAGCATCTCGACCGGACGCGAACATCACCAGTCGGACGTTTGTGAGCGCGCAAGTCGGTGATCAGTTACGTAGTGATGGTGTGACGGCAGCGATCTTTGTGATCCTTGGTATCGGCATCTATCTGTGGATCCGTTTCGAGCGCCGCTTCGCGATCGCTGCGCTGGCTACTGAGGTGCACGACGTCTTGGTAACGCTTGGCGTAATCTCGCTTTTCCAACGTGAGTTCGACCTCACTGTGTTGGCTTCGGTGCTTGCGGTGATCGGTTACTCGATCAACGACAAGGTGGTGGTGTTCGACCGTATCCGTGAGCTGTTTCGCTCCTCGCGCAAGGCTGATCCGGAAGAAGTGCTCAATCGCTCGATCAACAGCACGCTGTCGCGAACCATCATCACCTCTTTGTTCACCAGCATCGCGATGGCTGCGCTGTTTTTCTTCGGCGGTCCCTCGGTGCACGGCTTTGCGATCACCATGCTGATCGGTATCTTGGTCGGTACCTTGTCGTCGATCTTCGTGGCGAGTCCGATTCTGCTGTGGCTGGGTGTGTCGAAGAAGGATCTGATGCCGGTGACCAAAGAGAATCCGGAGCTGGCGCGTCGCCCCTAAGCACGGTTGCGATATTCGATATCTAGCAACGGCCCGGTTAACACCGGGCCGTTGATTTTTTGAAGAACGAAAATAGCGTGCGACTCATTGTTTCATGTGACGCGATACGTCACATTTTTGCAAAATATGTGCGCTTTTTTGAGGGACTACTACACGGCGACCTGCTGCCTAAACTTCGTCCTTTACCGGTCGATAAGCAGTACTAGGACATCATGTCCTGGATGGAGTCCACATGCTTGTCCTCGTCGGTTCCCTGCTGGTGATTTCCTGCGTGCTGGGTGGTTACGTGCTTTCGCACGGCCATATCCTTGCGCTCTGGCAACCATATGAGCTGTTGATCATCGGCGGTGGTTCGGTGGGCGCTTTTCTCTCCGCCAATCCATCCAAGATCGTGAAGGAGTCACTGCGCAATATCGTGGCGTTGTTCAAGGGGCCGAAGTATCGACGACAAGACTATGTCGATCTTCTGGCATTGCTATACGACATTTTTAGTGTGATGCGCAAACAAGGTTTGTTGGGTTTGGAATCGCATATCGAAGACCCGCAATCGAGTTCGGTCTTTAGTGCGTATCCGCGTCTGGTGAAGGAGCATCATCTGATTGAATTCATCACCGACTGTCTGCGCTTGATAGTCGGCGGCAACATGAATCCGCACGAGCTGGAGCAGTTGCTGGAAGTGGAGCTGGAAACCCATCAGCAGGAGGCCGAAGCTCCCGCGCTGGCAGTGATGAAGATGGCTGACGCGTTGCCGGGCTTCGGCATCGTGGCGGCCGTGTTAGGTATCGTCACCACCATGTCGCAACTGGGCGGCGACACGTCCCAGATCGGCGAGCACATTGCCGGTGCGTTGGTGGGTACGTTCCTGGGCATCCTGCTTTGCTACGGCTTCGTCGGTCCGCTCGGTGCGGCGATGGAAAGTCGCGTGTACGAGGACGGCAAGGCATACGAGTGCGTCAAAGTGGCGTTGTTGGCCAGTTTGCGCGGCTACAACCCGAAGGTTGCCGTGGAATTTGCGCGCAAGGCGTTGTCTTCCCAGACACGGCCGAATTTCCAGGACTTTGAAGAACACCTCAAGGGTGCCCGTGCCGGAGCGCCGGCGTGAGCGAGCAGGAAAACGCACCGCTAATCGTGGTGCGTCGGGCCCGGCGCAAAAAGCACGGCCATCACGGCGGCGCTTGGAAAGTCGCGTACGCCGATTTCGTAACCGCAATGATGGCGTTCTTTCTCGTGATGTGGCTGATCGGCGTGGGTACGCGCCAACAACGCGCGGCCATCTCCGAATACTTCAAAAATCCCAGCATGACACCAGGCAATGCGTCGATTGCACCACCCGGCAAAATGGGGCCCGGTGGTGCCAGCGACAGCGCGATAAAGCTGGGTGGCGCGATGGATATGCCGCACGGTCCAGGCAAAGATCGTCGCGCAGCCACTCGGGCGGCCGCGGCGGATGTCGAGAAATTGGCGCGTGAGCGCGAGAAAGCGCGCCTGGAAAATCTTATGCAGCAACTTCACGCTGCGATCGAGAAAAGCCAGGCACTGGAACCATTCAAAGACCAACTGCTTCTGGATATCACGCCAGAGGGCTTACGTATTCAGATCGTGGACAAGCAGAACCGGCCGATGTTCGACACGGCGAGCGCGACGCTCAAGCCGTATACGGTTGCCATCCTTCACGAACTCGCAGGCTTTATCGATCAGGCACCGAACAAGATCAGCATTTCAGGTCACACGGACGATGCGCCGTATAACGGCGATCACGGCTACAGCAATTGGGAGCTTTCCGCCGATCGCGCCAACGCTGCGCGCCGTGCGTTGTTGGTCGGTGGACTCGTCGAAGACAAAATCGCACGTGTCGTGGGGCTGGCGGCGTCGGTGCCGTTTGACAAGGTCGACCCGAGCGACCCGATCAACCGGCGCATCAGCATCATCATGATGACCAAGCAAGCGCAGGATGCCGCGCTTTCCCAGGAGCAGGCCGATGGCGCACAAATCGCGCCGCCATCGGCGCCGCCGACTTCACGGGCACTCGCGAGCGCTCCTTAAACACCTAGCTAACGCTGCTGCCTTAGTTGTTTAAGTCGAAGCGGGTGTGACGAGTGGACGTTCGCAACATTCAACAAAGATTACGGCGTGTTTAGAGCGGCGAGACGTTCGGGTGTGCCGACGTCTGTCCACACGCCGTCGTGTCGGCTTCCACGGATCGCACCGTATTCGATGGCCGCGCGCAGCAACGGCGCGATTTTGAATCGTGGTGGCTGGATGTTCGTATCGGCACTTTGCGGCACGATCGACTGCCACCCATCGAGTAACTCACGCCGATACACGCCGATACCGCTATAGGTCAGTCGCACCGTGCCTTCGTTATGAAGCTGGCCACGATCGTCGATCGCAAAATCGCCGTGTGGATGATGTGGCGGATTGTCCACCATCAACAAATGCGCAACGCCGGTCGGCTCGACAGGCAACGCGCTGAAATCGGCATTGGTCCAGACGTCGCCATTGACGGCGATAAACGATTCTTGCCCCAAAAGCCCGAGCGCATTGAGCATGCCGCCGCCTGTTTCGAGGGGAACCGGACCTTCGTAGGCGTAGCGAATGCGCAAACCCCAGCGTGAACCATCGCCGAGCGCTTCGGGAAACTGATCGGCAAGATGCGATGTGTTGATCACGACGTAATGCACGCCGATGGCCGCCAACTTTTCCAGATGCCACACGATCAGCGGCTTGCCGCGAACCGTTAGTAGTGGTTTGGGCGTGTGATCCGTCAAGGGACGCATGCGTTCACCCAGACCCGCAGCGAAGATCAGCGCGTGCCTCATGCACCATCTACCTGAGTCAGATCGCGACCGTGCGCGTGTCGTTCGAGCAGCGCCACGAAATTGGATAGTTCGGGGTAATTTGATGCGACGGAAACGACGTAACGATAGACGCGTGGTACATCGGCGAGATAACCAGGCTTGCCATCGCGATACCACAGTCGATAGAACTGTCCCAGCACGCGAATGTGGCGATGCAGTCCGGTGAGATCGAACCAGCGCAGGAAGCGTTCACTGCTGATGCCCGAATCAATCACGTGCGCTTCCTTAAGCCGCTGACGATAAGACTCCACCCACGTCTCGACGCGTTCTCGCTCCCAGGCGATATAGCCGTCGCGCAACAAGGACGCGAGATCGTACGTAAGCGGGCCAGCCAGAGCACCCTGAAAATCGATAATGCCGGGGTTGTCGTGTTCGACAATCAATAGATTGCGGCTGTGAAAATCACGGTGGACGAAACAACGGGGTTGCTCAAGCATATTGTTGAGCACGATCTCGAACGCCGCCTCCAACACTTTCTGCTCGGTGCGATCGGGCGCATGACGCAGGTGTCGTCCGAGAAACCATTCGGGCATCACTTCCAAGCCGCGCATCACAACATCTTGATCGAACGGCGGCAGATCGTCGTAGCTCATCTGTGTCTGCATGCGCAGCAATGCGTTCATGGCATCGCCGTAGAGCGCATCGACGTTGTCGTTGTTCAATGCTGGCAAGTACAACCGCGAGCCAAGATCTTCGATCAGCAGAAAGCCTTGCTGCAGATCGGTGCTATACACTGCGGGCACGTGCAGGCCGGCGTTCGCGAGACGTTCGCCAATGGCCAGCCAGGGGCGGGGATCTTCCTGCGCTGGCGGCGAATCCATCACGATCCAGCTGAGGCCGTCGTGATGCGTGCGCAAATAGCTGCGAAAACTCGCATCGGCAGAGGCCGGTTCCAGATTGAGCGTGCTGTCGCCATGGGCCGCACGCGTCCAGGCGAGGCGGGCGGCAGCGCGGTCGTGAAGGTGATCCATAAGCTCGTTCGTTGAAAACACCCGAACAGCTTAGAGCCTGTGCGCCGTCGACGCACAGGCTCTACCGCTCAGGAGAGGTTGTACGCCCGCTCTTCGTGCTCGGCGATATCCAGGCCGATCTGTTCCTGCTCGGCGCTGACGCGCAGCCCGATGGTGAGGTCAACCAGCTTCAGGATGACCCAGCTCAAAACCCCGCTCCAGACAATGGTGAAGCCCACACCCTTGGCCTGGATCCACAACTGCGCAAACGGTGAAACCACCGTGCCGAAACCACCGAGTTTCGCTGCGGCGAAGGGACCCGTGAGCAGGGCGCCGATGATGCCAGCGATGGCGTGTACGCCGAACACATCCAGCGTGTCGTCATAGCCGAGTTTGTGCTTCAGCTTGGTGGCGGTGAAAAAGCAGACCGCGCCCGCCACGAAGCCAATGAGCAACGCACCCGCAGGTCCCGCTGTGCCGGCTGCAGGCGTAACCGCCACCAGCCCAGCCACGGCACCGGAGGCGATACCCAATACGCTGGCGCGCTTATGCACGATCCATTCGATCGTGACCCAGCCGATCGCCGCTGCGGCCGTGGCGATCTGCGTGACCAACATGGCCATGCCCGCCGTACCGTTGGCAGCCACCGCCGAGCCGGCGTTGAAACCAAACCAACCGAGCCATAGCAGGCTCGCACCGATCACGGTATAGCCGAGGTTATGCGGCGGCATATGCGTGTGCGGAAAGCCGCGGCGCTTGCCTAGCACAAGGCATGCGACGAGACCTGCGATACCTGCATTGATATGCACCACCGTGCCGCCCGCGAAATCGAGCACGCCCAGATCGCCGAGCAGGGAGCCGGGGCCGCTCCACACCATGTGTGCGATCGGCAGGTAGACGAAGGTGAGCCAAAGGCCACTGAACCACAGCATTGCGCTGAACTTCATGCGTTCGGCATAAGCGCCGACGATCAACACCGGCGTGATGATGGCGAAGGTCAGCTGGAACATCACATATACGCTTTCGGGCACCGTCTGATACAGCGACGCGGGCGTTAGCCCTGCCAAAAGCGCGCGATCCAGGCCGCCTATGAACGAATGCAAATTGGTCACACCAGCGTGCATGCCTTCGGTACTAAACGCCATCGAATAGCCGAACACCATCCACAGCACGGTCACCAGCGACGTAATCGCCAGGCACTGCATCATCACCGAAAGAAGGTTCTTGGTGCGCACCATGCCACCGTAAAACAGCGCAGCACCGGGAATCGTCATCATCAAGACAAAGGCGCTGGCCACGATCATCCAGGCGGTATCGCCGCTGTTGAGCGTTGGCGCTGGTGTTGCCTGCGCAAAAGCAGGCGTGGCAAAACCCAAACCCAGCACGGCGGCGGCCAGCACGCGTATCGCACTCTTTTTCATCCCTCGTTCAAAGCGCATCGGCGTCGACCTCCTGCGTGCGGATACGGATGACTTGTTCCAGCTCACTCACAAAAATTTTTCCGTCGCCGACCTTGCCGGTGCGGGCGGCTTTGGTGATGGCTTCGATCGCCATCTCGACGTGTTCGTCGGCGACAGCGAGTTCGATTTTCAGCTTGGGCAGGAAGTCGACCACGTACTCCGCACCGCGATAGAGCTCGGTGTGTCCGCGTTGCCGGCCGAAGCCCTTGACCTCGGTCACGGTCATGCCCTGTACCCCGGCCTCGCCCAGGGCCTCGCGGACATCGTCCAGCGTGAAGGGCTTGATGATCGCGGTAATCCACTTCATGCGCGGTTGCTCCCCATAGGACGATTTGTTGCAACACAGCAGAATGCGTGCCAGCGGCGTCGCAATGGGAGAAGGCCCGGTATCAAGCCATTCCGGGAAGGACGCCATGCCTGAGGCGAACAAGGAACGTGATTAACTTGGTGCGCTTGATGCTCCATAATGGTGCAAAGAGGCTCTGCCGGGGCCGCCACATTGACCGTCGCATACATAATCTGTACCATTTTAGTCTGGATTAACGCGGTGACTCCCCTATGTTCCGTGTCAGCCGACTGACGGATTACGCCACCGTGGTGATGACCTGCATCGCCGCGCACCCTGACGACGTCCTCAGCACAGCTCAGATCGCCGAAGAGGCGCACCTGGAATTGCCCACCGTCAGCAAGTTGCTGAAGTCGCTGGGACATGCCGGGCTGGTCGACTCTTTCCGCGGCGTCAACGGCGGGTATCGCCTGGCGCGGCCGGCGCAAGAGATCAGCGTGGCCGAGATTGTCGAAGCGATGGAAGGTCCGCTCGGCATGACCGAATGCAGCCTGAGCGAAGGCCACTGCGAGCGCGAAGCACAGTGCGGCGTGCGCGGCAGCTGGCAGCGCATCAACAACGTCTTGGATAACGCATTGCGCACGATGAGCCTGGCCGACATGTTACGGCCGCCTGTGCACGCGGCCGTGGCTACCGTCGCGCTTACCGAATTGAAAGGCAGGACAGCATCATGACCATCGAAAACGATAGCCCCGCCGTGCTGCGCGACAACGCCGATGTCGCCGCCGCGCTCGGCCGTCGCTACGAAGCCGGCTTCATCACGGATATCGAAACCGATAGCCTTCCGCCGGGTCTTTCCGAAGACACCGTGCGTCAGTTGTCGGCGTTGAAAGGAGAGCCGGAGTGGATGACCGAGTGGCGGCTGAAGGCTTATCGCCATTGGCTGACCATGCCGACGCCGCATTGGGCGAAGCTCAATATCGCTCCGATCGACTTTCAGGCGATCAGCTATTACGCCTCGCCGAAGAATCGTCCGAAGTCGCTGGACGATGTCGATCCCAAGCTGCTGGAAGCCTATGACAAGCTCGGCGTGCCGTTGCACGAGCGCGCGAGGTTGGCTGGCGTCGCGGTCGATGCGGTATTCGACTCGGTCTCGGTGGGCACCACGTTCCGCAAAGAGCTTGCCGAAGTCGGAGTGATCTTCTGCTCGATGAGCGAAGCGATTCGCGAACATTCCGAACTGGTGAAGCAATATCTCGGCAGCGTCGTGCCGACCGGCGACAACTACTTCGCCGCGCTGAACTCGGCGGTGTTCTCCGATGGCTCGTTCGTATTCATTCCAAAAGGCGTGCGTTGCCCGATGGAACTGTCCACGTATTTCCGCATCAACGCCGGTCATACCGGTCAATTCGAGCGCACGCTGATCATCGTGGAAGAGGGCGCTTACGTGTCCTATCTCGAAGGCTGCACCGCGCCGATGCGCGACGAAAACCAGCTGCATGCCGCGGTGGTGGAACTGGT
>JAATFF010000080.1 GCA_015655335.1 Lysobacterales bacterium | reverse complement strand
GGCCTGGAGCTATTCGACAAGGTTGTCGATATTGATCAGTCCCCGATCGGACGCACGCCGCGCTCCAATCCCGCGACATACACGGGATTGTTCACGCCGCTGCGCGAACTTTTCGCGCAAGTCCCCGAAGCGCGTTCACGCGGTTATACGCCGGGCCGCTTCAGCTTCAACGTGCGTGGCGGTCGCTGCGAAGCTTGCGAAGGCGACGGCATGATCAAGGTGGAGATGCACTTCCTGCCTGACGTATACGTACCTTGCGACGTCTGCCACGGCAAGCGCTACAACCGCGAAACGCTCGAAATTCTTTACAAGGGTCACACCATTGCCGATGTGTTGGCGATGACCGTGGAAGATGCTTCCAAGCTGTTCGAGAACGTACCGACCATCGCACGCAAGCTCGACACGCTGCGCGCGGTGGGCTTGGATTACATCAAGCTCGGCCAAAGTGCGACCACCCTGTCGGGCGGCGAAGCGCAGCGCGTGAAGCTTTCCAAAGAGCTGTCCAAACGCGAAACAGGACGCACGCTCTACATCCTCGACGAACCGACTACCGGCCTGCACTTTCACGATATCGAGCAATTGCTTGACGTGCTGCACCAGTTGGTCGATCAAGGCAACACGGTCGTCGTCATCGAACACAATCTCGACGTGATCAAGACGGCCGATTGGGTTGTCGACCTTGGCCCGGAAGGTGGTTCCGGCGGCGGTCGCATCCTGGTCAACGGCACGCCGGAAACCGTAGCGGCAACGCCAAGTTCGCATACCGGCCGCTTCCTTGCGTCGCATCTGAAGCCTGCCAAAAAAGCGCCCGCCAAGGCCAGCAACGACAAGCTCAAACCCAAACGCAAAGTCGCCTCATGAGTATGGGTTCCAACGTTTCCGACAACCAAGCCCCGCTTTTGTATATCGCTCCGATCAACGTGCGCTGGCGGGACCTCGACGCGTTCAATCACGTCAACAATTCGAGCTACCTCACCTTTCTCGAAGAATCGCGCCTGCAGTGGTTGCGACACGTGCCTGGACCGTGGCTTACCGAACAAGCGATGCCCGTGATGGCAGCCAGCGAACTCAACTATCGCCGTCCTATCGATTGGCCGGCGCAATTGCATGTCGAACTGTTCTGCACGCGACTAGGCAACAGTTCCATGACGATCGCCCATCGCATCGTCGACGCCGAACACAACGACCGACTGTATTGCGATGGACATGTCGTTCTGGTCTGGATGGACCCCTCCACGGGCAAGTCTGTGGCGTTACCGCAAGCTGTGCGCGAGGCCGGCGCCAAAACCGCTTCGTAAAGTAGGTACAGCGTTCACGCGCGCTCGTTATGATGGCGGCGGATCCCCGCCGATGGAGCGCATCATGACGATTCAGCACCGAACTGCCCTAGCTCTCGCGTGTGCCGTTTTTTGCAGTGCTTCGCTGGCCCAGGCTGCCGACAACGCGTCGATAACGTTGTATCGCAGTGACAGCCCGGGACTTTACGCGAGCAACGGCGATAGCTCGCTCAACGATGGCTACGCTGTCGTGCGTGAACAGCGCAGCGTCGTATTGCAGGCAGGCGTACACGATCTGGTGCTGAGCGACCTGCCGAACAATCTCGATGCCGAAGCGATGGCGCTCGGCTTTCCGGGCGGCGAAGCCAAGGTCATATCGCAACGGTTGCTATTGGGCCAAGGTGCCAATGCGGCGCTTACTGGACTGACCGGCAGCTCCATCAACGTACTTGGCGAGAACGGTCAACCACTTGCCAGCGGCACGCTGTTACGCGCCGGCGACGATGGTTTGGTGGTCAGCAACGCTAACGGCGGCACCACGCTTATTCGCCAATACGCGGCAGTGAGCACCGCTGGCGGTAATTTCCCTACGGGTTCCAGTCTGCGCTTGCGCGTGGACGCTGCGCGCGCCGGAGAAACCAACGCGGTGCTGAGTTATCCCACTTCAGGCATCGGCTGGCGCGCGGCTTATGTCGCCACGCTTCAACCCGGTGGTGCGTGCACGACGCAATTCGAATCGCGCGCCAGCATCGCCAACCGCAGCGGTCGCGATTGGCGTGACACCAAGCTTACCCTGATTGCAGGCGAACCTCAGTTCGCCAAACCTTCCGGTCCGCGTCCGATGCCGATGATGGTCATGGCCAAGATGAACGCGTCACCGGAAGCGATGCCTGAACAATCTTCGCTGGCCGACTATCGCAGCTACACGTTGCCGGCGCCCGTTGATCTGCCCGACGGCAGCATCAGTCAGGTACCGCTCTACGCGACGCGCATGCTGAGCTGCGAACGCACCGCACTCTATGAAAACGGTGGCAACTGGGTGCCACCGCAACCGATGCTCAATACCGACTTTAATTCCGACGGCAATAGCAGCATCGTCAGCACACTTCGCCTCACCGCCTTTGACAGCTTGCCCGCGGGTTATCTGCGTGTGCTGAGTGCCGATCGCGACGGCGTGCCTCAATTTATCGGCGAGGGGCGCATCAACGATACGCCCAAAGGCAGCGACGCGACGATCACGCTGGGGACCGCCTTCGATCTACGCGGTAATCGCGAACGCACCAGCTTCCATGTGGACAAGGCTGGCCGCACCATGGACGAAGCGTTCCGCATCACGTTGACCAATGCCGGCGATACCGCACGCACCGTAACGGTGCGCGAACACCCCAACCGCTGGCGGCAGTGGGCGTTGACCTCGTCGAGCGTAAAGCCCAGCAAACAAACGACCGACACGCTTGAATTCCGCGTCGACGTGCCTGCGAACGGCAAAGCCGTGCTCGACTATGCCGCACGCTACACCTGGACGGCTGACGATCAGCCACAATCCTGACTTCAAAGCCTGGCTCGCTAGGTTTTTCAGCCCTCATGTTTCTGGAGCTCGATATGCTTAATCTCGTCAAGCACGACGCCGTTACGGAAATCCAGCTTGCGCGACCGCCGGTCAACGCACTCAACCTGGAGCTGCTACGCGCTTTGCAAGGCGCGCTCTCTGACGTAACGCGAGACGGCGCGCGCGCCATCGTGCTATCGGGCACGCAAGGCATGTTTTCCGCCGGCGTGGATGTGCCGGCGTTGCTCACTCGCGACCGCGCGGGCGTGCGCGAATACTGGCGCGAATTCTTCGCCACGTGTGCCGCGCTGGCGCATTCGCCGGTGCCAGTGGTGGCGGCCATCACCGGTCACAGTCCTGCGGGCGGCGCGGTGCTTTCGCTGTTCTGCGATTACCGAGTCATGGCGCAAGGGCCTTATCGTATTGGCTTGAATGAAGTGCAGGTGGGCTTGATCGCGCCTGACTGCATTCAAATGGCGCTTCGCCGCATCGTGGGAGCATATCGGGCGGAACGCTTGCTCGTCGCCGGCTCGTTGATCGACGCCGAGCAAGCGCACGCGTGCGGCTTTGTGGACGAACTCGCTACCGTGGAAGAGGTCACTACGCGCGCACTGCACTGGTTGGGCGAGCTGCTGGCGTTGCCTTCACATGCCATGCTGGCAACGCGCCAGATCGCGCGTGCGGATCTGGCAAACGCCTATAGGGATGTCGATGCCCTGCCGATCGACACGTTCGTCGATGCGTTTTTTCATCCGCAGACGCAAGCGACGTTGCAGGTGCTGGTGGCTCGGTTGAAGAGCAAGGCAGGATAAACGCGAACTGACAACATCGGCGAGGACGCGGATGGCGTCCTCTATGACTGCTTCAGGTAAGCAGGCGCTTCCGGGCGGTGCTCACAGCCGCCGTATCTTTTCCCGTCGGGAAAAAACTCTGCATAAAACTGTACGTGTCCTGCTACGGCATCCCCAGCAGTCTCGGCGATAAAGGCGAGCGTCAAATCGATTCCGGCGGAAACGCCCGCCGATGTCCAGATTTGTCCATCGCGTACGAAGCGTTGTTCCGCAACCTCGACATCCCCTAACGCGCGCAGGCGATCTAGCGACCCCCAGTGTGTGGTCGCTTTTTTGCCGGCGAGTAGCCCGGCGGCCTGCAAGACAAACGCTCCGGTGCAAACGGATAAAACCGCTTTGCAATGTTTTGCCTGGGTCGCGATGAAATCCAGCATGACGGGATTGTCGACTTCTTTTCGCGTCCCTATGCCGCCCGGGATCAACAGATAGTCCAGCTGCGGACATGCAGCGAAAGAAATATGCGGGTTGATCGAGAGCCCTTTGGCGCAAGTCACTGGCGCTTTGGCTTGCGCAACGATCAGGCAGTTTTCCGGGCCATGCGCTTGTTGGTTCCAGACACGCAGCATTTCCCACGGCCCGACAAAATCCAGCTCTTCTACCTGATCAAAAACCACGATACCGAAGCTCGTCCCTTGCATGATTTCCTCTCCATGAGTTGCACGTCGATACTTTTATTCATCCTGCGCCTGCGCGTCTCCCGTGGCGACGGGGCGCGATGAATCGCTGACCCAGCCGCTCCATGACGGTGCATAGAGGCGTGAGCCGGCAAGCCCCGCATGCTCCATCGCCAGAAGATTATGGCAAGCAGTGACCCCAGAGCCACACATGTGCACGATGTGTTCGGGTGTGTGGTGGCCGATAACTGCGAGGAATTCCTCGCGTAAAGCTGCAGCGCTCTTGAAGCGTCCGTCTGCTTCGAGGTTCTGCGTGAAGGGGCGATTCGCTGCACCCGGCACATGTCCGGCGGCTCGATCGAGCGGCTCGACTTCGCCGCGATAACGCGGTGTTGCGCGGGCGTCGAGCAGCAGATCGTTCTGCAGATTTCGAACGGCCGCGTGATCGAGCAGAATTTGACTGGCATCGTAATGCAACGCCACGTGTGTCGCTTTGGGCTGTGGCGTTTCCTGCGAGACGGGCTGATGCGCCACTTTCCATGCCGCGTAGCCACCATCGAGTACGGCTACGTCGCGCACGCCGGTCAATCGCAGCAGCCACCACAATCGCGCTGCCGCTAAAGCGCCGTTGCCAGCGTCATAGCTCACCACCTGCAGGCCGGGACGCCAGCCCCACTTGCCGAGCGCCGCTGAGAAAGCCTCTTCCGATGGCAGCGGATGTCGCCCGAGGCCGAGAAGTATCCGGTTTAGATCGGATAGATCGTGGTCGAGGCTGGCGAAGACAGCGCCGGGAATATGTTCCGCGAGGTAATCGCGCTCACCTTTGCCTGCGTCGGACAGGTCGTGGCGACAGTCGACAATCAGAACGTCCTCCGGCGACAGCGCAGCCAGTTCGGCGACGGATATCAGCGTGCTATTCATGAGCGCTCCATCCTCTGCAAGAGATTCTCCAGTATCGCGGCCGTGGCGCCCCAGATGCGATGACTGTCATGCTCGAATTCCACCATCTCGCATCGATGGCCGCGGTACTCCATGGCATAACGCTTCAAATTGCGTGGTTCCAGGAAGAACGCCAAAGGTACTTCGAACACTTCGGCCACTTCGTCGGGTGCTGGATGAAAGCTTGCCTCTCGAGCGATTCGAGCGACCACTGGCGTAATGCAAAAGCCGCTGATGGTTTCGAAACAGTCCAGATAACCTAGCGGCGTGACCAGCGAGCGATCCAGGCCGATCTCTTCTTCGCTCTCGCGCAATGCCGTGGTCAGCGCATCGCCATCGGCCGGATCGGTGCGCCCACCGGGAAAAGAGACCTGCCCCGCGTGCGAGCTCAGATGATCCGTGCGCATGGTGAATATCAGCCCCGGCTGGACGTCGTCACGTAATCCGATCAACACGGCCGCCGGGCTGCGAGGCGTATCGCCCAGAAGCTCGGCCATCTGAGCGTGATTCCAGCCTGGCGCCGTAGGCGGCTGCGACAACGGGCGCAGTGCGCGCAACAGCGCCTCCATCATGCGGATTCGCGTGCGGGAAGCACCGCGTCCATGTAATGGGATCGTTCGACCTCGCTCATGCTGCGCCAGCGGGCGATCTCATCGCCCGTACGATGGCAGCCAAGGCAATACCCATGCGGATCGAGTCGGCAAATGCCGACGCATGGGCTCAAGATGGCTTGGAGTGGAAGCAGGGAATCGTTTGACATGCACCCACCATGCTAACGCAGGTGCCCATGTCGACACACGGGCGCCTGTCTCAACGCTGGTTGTGATCGCGCAGAATCAGGCGCTTACGGCCCCGCGGTCTGCGCGCTGGGCGGTTTGATATCCAACAACTCGATGTCGAATATCAGCGTCTGATTCGGACCGATCCGTGGCAGGGCGCCACGTTCACCGTACGCCAGCTGCGGCGGGATCACGACTTTCCAGCGATCGCCGACATGCATGCGCGGAATCACGTATTGCCAGCCACGAATGACTTTGTCCACCGTGAAACTCACCGGGGCACCGTGCGCCCAGGTGCTGTCGAACTCGGTGCCATCAATCAGCATGCCGCGATAGTTCACGGTCACCAAGCTATCGATACCCGGACTGACCGTGCCGTCACCCTTCTTCACCACCGAATACTGGATGCCCGAAGGCAATTGCACCACGCCTGGCTGGGAAGCGTTGTGCGTCAGGAAGTCGGTGCTCTTGCGCGCGTTGTCTTCCGCAATGTGCTTGTATTCCGCCATGGCCTGCTCGTGCATACGCTCGCCGAGGGCGACCAGCTGCTCATACATTTCCTCTTTCGGTACGGCAGGCGGACGCTTGGCGTACGCGTCCTCGATGGCCCGCTGCAGCACGGCCATGTCCACCGGGAAATCTCCCTCGGAAAATTGAGTACCGATCCGGTAGCCGATGGCATACGAAAGCTTGTGCTTGTCGAGCTTGGCCGGCGGCGATGGTGGTGGGCTTGGCGCAGCCGGGCCCTGTGCCTGCACCGCGAACGCGGCAAGCAGCATGAATCCCGGGACCAGCCAACGCAGTTGTGCCATTACATTCTCCATGGCGGCAAGCATACGGGGAAAGCCGCCATCCTAAGTGGTCCGGCCGTTTCCTGCAGCTATGCCGACCATCCGGCGCGTCGTAAGAGTCTGTCTGAGAACGCCACAAGGCAGTAAAGGTTCCCGCTGCTAAAATCAGTGCTTTATCTTCAATACGGAGTCCAGCATGGCCTACCGCAACCTCGAGATCGGCAATCGCGATGCCGTGCGTACGATTACCGTCAACCGACCAGACAAGCTCAATGCGCTGAACCGCGAAACCTTGAACGAGCTAACGCTGGCTTTCACACAGGCAGCACAGGACGATGCCGTGCGCGTGGTCGTGTTGGCCGGATCCGGCGAAAAGGCGTTCGTTGCCGGCGCGGACATCAGCGAGATGCATGCTTATACCCCCGTACAGGCGCAAAACTTTTCGCGCACCGGTCAACGGCTGATGAGCACCATCGAGCGGCTTGGAAAACCGGTAATCGCGCGCATTCAAGGATTTGCCTTGGGCGGCGGCATGGAACTGGCCATGGCGTGCCACCTGCGCATCGCCAGCGAAAAAGCCAAGTTTGGCCAGCCCGAAATCAATCTTGGCCTGATCCCGGGGTTTGGCGGTACCCAGCGTCTGCTGCGCCTGGCTGGCCGTAGCGCAGCGCTGGAGCTTTGCCTGACCGGCACCCCGATCACGGCGCAACGCGCCTACGAATTGGGCGTGGTCAACCGCGTGGTCGCTCCCGAGGCACTGGACGAAGCAATCCGTACACTCGCCGACCAGCTGGCCGCCGCGGCACCACTGGCCGCCGCCGGCATCCTGGATGCGGTGCTGCAGGGCGGTGAAACCTCGATCGACCAGGGCCTGGAATTCGAGACGCAGGGCTTCGCGCTGGCCTTCGCGACCGAGGATATGCAAGAAGGAACCAGCGCGTTCCTGGAGAAGCGCAAGGCTGTATTCAAAGGAAAATAAGCCGGAATGGATGGGCGTCGCTATGCCGGCGCGCCCATCCTGAAGCCTCAATGGGCGCCGCGGTATTTCTTCTCGCCAGCGGTAATACGCAGATCCAACCGGTTTTCCGGCGGTGCCAGCGGACACGTCGCGAACGAAGTGAACGCGCAAGGCGGGTTGTAAGCCTGGTTGAAATCCAGCACTACTTTCCCGTTCGCTGGCAACGCTGCGTAGAGGAATCGCGCCGCGCCATAGGTCTCATGGCCGGAAGTGCGGTCCGCAAGCACGAAGAACAGCTCGCCGCCAGGTTCTTCCTGATACGGCAGCAATTCGTAAGTATGCCCATCACGCTGGAACACGGCCTTGCCTGGCACCTTCACCGTATCGATGGTGCCGATCACCGAACCCATCTGTAGATCGTGCGGCGGATTGAAGGGAACCCAATCGGCCACGATGTGCCAGGACGGATCGATCGGGAAATAATCGATACCCAGAAAATGCTGGCGTGTTGCGGCAGTGGTGTCCTTCACGC
>JAATFF010000094.1 GCA_015655335.1 Lysobacterales bacterium | reverse complement strand
GAAAAACCCGAACCTTCTCCAGGAAGTCGCCCGTGCTGCGCGATCACTTCACGCTCGGCCAGCGCGGCAACGGCATTGACCACAGACTCCGCCAACGCAGCGAGCCGGCGAGCCGTTGCCACCGCATCGGCACGACCATCGTTGAAGGCCAGGCCCAGGCGAAACGCGATACTCGATTTGAATTCGTTGATTCGCTCCAGCTCCGCTTCCGCCTCACGTTCGTCCAGCGTGGTGAGCACGTGAGCAATTTCGGCACTGATATCGGCGCGTTTGAGCGGCAACTGATCGATACGAGGATCCAGTACGTCATCCAGCAGCAGAGGCTGCGCGATCACCCGTTCGGCGAGGAATGCACTGTCCGCGAACAGTTGCGCCAGGCGCCTTCGCGCGGCGGGTTGCTCTTCGAGCAAGGCCAGATAGGAGGGACGGCGCGCCACCGTTTGCACCAGCCGACACATGCGCAGCAAGCACGGCACCGGCGCCGCCGTGTCGCGCGCGACCACCAGCAATTGCGGCATCACGTGATCGAGCTGTTCACGTGCGCGCGCCGACATCGCGCGCACTTGCGCGGCCTGCGGCAATTTAAGCAAGGCTTCAGCCGCTTCGGCGCCGGGCACAAAGCCGGAAGCTTCTAGAACACTGGCATCGAGCGATTCGTCGCACGCGCGTTGCCACAGTACCGCGTCGGCAGCCGGCACACTCGCCCTCGATCCGCCTTCAGGCATCAGCACGGCGGCAAACTCGGTCGCCACGATCTCGCGATGTTTCGCGAGTTCCTCGGCCAGCGGCTCCCACGCGGGATAATCCAGACCGAGCGCCAAACGCTCGCGAGTTAGTGCGTCCTCGGGCAAATCGTGCGTCTGCGCGTCGCGCAGCATTTGCACGCGATTCTCCAAACGCCGTAGAAACACATAGGCATCGCGCAGGGCGCGTGCCCGTGCCGCCGGAATATGTCCGCGCGCTTCGCAAACAGTGAGCGCAGGCAACAGGCCACGTACGCGCAAATTCGGTTCGCGACCGCCGCGAATCAACTGCACCAGTTGCACGATGAACTCGATCTCGCGGATGCCGCCGGGACCGAGCTTGAGGTTATCGGCCAGATCCTTGCGCGCCACTTCCGCGTCGATCAACGCCTTCATTTCGCGCAAGCCGGCGAAGGCTGTGTAATCGAGGTATTTGCGGTAGACGAAGGGCCGCAACATCTCCTGCAGCTGTTTGCCTTCGCTGCGATCGCCCGCCACGGTGCGCGCCTTGATCCACGCATAACGCTCCCAATCACGGCCTTCGCGCTGGTAATACTGCTCCATCGCGCTAAACGGCAACGCGAGCCGGCCCGCATTGCCGAACGGACGCAAGCGCAGATCCACACGAGCACATATGCCGTCGATCGTGGGCTCGTGGAGCAAGCGCACCAGCTGGCGCGCAAGGCGCACGAAATATTCGCTGTTATCGAGCGTGCGGGCGCCATCGCTTTCGCCGCCATGTGGATAGGCCAGCACCAGGTCGATATCGGAAGAGAAATTCAGCTCGCTGCCGCCCAGTTTGCCGAACCCGATCACCACCAGACGCTGCAAACTGCCATCACTGCTGCGCGCATGACCATAGCGCTGGGCGAGCATGCGTTCGGACCATTCCAGCGCGCTGCCGAGCAAAGCTTCGTAGAGCACGCTAGTCGCGGAGAGAATTTCCGGCAATTCATCCAGACCATTGACGTCACGGAACACTAGGCGCAGGGCTTCGGCATGCCGAAACCGGCGCAGCGCCGCCATGCAGGCCGCCTCATCGGTGTCGAGCTTCAACGCATCGATGCGTGCAGCCGCATCGCTACCCGAACGCAGGCGTTCCAGGCCTTGCGGCGACAGCAATGGCGGCTGGCTGCGCCATGCTTCGAAAGCGAAATCGCTGGCCAGCAAGGTGCGACGGATGCGTTCGGCCACGCCCGCATCGTCGTGCAGGGGGACACCCGCCGCACGGCAGCGTGCAACGAGTTGCGCGTAGCGATCGTCGATCAGCGCACGCAGTGCGGGGGATTCAAGCGAAGGCGATGCAACAGTCATGGACGCATTATGACTGCATCCCCCGTCATTGCCGATAAAGCCGTAAGGGGTGATCCGCGCGTTACCGTCCCATTACGCCTCCAGCCGTCGCCAAGGTCCCACGGTAATCGGCGATGTGCCATGCGGCGGATGGACTTCGGTCCGCGCATGCACGCGCCCTTCGCCGTCGCTGCCGAAGAGGGTCAGCGACTGGAAATGTACGCCGATGGTTTCGCCGACTTCTACGCGATGGCGTAGCCAGTCGCGCTCGCTCCATTCCGCTTCCAAGGGCTCGTCGAGGCCCGCGACGTGCAAGCCCACTCTTATCGTGCCTGCGACGGGACGCACGCTCAGCACGTTTGCCGACCATCCCTCCCGGCGCTGCACCACCGGCACGATATCCTCAGGTCGCACGTGCACGGTGATCACGCTCACCCCATCCGTGGCAAATCCACTGATCGGCCACGCATGACCCAGTACGCGCAAGATTCCGCCCTCGACGTCGCCCGGCAACGGTTGGCCGCGCGCGATGAAACGGGAGGCGAAAGGTGTGGCCGGGTAGCGATAAATCTGTTCGGGCGTGCCGATCTGCTCGATACGCCCACGATTCATCACCACCACACGGTCCGCCATTTCCAGCGCTTCTTCCTGATCGTGCGTGACGAACAGCGTAGTGATACCCAGCGAGCGATGAAACTCACGCAACCAGCGACGAAGGTTGACGCGCACTTGAGCATCCAGCGCACCGAACGGTTCGTCCAATAGCAACAAGCGGGGCTCGATTGCCAACGCGCGCGCCAGGGCCACGCGCTGGCGTTGCCCGCCGGAGAGCTGCGCGGGATAACGCGAAGCGAAACTCTCCAGCTCCACGCGGCGCAGCAGCTCTTCCACGCGAGCCTTGACGACGGACGCGCGCGGCCGCAACCGCCATGGACGCACGCGCAATCCGAAGGCCACGTTCTGTGCCACCGTCATATGCGGAAACAACGCGTAGTGCTGAAACACCAAACCCACGCCACGACGCCGCGCATCCAGCGCGAGCAAATCCTCATCGTCGCGATACACGCTACCGGCATCGGGCTGATCCAGACCGGCAAGGATACGCAGCAAGCTGGTCTTGCCCGATCCCGACGGTCCGAGCACGGCGACGAACTCGCCATCGGCGATGGTCAGGCTGACGTCGTCCAGCGCGGCGAACTGGCCGAACTGGCGACGCAGGCGAGAAATGTCGATACCCATGATGCCGTGTTCCTCAACGCCCGGTCAGAGCTTCGCCATGGCGCCACTCCAGCAATCGCTTGATGCCCAGCGTGAGCACAGTAAGCAGCGCGAGAAGTGAAGCCACTGCAAAGGCAGCAGAAAAATTTTCTTGGTAAAGCTGATCGACCTGCAACGGCAGGGTATTGGTGAGCCCTCGCAGATGACCGGAAACCACATACACCGCGCCAAATTCCCCCATCGCTCGCGCATTGCACAGCAACACGCCGTACAGCAGCGCCCAACGCACGCGCGGCAGCGTGACGCGAAAGAAGATCTGCCAGCCGCTCGCGCCGAGTGTCAGCGCCGCCTCTTCCTGTTCCGAGCCTTGCGCCTGCATCAGCGGAATCAGCTCGCGCGCCACAAACGGCAACGTAACGAACACCGTTGCCAATACCAGTCCCGGTACGGCAAAGATCACTTGCACGCCATGGGCTTCCAGCCAGGACCCAAGCCAGCCGTATTTGCCGTAGACCAGGATCAACATCATACCTGCCACCACCGGCGACACCGAGAACGGCAAGTCGATCAGCGCGCCGAGCAGCGCCTTGCCCGGAAAATTAAAGTGCGTCATCGTCCATGCGGCGGCCAGGCCGAACACGACATTCAGCGGCACGGCGATGGCCGCGACGGTAAGCGTCAAGCGCACGGCGGCGATGCTGTCGGGTTGGCTGATCGCGTCGCGATAGAAGGCCCAACCTTGGCGAAACGCCTCGGCAAAAATCGCGATTAACGGCAGCACCAGCAACCAGGCAAGCACGATCACCGCGGCGACCACCAGAAACACACGCGCCACACGTATCGACCACGAAGGCCGCCCACCGATGGACACCATGGCGGAAACCGCAGCCATCAGCGCGCGATCGCCCAGCGATGCGTCCAGCGTTGCAGCAACGCCATCGCCACCAGCAGCACCAAGGATGCCGCAAGCATCACCGCACCCAATGCGGCGGCGCCGCGGTAATCGTATTGCGAGTCGATTTTCAGCACGATCAGGTACGGTGCAATTTCCGTCCGAAACAGGCGATTGCCCGAGATGAATACCACCGAGCCGTACTCGCCGATCGCGCGAGCCAGCGCCAACGCGTAGCCGGTCAGCAGCGTCGGCAACAGCAGCGGCAGCACCACGCGGATAAATCGCTGCGGAGACGATGCGCCCAAGGTGTAAGCCGCTTCCTCCAGATCGCTCTCCAAATTTTCCAACACCGGCTGCAAGGTGCGAACTACGAAGGGCAAGCCGACGAATACCATCGCAAGCAAAACGCCCAGTCGGGTATACGCGACTTCGATGCCCAGTGGCACCAAACGACTGCCTAGCCAGCCGTTGGGCGCATAGAGCGCAGTCAATGCGATGCCCGCTACCGCGGTGGGCAGTGCAAAGGGGAGATCGACCAGCGCATCGCACACGCGACGCAACGCAAAGCGATAACGCACCAACACCCACGCCACTAACAGACCGAGCAGCACGTCGATGGTCGCCGCCAGCAATGCGGCGCCAAAACTCAATCGCAAAGATGCCAGCACGCGCCGCGTGCCGATTTGCGCCCACCATCCTGACGGCCCCAGCTCACAAGCCGTCCACAGCAACGCCGCGAGCGGAAGCAACACGCAGCTGCCGAGTACGGCCAGCGTGTAGCCCGTGCTAAGACGAAAGCCGGAGAGGACATGGCGCCTCACGTGCTCAATGCTCCCCTTCGGTGATCTGGTCGAACACGCCGCCATCGGCAAAATACGTGGCCTGTGTTTTGCGCCAATCGCCAAACTGCTCGGCAATCGTGAAGGTTTTTACCGCAGGGAACTGCGCGGCATAGCTCGTCACTACCGATGCCAAACGCGGACGGAAGAAATGCTTCGCGGCAATCGCCTGCCCTTCGGGGCTGTACAGAAATTGCAGATAGGCCTGCGCTTCTTTTTGCGTGCCATGTGTGGCGACGACGGAGTCGACTACCGCCACAGGAGGTTCGGCCAGAATCGTCGACGAAGGCACCACGATCTGATAGCTGTCCTTGCCGAATTCCTGCTGCGCGAGCAGCGCTTCGCTTTCCCACGCGATCAGCACATCGCCGATGCCACGCTGGACGAAGGTGTTGGTGGCGCCACGCGCACCCGTATCGAGCACCGGTACATTCTTGTAAAGCGCGGTGACATAAGCACGCGCCTTATCCGCGTTGCCGCCCGGTTGGCGCGTCGCCCAACCCCAGGCCGCGAGGAAATTCCAACGCGCCCCGCCGGATGTTTTCGGATTGGGCGTGATCACCTGCACGTCGCTGCGAATCAGGTCCGGCCAATCGTGAATCTTCTTTGGGTTGCCCTTACGGACCAAGAACACAATGGTCGATGTATAGGGAGAACTGTTATCCGGCAATCGCGATTGCCAATTCTTCGCTACCAGCCCCTTGTCCGCCAGCACGTCGATGTCATAGGCCAATGCGAGCGTCACGACATCGGCCTGCAGGCCATCGAGCACGGCACGCGCCTGTTTGCCCGAGCCGCCGTTGGAGGTGGTGACCGTTACGTTTTGCCCCGTCTGCTTCGCCCATTGCACCTTGAAGGCGCCGTCTACGTCCTGAAAATATTCGCGCGTGGGATCGTAGGAGACGTTCAAGAGCTTCGTATCGGTGGCAGCGGCATGGCCGACGGCCAGCGCAAACACGGCAGCAAATATGAACAGTAATCGTTTCATGCGGAACAATCTCCTTCGGATGGGCCGAAGAGGCCCATCGTCGACTATAGATTTAGATGGCTAAACGCCCGAAAGCACGGATATGCCTATCCATATGCCTCAAACGGCGTTAGGGCTATATAAAAATTTCCGCACGTAGCTCGAACACATGCGGATTGATGACCAGCCCACGCTTATCGCTGAAAGCGCGGATGTAGTTCGCCTGTAGCCGCAAATGGGTGCCTACATACCAATTCGCACCCGCCGTCCAATCGTGCTCCTTGCCACCCAGCACCGGGCCGTCATTGAGATCCAGCTCGCTGTAGCGCAAGGCGAATTCCACGGCCCCCCAGGGATGCGAAGGAATGACATTGCTCACATTGCCGTCGTGGTATTGGCGCGATTCGCCCGTCACCACCCAGCTGCCGAAGACGTAATAACCACTGAGGTCATAGTTCGGCTTGGCACTGTCAAACGTGGTCTGCGCCTGCAGGTATTCGCTTTGCACCGACCATGGACCGTCGATCCACAAGCCTTCCAAACCCAGGCGGTTGATGTGATCCACACCGGTGAGCGTCCCGGAACTGACCAGGGTCACCGTGGTGAGTCCGGCTTCGGGAGGCGATTTGAAACTCGCCGTGCCCGGCTGCCGCACGCCCAGCGCGTCTACCAGGCCTTCCGGGCGCTCTTGCGACGCGGCCAGACCCAGATGCAGCACATGGCCGGGTTGATGGATTGGCACCCAGGCCGCACGCGCCGCGACCGTGTGGCCGGGGTTTTTGCCTTGCATGTTCTGCCCGTAATAACCCAGGCTTGCCAGCCAGTGCGTGCGCTGGATCGCCCAATCGACGCCGATACGGCGGTTTTCGTATACCGCCGTCGAGGGAAGCGCCAGCTCGATAAACGTGGTCTGCGTCGATGTGGTGACACCCTCGAAGCTCACCGGCGTTTTACTCTGCCCGAAGCGAACCGCACCGAAGTCATCGTCGCCCAACACCGCCTTTGTTTGCAGGCGCAGGAAGGCGTCCTGCCACTGTTTGGATTGGAAGTCGTAGAACAGCATGGCGTCGTAGACACCTGGTTTGCGGACATAGAAACCCAGGTATTTACGGCGATTGGTGTGCGAATCGGTGAATTTATTATCGTCGTGCGAAAAATCGTTGACGTCGTACTGGTAGCGCAACACGAGGCCGATATCCGTCCCGTCACTGAGTTGCGCATGCGTAGGCCAGTTGTTGAGCCAGTCATAGTCACCCGCCTTTGCCTTGGTGGGAACGCATAGAGCCAGACCTGTCGATGCGGCCAGCACCAGCATAGCTCTCGTAGACTTCGATCTTCGCGGCATAGATTTCTCCGGCACCGCGCGATGCGGCACCCATGGTCGGTGGGGAAGTTCCCTGCGGAGCGCGGAAAGCACCCCGGTATCCATGCTGCCCAGCTGCTTTCGGCCGGGGGAAAGGAAGGAATGGCATGCAGATATGCCCTGCCATCATTTCTGCACCAAAAAACGAAGTTCTAACATCCTTGGACGAATTGGACGTCTATACGTCCAGGATGACCCACGATGACGGCCGCAACACTATCGCCTCTACCCGAAGACAAGCAACCGCTGGTCGCTCGACTGGTTGAGGGGCTCGATATCGCCGCCCTGCACTGGCTCTCTGGCTACGTCGCCGGCATTGCCGCCCAGCGTCAGACGGGTGTGAAGGGTGTAGTCGCCGAGTCCATAGCGCCGGCGGCGGAAGCCCAATCGCGGCTCACCGTGGTCTACGGCAGCCAGACGGGCAACGCTAAGCGCTTGGCCGAAGATCTCGGTCGACGCGCCACGGCGGCAGGTCTGGCCGTACGCGTCGTGCGTGCCGATACCTATCCGGTGCGCGAGCTGAAGCACGAGCGTCTGCTCTATCTGGTGATCAGCACCCAGGGCGATGCGGAGCCCCCGGATGACGCCCGCGCCCTGGTCGAATTTCTCGAAGGAGCGCGTGCGCCGAA
Organism: Lysobacterales bacterium; assembly: GCA_015655335.1. GTDB lineage: Bacteria > Pseudomonadota > Gammaproteobacteria > Xanthomonadales > Rhodanobacteraceae > Dyella_B. The sequence continues at coordinate 12,550 of JAATFF010000094.1, read as the reverse complement.
ACTCGAGGAACTTCGCTACGCCGTGCTCGGGTTGGGCGATTCGAGCTATCCGCAGTTCTGCGCCATCGGCCGTCGATTGGACGAACGCTTGGCTGCGCTGGGTGCGCAACGTTTGTTTGCGGCAGGCGAAGCGGACGTCGATCTCGAAACCGTGACGCAACCGTGGCTGGAGCAAGCGCTGCAACAGGCACGCGAGCAGTTGAAGACCTCGACGCCGCTGGCGAAAGTCACGCCCCTGCGCACGGCTCGCACGAGTCCCGTATGGCATCGTGAACAACCGTTCCCGGCGCCGCTGCTGCTCAATCAGCGCATTACTGGACGGGGCAGCGATCGCGACGTACGGCATCTGGAACTGTCTCTGGAGGGTTCAGGCCTGCGCTACGCACCCGGTGACGCGCTTGGCATCTGGCCAACGCAATCACCGGCGCTGGTTGACGCCGTGCTCGAAACACTGCGGCTCGACGGCGACGCGCCGGTGCAGATACACGATGAAGAACACCCGCTACGCACATGGCTCTCCGAACGACGCGAACTGACCCAGCTGACGCGCCCATTTTTTGCGGCGCATGCCGAACGCAGCGACGACGATAGTCTGCGCGAGTTGTTGTCTCCTGCATCACGCGATGCGCTTTCTGAACGATTCTCTCGCTGGCAGGTGTTGGATCTGCTGCGCAGGCACCCTGCTCCGTGGACTGCTGATGCCTTGATCGCCGCCCTGCGTCCGCTGGCGCCGCGCCTGTATTCCATTGCATCCAGTCAATCCGCGGTCGGCGAGGAAGTACATCTCACGGTCAGTCACATCGACTACGCGCTCGATGGCGAAGCGCGTTGGGGCACGACCAGTCGTTATCTCGCCGAGCGCGCGGAGGGCGAAGCGACGCCCGTGTTCATCGAAGCCAACGAACGCTTTCATCTGCCTGGCGAGGACGATCGCGACATCATCATGATCGGTCCCGGCACCGGCGTGGCGCCGTTCCGCGCCTTTGTGCAGGAACGCGCGGAACGCGGTGCTGGCGGACGCAACTGGCTGCTCTTTGGCAATCCGCATTTCCAATCCGATTTTCTTTACCAAACGGAATGGCAGAAGGCGCTCAAGAGCGGGCAGCTGCATCGTCTCGATCTCGCGTTCTCCCGCGACCAGGCCGACAAAATCTACGTGCAGCATCGTCTGCGCGAACAGGGCCGCCACATCTATGAATGGCTCGATGATGGCGCGCACCTCTATGTCTGCGGTGATGCCAGCCGCATGGCCAAGGACGTGCACAAAACCTTGATCGCGATCGTCGCCGAACACGGAGCGCGCGCAGCAGAAGACGCCGAGGCGTGGCTGAACCAGTTGATCCAGCAGGGCCGCTACGCCCGCGATGTGTATTGAGACCGACGATGAGCGACGCACTCGTTTCCGAATTCGAACGTATCAAGGCCAATAGCCGCCTTCTGCGCGGCACGTTGGTCGAGAGCCTGGCCGACCCGGTGACGGGCGCGATCAGCGACGACGACAACAAACTGCTGAAGTTTCACGGCAGCTATCAGCAGGACGATCGCGATCTACGCGAGGAGCGTCGCAAGCAGAAACTCGAGCCGGCCTATCAATTTATGGTGCGCGCCCGGTTAGCCGGCGGCGTGCTCAGTCCGGCGCAGTGGTTATCGTTCGACCATATCGCACGCACCTGGGCCAACGGCACGTTGCGCATTACCACGCGGCAGACGTTTCAGCTGCACGGTGTGTTCAAGCGGGACCTGAAGCCATCGATTGCTGCGTTGAACGATGCGCTGGTCAGCACCATCGCCGCTTGCGGCGACGTGAATCGCAACGTTGTCGCCAGCGCCAATCCTGCTTCCACACCCGCGCATCGCCTGGCTTACCGTTGGGCAGAACGCCTCTCCGAACATCTAAAGCCGAAAACCCGCGCGTATCACGAGATTTGGCTGGATGAAAAACAGGTCGCCGGCGGCGAGGATGAAAGCGAACCGCTTTATGGCGCCACGTACTTACCGCGCAAGTTCAAGATCGGTATCGCAGTACCACCCACCAACGATGTCGACGTTTTTGCGCAAGACCTCGGCCTGATTGCGATCATCCAGCAGGGCGAGCTGCTCGGCTTCAACATCGCTATCGGCGGTGGCATGGGGGCCAGCCATGGCGATCCAAGCACCTACCCACGTCTGGGCAGCGTGATCGGATTCGTCACCCCTGAGCGATTGTTGCGGACGGCCGAAGGCGTCATCGAAGTGCAGCGCGATCACGGCGACCGTCTGGAACGCAAACACGCAAGGCTCAAATACACCATCGATCGCATGGGCCTGTCTGCCTTCAAGACAGAACTGGAACATCGCATTGGTTTCACGCTGCAGCCATCGCGCGCGTACGGCTTCGACCATAACGGCGACCGCTACGGCTGGACCGAGGGCGACGACGGACGTTGGCATCTGACCTTGCAGATCGAATCGGGACGCCTGGCGGATTTGCCAGGGCAACCGCATCTGAGCGGTCTGCGCGCCATTGCCGAGGAGCATCAAGGCGATTTTCGCCTGACCTGCAATCAGAACCTGATCGTCGCCAACGTGCCCAGTACGCAGCGTGCCCGCATCGATACGCTTGTGAGCGAATATCACCTCGACGGCTATCGGCAACTCAGCGGTATCCGTCGGCACGCCGTGGCATGCGTCGCCTTACCTACTTGCGGCTTGGCGATGGCGGAGAGCGAACGCTATTTGCCGCAGTTGTTGCCGAAGCTGGAAGCACTGCTCGATCAACACGGGCTGCGCGATGAGCCGATCGTGCTGCGCCTGTCCGGTTGCCCGAACGGTTGCTCCCGTCCCTATCTCGGTGAGATCGCGTTAGTCGGCCGCGCGATGGGCCGTTACGACTTGCGACTCGGCGCCGACTTCATCGGCCAGCGACTTAATCGCCCGCTGCGCGAAAATATCGACGAAGCCGAGATCTTGCGCGAGCTGGATACGTTGTTCGCGCGTTACGCGAGCGAGCGCACGCAGGACGAACGTTTTGGCGATTTTCTCGTGCGCAGCGGTGTATTACCGGCTCCCGCCCATGCCATCGACGTTGAGGTATTCGCGTGAGCCTGCCTACACCCGAACAGGCAACCCATGACCAGCGCGCCTTGGTCAAACTCGATGCGTGGCTGCTCACTCTCAGCGCCGAAGAGCGCGTGGAATGGGCGCTGAAACAACTTCCTGGTCCGTACGTGTTGTCCTCCAGTTTCGGTGCGCAGTCGGCCGTGTCACTGCATCTGCTTACGCAACAGATGCCGACTATTCCGGTGATCGTAGTGGATACGGGTTATTTGTTTGCCGAGACGTACCGTTTTATCGATACGCTGACCGAACGTCTCTCGCTGAACTTGCACATTGTCCGCGCGACGCTTTCACCCGCCTGGCTGGAGGCGCGTCACGGCGAACTGTGGAAGCGAGGCCGCGAAGGACTCGATCACTACAACCGCCTGGTCAAGGTAGAACCTATGCAGCATGCGCTGAACGACCTCGGCGCTGGCACATGGTTTGCCGGATTGCGGCGCCAACAATCGCTAAGCCGTGCGGCAACACCCGTGTTGGACCATCGTCATGGACGCTGGAAGGTGCATCCGATCATCGATTGGACTGACCGGGATGTTGGTCTGTATTTGCGCCGTCACGAGCTGCCCTATCACCCGCTGTGGGAGCAGGGCTACGTCTCGATCGGCGATACGCACACGACGCGCCGCTGGGAGCCCGGCATGCGCGAAGAGGACACCCGCTTTTTCGGCATCAAACGCGAATGCGGATTGCACTTGGACGTCTGAACATCACTAACAAAAGCACTTCCATTAAAAGTCCCGATAAGGAAAATCCATGAAAGCCATCGCCGCCGAAATCGTCTCGGCCGACGTCGATGCGTTGGTGCTGCCACACGGCGGCGTGCTGCGCGAACTTTATCTCCCCTCGGCAGAAGCTGAGGCGCTCAAGCGTCGCAGTGCTTCGCTCCCGCAGTGGACACTGAATCAACGACAGCTGTGCGATCTGGAACTGTTGCTCAACGGCGGCTTCTCGCCTTTGCAAGGTTTCCTGGGCCGCGCGGACTACGACCGCGTCGTGGCGGACATGCGGCTTGCCGACGGAACGCTATGGCCCATTCCGATCACGCTGGATGTGGATGAAGCATTTGCCGCGAATCTCCCCGATGGTGCGCAGATCAGCCTCAACGATATCCAAGGCACGCCGCTGGCTGTATTGACGGTCGACGATGTGTATTTTCCCGACCGCGTCGCCGAAGCGCGTGCCGTGTTCGGCACGACCGATCGCACGCATCCGGGCGTCGCGGAATTGCTGGATCGCACCGGCCCGGTTTATCTCGGCGGTCGCCTGCAAGGCATTCAATCGCCACCGCACTACGACTTCACCACACTGCGGCACAGCCCGCGTCATTTGCGCGAATGGTTTCGGCAACACGGTTGGCATCGCATTGTGGCGTTCCAAACACGCAATCCCATGCATCGTGCGCATCGAGAGTTGACGTTGCGGGCGGCGGAGCAAGTGGGTGCGAAATTGCTGATTCAGCCCTCGGTCGGGCGTACCAAGCCCGGCGATGTCGATCACTACACGCGTGTGCGTTGCTATCGCGCATTGCTTGAACATTACCCCAAGGATCACGCGACGCTTTCGCTATTGCCATTGGCGATGCGCATGGGAGGTCCACGCGAGGCGCTGTGGCACGCCATCATTCGCAAGAACTTCGGGGCCAGTCATTTCATTGTCGGACGCGATCACGCCGGTCCCGGTAACGACGCCGATGGCAGGCCTTTCTACGAACCGTATGCCGCGCAGGATCTACTCGCCGAGCACGAGAAAGAATTGGGCATTCGGATCGTGCCGTTCCCGGCGATGGTGTACGCGGCCAATCGCGATACGTATCTGCCTCAGACCGAAGTGAGCGAACTGGATGAAGTGCGCGATATTTCCGGCACCGAACTAAGGCGACGGCTGCACAGCGGCGAAGCGATTCCCGAGTGGTTTACCTTTCCCGATGTCGTGAAGATTCTGCGCGAACGGCATCCTGCCCATGCGCCGCAAGGTTACGCGTTGTTCTTCACGGGTCTTTCCGGTTCCGGCAAATCGACGCTCGCGCAAGCCGTATTAGCACGACTGCTGGAAACCGGCAGCCGGCCGGTGACAGTACTCGACGGCGACGAGGTACGACGTCATTTGTCCAAGGGGCTTGGCTTTTCGCGCGAGGATCGCGATGCAAACATCACACGCATCGGCTACGTCGCCAGCGAAGTAGTACGTCATGGCGGCATTGCGATTTGCGCGCCGATCGCGCCCTACGCCGGCGCTCGCATAGAAGCGCGCCAACTGGTGCAATCGCATGGGCGCTTTGTGGAAATTCATGTATCCACGCCGCTGGAAGTGTGCGAGTCGCGCGATCGCAAGGGCCTTTACGCGGCGGCGCGGGCGGGCAAGATCAAAGGCTTCACCGGGATCGACGATCCGTACGAAACGCCGGTGTCGCCCGAACTGCGGGTCGATACCAGCCAGGTTACAGTGGCGGAAGCAGCCGAGCGTGTATGTGAGTGGTTGCGCAGTCAGGCATTGGCCTGATGCGTATCGGTGCACACCGAAACGGATTACGCCGCGCGAGTAGCCGCGCGGCGAAGAACCTTGGGTTGCAACTCGCTCCACAACGGCGGCGAAGGCCAATGGGGCTCAGCATGCCCGGCGACCACACGCCGGAGTTCGGCCTCATCGATCTGTGGCGCGACCAGTCGCGCCAGCTGCGCCACGTAACTGCGCAGCACATGATCGCGACGCAGCACCAGCCAGCTTGTGCAGACGGGCAACAGATCGTCGATATCGAGCGTGACCAAGTCGCGCGTATCGGACGCACCGATGGCCATTTCGGCCAGGATGCCGACACCGAGGCCGGCCAACACATAGGTCTTGATCAGATCCGCATCGACAGACGTGCACGCGATGCGCGGCGTGAGTTCCGCGGCAGCGAACACGCGGCGCAACGACGACTCCGGCTGCAGTGACGATTCGTAGCTTACTAACGGATACTCGGCCAAATCCTGGATGCGCAGGGAACGGCCAAGCTTCGCCAACGGATGACCGTGCGGAACGACCGCGCGACGATACCAACGGAACAGCGGCACGGCGATGCCACCTTCGGGTGCCTGGCCGCTGGTACTGACAATGACCAAGTCCACTTCACCGCTTTCGAACAAGCTGATGATGCGCCCCTCGCCCTGCGGACGAATGTGCACGCCAAGATCGGGGTATTGCTGCTTCAGCTTCGCAATGGCTTCCGGCAATACGAAGCGCGCCTGGGTATGGGTGGTGGCCAGCGACAGTTCGCCGTGTGCTTCTTCACGCAAGTTGGCGGCCAGTGCACGGATGTTGCGTGCCTCGTGCAGGATGCTGCGCGCGCGCTCCAGCACTTGCCCGCCTGCCGGCGTCACGGCGTCCAGGCTCTTGCCGCGACGGGTAAACACCTGAAAGCCCAGCTCGCCTTCGAGCTGCTTGAGCTGTTTGCTGATACCCGATTGGGTGGCGTGGACGTTATCGGCAGCCAGGGTAATGTTGAGGCCTGCGTCGGCGATGGCGACGATGTAGCGCAGTTGCGTGAGGGTCATGAGATCGGCTCCAGGATGGGTTGCGTGCAGGGCTGTGCGTTGCGCATGGCGCAGCACATACAGCTCACGAACCACCCTGGACGGCGTTTCATCATGGTCTCCACATCGGCCCTATACCGGTAGTCGCTCGACATTAACACAGCGTTATTTAGACGTCTATACATCTATCAGTCCCTGAAATTTGTCGAATAAGGCTATGCCGTCCCGGCATATCGTCCGTCCCAGCGGCCATTTCCGCCCCGGCGATACCGGCGTTAGCGTGATGGGCCACGCCTCCTCCCGCGGATCCGATGTCATGCAGCTTTACCCGCTTTTTGCCGATCTGACCAACCGCCCCGTGCTGGTGGTGGGAGGCGGCGATGTGGCGGCCCGGAAAGCAAGCATGCTCCTGCGGGCTGGCGCGAAGGTCACGGTGGGTGCGCCGATGCTGGGCCCGGAATTGCGCGAATTGGCGCAGCAAGGCCGCGTAACGTTTCGCGCCGGCGCCTATCAGTCGGATTGGCTGGACGGTGTGTGGCTGGTGATTGCTGCCACGCGCTCGCGCCCCTTGAACGCGCGCGTCGCCGCCGATGGTCATTTGCAGCAGCGTTTGGTCAATGTGGTGGATGATCCCGCGCTCTCCAGCTTTCAAGTGCCCGCGGTAATCGATCGGTCGCCATTGCTGGTCGCCATTTCAAGCAGCGGCACCGCGCCAGTGCTGGCACGTCGACTGCGTGAACGGATCGAAAGCCTGATCGATCCCGCTTTAGGGTCTTTGCTGCAATTGGCGCAGCGTTATCGCACCCGCATTCGAGCGCGCTACGCCGATCTTGCCGCGCGCCGGCGCTTCTATGACTGGCTGCATGACGGACCTGTGAACGCATTACTGCGTGCGTCGAATCCAGTCCGGGCGGAACGGCAGTTGCTCGCGGCGTTATCGGGTGATCAAGAACCCAAGACTCGAGGTTCGGTTGCGCTGGTGGGTGCCGGTCCGGGCGATCCAGGCTTGCTGACGCTGCGCGCCCTGCGCGCGCTGAACGAAGCCGATGTGATTCTGCACGACGAATTGATTGGTCCACAGGTGCTCGATCTCGCGCGACGTGATGCTGTGCGGATCGCCGTAGGCAAGCGCGGCGGCGGCATGCATACCGCCCAGGAAACCATTCACGCGTTATTGCTCGAGCACGCACAAGCCGGACGTCGCGTAGTCCGCCTGAAAGGCGGCGATCCGTTCGTATTTGGCCGCGGCGGCGAAGAACTTGAATTTTTGCGCTCGCATGGCATCGCTTACGAAGTCGTTCCAGGCATTACCGCCGCGCTTGCCTGTGCCGCCTACAGCGGCGTTCCGCTCACGCATCGCGACTACGCACAATCGGTACGGCTGGTAACGGCGCATTGCCAGCAATCGTTCAATACCTTGGATTGGGAGGAGTTGGCGCGCGAGCGACAGACATTGGCCGTCTATATGGCCGTAAGCAAAATCGATGAACTGACCCGACAACTTTTGGCGCACGGCCGCGCGCCCAGTACACCTTTTGCGCTGATCGAGAACGGAACGCTGCCCGATCAACGCACGCTGACCGGCGTGCTTGACGATCTACCCGCACTCGCAGCACACCACGCGATTCATGCACCCGCCTTGCTCATCCTGGGCGAAGTGGCGGCGCTCGCCGACACCTCGCATTGGTACGGCGAACTGCTCGATATTTCTTTACGCCACCCGGCCATAGCAAATGCGCTGGCCGACGCGGCATGACCCGCTCCAACCGTTGACGGAGACCACCATGAGCTTGCCATTGGGCGAAATCGCCCCCGACTTCACTCTCGACTCCACCGAAGGTCCGATCCATCTGCACGATTACATCGGCGATCAGTGGCTGGTTTTCTTCTCGCATCCGAAAGATTTCACTCCGGTCTGCACCACCGAGCTTGGCGCGTTCGCGCGCCGCAAAGCGGATTTCGATGCGCGCAAAACGCGGCTGCTCGGCCTTTCGGTCGACCCGGTGAGCGAGCACAAAGCGTGGATCAAGGATGTGGAAGAGGTGGGCGGCGCGGCAGTCACCTATCCGATCCTGGCCGATCCCGATCTGGCGGTGGCGAAGCTCTATGGGATGTTTCATCCCAAGGCCGATCCCAAGGTCACGGTGCGCTCGGTATTTATCATCGATCCGCAGAAGAAAGTGCGCCTGACTCTCACCTACCCACCGAGCGCCGGTCGCAATGTGGACGAAATCCTGCGCGTGCTCGACTCGCTGCAACTCACTGACGGCCGCAAGCTGACCACGCCGGTGGACTGGCGTCCGGGCGACGAAGTGATCATCGCGCCGTCGGTATCGGACGAAGCGGCCAAGCAGCTGTTTCCGGAGGGTTGGCGCACCGTGAAGCCTTATCTGCGCTTATTGCGATTCAGCAACACACAACATTAGATGGAGGGACGACAAGTCCTTCAGAACGGGCCTAATGCGCGCACATTAGGTCCGTTTCTCGTTAAATTTCGATAAGTTAGCGACGAGATAGTCTGAACTCGCCCTAACGCCGACGGGGCGCCTGACAACGGATTCATGTCAGTCGCGTTACAGTCCGCATCCCCTGGTGTGACAGGTTGCCGGATTGCATGGCTCCCGTTTACTCAAACCTACTTTCAGATCGCAGCGCCGCAGCGCGGATGGCCCTGGTGGCCGGCATGACCGTTGCGTTCGTCCTGCTGACCGGCCTGCTCGACGGCAATGACGGCGTGGCGGCGTCCCAGCTGCTCGCTCAGCCTGCCTTCCCGTTGGCTAACGCGATGCCAGGCGTGCTGCTCGCGTTGCTGCTGCTGACGCTGACGCGACGCACTTTTCTTTCGTTCGGTCTGGCTTATTTGATGCAGGCCGTGATGTATGGCGTGAATGCGTTGAAAGTCGCCAACCTGGGCACCCCACTGTTGCCGGCAGACTTCCGCATGGTTGGCCAGCTGCGCAACGGTGGCATGCATGTGTTGGGTGGCTATCTTCCACACAGTCCGTGGCCTTATTTCGCCATGTTGGGTGGGATCATCCTGATCGCAGCGCTCTGGCGATTCGAGCCACCGTTGTTCGCCAACCGTACTGGCGGCAAGCGACTCGTCGGAGGCAGCATGATTGCCATGACGTTGGGCACGCTGCTCATCGGCGTGCCGGGCTGGAGCAATCTCTACAACGGCCACAAGCTTTGGCTGGAACCGTGGTCCGCGGCGGCCACGACCAGTCATTCGGGCCTGGTCAGCTCGCTGGTGATGTTTCATCTGCAGGATCGACGCACCAAGCAGAAGGCCGACCCGGCCGCCGTCAATCAGCTGCTGCAAACGACCGGCGATGCGGTCCGCGCGCGTATGCAGGCGCCTACCGATCAAGGCACTGCCCTGCCGGATATCGTGGTGGTGCAGAGCGAATCGTTCTTCGACCCGAGCATCGTGCACGGTTACGAGAACGCCAATCTCACACCCAACCTGACCCGCCTCGCCGCGTCGAGCATGAGCGGGCCCTTGCATGTACCGACCTACGGTGGCGGCACCATTCGCACCGAGTTCGAAGTACTGACCGGCCTGTCGCTGCGTTATTTCAGCAACATGCAATTTCCGTATCTGCAATTGAACGACAAAGTGGTGCCGAGCATGGTGCGCACCTTGCGCTCGCATGGCTATGAAACAGTGGCCATCCACGGCAACGATCCAACGTTCTGGAATCGCGATACAGCATTCAAGGTGTTGGGCTTCGATCGCTTCGTATCGCAGTCGAGCTTCCCGACCAATGCGGCCATGGACGGCAAATACATGGCCGACAGCGCGATGACTGACGAGATCATGTCGCAGCTAAAGGATGCAGGCCCGCCACAGTTCCTGTTTGCGATCAGCCTGGAAGCGCATGGTCCGTACGATGTGGCGCCGAAGGATCCCGCGGCACGCGACGCGATGCTGGTGCCATCCTCGGTCGATGCCAAAGACAAGGTCGAGGTGCAGAACTATCTCTATCACATGCAGCATGCCGACCAGGAGCTCGGTCGGCTCGCCGCGCTGCTCAGCAAGCGCAGCCGCCCCACACTGCTTCTGTTCTACGGCGACCACCTGCCTGGTTTGGCAGACGCATACCGCGCGACCGGCTTCGTCGATGGCCAGAATATGCTTAGCGAACCGGGCACTTGGCTGCTGATCGATCCGCGCAATCCGGGTAACGCGCAACGCGTCGACATGGCATCGTGGATGTTGCCCGGTCTACTGCTCGAACGCGCCGGCATCCATGACGATGCGTATTACGCACTAAGCCAGGTGCTGGCGCCGTCGTTGGCAAAACTCACACGCGCACCGGGAGCAACACCGCCATCGGTCGACGCGCAGCAACAGCAATTCGACAGCGACATGGCCAGCGTGTCTGTGTTGCGGATGAAGGGCAAGCTCGATAAATGGCTGCCAGCGAACATGCTGCCTAGCAATACCGCCGTGGCGAAACAAGATGATGGTGACGAAGCTACGCCGGCAGCGGCTGCCATGGGCATGCATCGCTGAAATCGGCTCTACATCTACGCGTCAACTGACTTCGAACCTTTATTGACTGCATCCACCTGGATGCAGTCTTTTTATGTGCTGCCGAGTCGCTACGCCGAACGTTCAAGGCATGCCAGCCGCCTGCGTGAGGATGTCGCCGGCACTGAATTTGCCCAGCGAACTGGGCGATGCGTCACCCAGATCATCCACGCGAGTCCACGACGACGCGAAACGACTTAGGAATGCGCTCGATGGAGTGCTTCGATTCTTTCGCCCTTGGGGATAAGGCGCATCGATTCTATATAAGAACGCGAGCGGCCTCACTGGCTGCCTTTATCGATATACGCGACGCAGCAAAAGAAAACCCCGCTTGCGCGGGGTTTTCTGTATTGCATGGAGCGAAAGGGTTGGACTTTTAGAAGTCCATACCGCCCATGCCACCCATGCCGCCGCCCGGGCCGCCATGGTTGTGATCTTCCTTCTTCGGCAGCTCAGCCACCATTGCTTCGGTGGTGATGGCCAGACCAGCCACGGACGAGGCGTACTGCAGGGCCGAACGGGTGACCTTGGTCGGATCCAGGATGCCCATCTCGACCATGTCGCCGAACTCGCCGGTCGCGGCGTTGTAACCGAAGTTGCCCTTGCCTTCCTTGACCTGGTTGACGATCACGGACGGCTCGGCGCCGGCGTTGAACACGATCTCGCGCAGCGGGGCTTCCAGTGCACGGCGGGTGATGGCGATACCCAGATCCTGCTCGTGGTTGTCGCCCTTCAGGCCTTCGACAGCCTTCAGCGCGCGGATCAACGCAACGCCACCGCCGGGGACCACGCCTTCTTCAACGGCTGCGCGCGTGGCGTGCAGGGCGTCTTCGACGCGGGCCTTCTTTTCCTTCATTTCGACTTCGGTGGCAGCACCGACCTTGATCACCGCAACGCCGCCGGCCAACTTGGCCACGCGCTCTTGCAGCTTCTCGCGGTCGTAGTCCGACGAGGTCTCTTCGATCTGCGCCTTGATCTGGCCGATGCGCGACTGGATGCGGGCAGCGTCGCCGGCACCGTCGATGATGGTGGTGTTTTCCTTGGTGATCACCACGCGCTTGGCACGGCCCAGATCCGTGATCGTGGCCTTCTCAAGCTGCAGGCCCACTTCTTCCGAGATGACCTGGCCATTGGTGAGGATGGCGATGTCTTCCAGGATGGCCTTGCGGCGGTCGCCGAAGCCCGGCGCCTTCACGGCGGCAACCTTGACGATGCCGCGGATGGTATTGACCACGAGGGTGGCCAACGCTTCGCCTTCCACTTCTTCGGCAACGATCAGCAGCGGCTTGCCGGCCTTGGCGACGGCTTCGAGCACCGGCAGCATTTCGCGCACGTTCGAGATCTTCTTGTCGTGGATCAGGATGTACGGATCGTCCAGCTCAACCTGCTGCGACTGCTGGTTGTT
>JAATFF010000096.1 GCA_015655335.1 Lysobacterales bacterium | reverse complement strand
GCCTTCCATGCGCACCACCAGCGGCACGGACAGGCCGACCTCCTTCGCCGCTGCGACGACGCCTTCAGCGAACACGTCGCAGCGGAGAATGCCGCCGAACACGTTGATGAAGATCGCCTTCACGTTGGCGTCGGAGAGCAGCAGGCGGAACGCCTGGCTCACCTTCTTCCGGTCGGCGCCGCCGCCGACGTCGAGGAAGTTGGCCGGCTCACCGCCTGCCAGCTTGATCACGTCCATGGTGGCCATGGCCAAACCCGCACCGTTGACCATGCAACCGATGGAACCGTCCATCGTCACGTAGTTGAGGTTGTGCTGCACGGCAGCCGCTTCGGCGGCGTCTTCCTGTGTGAGATCGCGCATCGCGGCCAGATCGGCGTGACGGAACTCGGCGTTGTCGTCGGAGTTCACCTTGCCGTCGAGCGCGGCGAGGTTGCCGTCTTCGAGGATGGCGAGCGGGTTCAGCTCGACCAGCGAGAGATCTTTCTCGTTGAACAGCTTGTACAGGCCCAACATGATCTTGGTCAGTTGGCTGACTTGCTTCGGATTCAGATCCATCGCGAAGCCGAGCTGGCGGCACTGGTAGGGCTGCAGGCCTTCGATGAAATCCACCACGATGGTGTGGATGTCTTCCGGCGTTTCCTTGGCCACCTGCTCGATGTCCACGCCGCCATGCTTGGAGGCGATGAAGGTGACGGCCTTGCTGTCGCGGTCGACCAGGATCGACAGGTACAGCTCTCTGGCGATGTTGGTGGCGTCGGTCACCAGCACCAGGTTCACCGGCAGCGCACGGCCGGCGGACTGGTAGGTTTCCATGTTGGTGCCGAGCATGCGCTTGGCGGCGGCATGGACATCGTCCAGGCTCTTGCAGAACTTCACGCCGCCGGCCTTGCCGCGACCGCCTGCGTGGATCTGGGCTTTGACCATCCATTGCGAGCCGCCCAGATGCTTGGCGGCGTCGACGGCGGCGTCGGCGGATTTGGCAACTTTGCCCGGCGGTACGGCGATACCGTACTGCGCGAACAGCTCTTTGGCCTGGTACTCGTGGAAATTCATTCGATACCTCGAGTGAATGGGGAAGGATCGAGCCTGCGCAGTGGCGGCAGCACAGGCTAGGGAGAACGGACGGCGGTGAAACGCACTACCGGCGTGCAGTGCGCCGCGGCCATGCCTGGGCATGACGAAAACCGCGCAATACGGCCAGGTATTTTCGCGGAAGCCGGACCCGATGAAAAGGGGCCATGAAGAATGGCTGTTTGCGTTCGCTTCCTCTCCCCTCTGGGGCACGCGGGGAGGGGCCAGGGATGGCCCCGGCTTTGAGAAGCGAGGAGAGGATTGAGGTGAGGGGCTAATCTTGCGACAGTGGCGCGTCGAAGCCCGCTTCGAGCTGACCCAATCGCGAGGTTAGCCCCTCACCCCAACCCTCTCCCCGGAGGGGAGAGGGAGAAGGTGGCTAATGCCGCCCTCCTAACCTTGCTGCCGAGTACTACGAACCGTGTCCAGCCGCGCGATGTCCGACTCGCCCAACAGCACGACGACCCGCCACGAATTGTTGTTCCTGAATTATTTCAGGCTCGCCCAGGCACTGGTTTACGTCGGACTCGCCTTCACCCCTGCCGGTATGGGCTGGCCCCATCTGGACAATGTCGGCCTGGCACGCATCGTCGCCGTGCTTTACCTGCTGTTCGCCGTCCTGGTGGTGTCGATCACGCATCTGACCCGAACTTTGGGCTGGCTGGCTGTGCTGGGCACCTTATTCGTCGATATCGTCGCCGCCGTGCTGGCGATCGCCGCGATGAACGATGCGCGCATCGGCATCGCCATGATGCTGGCGGTGAACCTGGCCGCCGGCGCCCTGCTGCTGCCTCTGCGGTTGGCGTTGTTTCTCGCCGCACTCGCCACGCTTGGCGTTTTAGGACGCACCTTGCTGGGGTTGCCGCACCTGGGCTCGGCCGATGACCGCGACTTTCTCGAATCGGGCCTGTTCGGCATGGCCTATTTCGCGATCGTCGTGCTGTGCCATGTGCTGGGCCGCCAGTTGCGCGCGAGCGAAGCGCTGGCCGAGCAACGCAGCATCGATCTGGTCAACCTGTCCCAGGTCAACGAACTGATCATCCGTCGCATGAAGACCGGCGTGATGCTGGTCGACGATGCCAATCGCATCCACCAGATCAATGAATCGGCCTGGATGCTGCTGGGCAATCCGTCGTCCGACCAGCGCGATCTCGGTCGCGTGGCGCCCGAACTGTCGCGCCGCCTGTATCACTGGATCACCTCGGGCAAGCTGGACGAAACGGCCACGCAGCTGGCCGACGGCATGCCCGAAGTGGTGCCGCGTTTCAGCCGCCTGGCGCCGAACGACGATTCGCTGGTGCTGATCTTTCTGGACGATACGTCGCTGGTTTCGCGTCGCGCGGAAGAACTTACGCTCAGCTCGCTGGGACGCCTTTCGGCGTCGATCGCCCACGAGATCCGCAACCCGTTGGCGGCGATTCGCTATTCGGCCCAGTTGCTGGCCGAATCCAATGAGATGAATCCCACCGATCTGCGCATGGTGGAAATCATCAACAACCACTGCAGTCGCTTGAACGAAATCATCGAGAACATTCTGCAGTTGTCGCGGCGCGAGCGCTCACGCCCGGAAACGCTCAATCTCGGCGATTGGTCGCACGACTTCGTCGAGGAATACAAACAAGGCAACGATCTGGGCGGCGATTCGTTGCGCGTGATCGACAACAGTGCCGCGCCGGTCGCGGCGGTGGCCGATCCGCAGCAGCTGCAACAAGTGCTGTGGAACCTGGTGCAAAACGCCCTGCGTTATGGCCGCATGCCCGGCGAACCGGCACGCGTGATGGTGGTGGTACGTCATGGCGAGCATGGCGTGCCGATCTTGGAAGTGATCGATCGCGGCCCCGGCATTGCGCCCAAAGTCGCCGCGCAGATTTTCGAACCGTTCTACACCACCCACGAATACGGCACGGGCCTGGGGCTTTACCTGGCGCGACAGATGGCCGAAGCCAATCAGGCCGCGCTGGAATACGTGCGTGTTGCGGGCGGCGGCAGTTGCTTTCGATTGGTGTTGACGCCACCGGCGCGCATCGAGCCGGCGGTATAAAACCTAGGTCGATCGCACCACCAGCGTCGTCGCCATCATCTGCGAGGTCACCGGCTGACCGTGGATTAGCGCCAGTACTTTGCGCGCCAGCAGCACGCCGCCTTCCTGCCAGTTCTGCCGCACCGTGCTCAATGGCGGCAGAAAGCTCGCACCCAGCGGCGTGTCGTCGTAACCGATCACCGATACATCGTTGGGCACGGATTGCCCGAGTTCGACCAGGGCACGGATCGCACCCATGGCCAGCAAATCGCTGCACGCAAAGATCGCGTCGAAGCGTACTTTGCGACTGTGCAGCGAACGCACCGCATCGACACCCGATTCGAGCGTGAAGTCGACGCGTCGCAACAGCAGCGGCTTGATGCCTTGCCCGGCAAGCTCATCGACGAAGCCGAACAGACGCTGCGCCATTTCCGGATGATCCGGATTGCCGATGAAAACCGGATTGCGCCGCCAGATGGAAAGAAAACGCTCAGCCGCGCTGATGCCTCCCTGCCGGTTGTCGCTGCCCACCACGATATGGTTGTCACCTCCCTGCGACGCCGCGCCCCACACCACCATGGGCATGCCGAGTTTGTCGTACAGACGCACCGCGTCCTGCCTGACACCCTGACCCAGCAGAATGAGTCCGTCGGCCGCCTGCACCGCCGCGTCCGCCGCGCCCTGGCGGGTCGTCAGCAACACGCTGTAACCGGCCGAGGTCAGCTCCTGTGAAATACCGCCGAGCAAGGAAAGCGGGTACGGATCCCACATGGTGCGTCCCGAGGACGGCTTCATTTCCACGATCACCGCTACGGTGTGGCTACGTCGCAACCGCAAATTGCGGGCACTGACATTCAGTTTGTAGCCATGCTTGCGCGCCAGCGCCTGGACCCGTTCGCGCGTCTCGACATTGACCAACGGGCTTTCGCTCAACGCCCGCGAGACGGTGATCTTGGAGACTCCTGCCAACTCCGCCAGATCCGCCATGGTCAGGCTTGGGCGGTGCGCAAGAGGTTGTTTCTTCTTGGTGTGCGTCAAAAGACGGCCCCCGAAGTTGCGATGGGCGGAGTGCAATAACAAACACGGCAAGTGTGGCCTGAGGCCACCGCTTCGTCCAATCCGTGACGTTTTCAACATGCTCCTAGGCGAAAAATGATGCGATGCGGCAAATGATATCGATATCTTGATATCGATATCATTCACTTTTATGCTCGCCCCCACGACAGGTCCTTCGGGCCGATGAGAAGACCAAGCAGAAGATGCCAAGGGGAGAATGCGTGCACAGTCACGATGCGCCAACCACCGCCACGGACCCGGCACGCCAGGCCGCCATCGATCCCTGGCGACTGGTGTATGCGCATCGCCCCACCGGAGACGAGCAAGCCAAGCTCGAAAGTTTGTTCGCCTTGGCCAATGGCATGTTGGGTGTGCGTGGTGGCTTGGAAGAAGACCGCAGCCCCACTCAGGGCACCTTCCTCACCGGCGTGTGGGAACGCACCCCGATCGAGTACCACGAACGTTTTCCCGGCTTTGCCCACACCACCGATACGCGCGTCCCCGTTGCCGACGGCACCCGCATCGGCCTGCGGCTTGGCGAAACCCTCCTCGATCTCGACGAGGGTGAATGGCTGGTTTTTGAACAGGCGCTGGACTTACGCACCGGCTGCCTGCAACGCACTCTGCACTGGCGCTCCCCCACGGGCGTCACCTTGCAGATCGACGCGGAGCGGATCGTTCCCCTGCACACGCCGAACTTGCTGTGCATCCGCTATCGCGTCACCTCTATCGACTACAGCGGCCCGATGACCCTCGAATCGGCCCTGATCGCCAGCGGCACCGCCGCCGAGCAAGGCGACGATCCACGCATCGGTGCGCGGATCGCCGGCGGCCTGAGCATTACCGCGCAGGACTCGGATCAGGTTCTTGCCTCGATCTGCCAACGTACCCAGAACAGCCACATCCGTCTAGCGAGCGGCCAGCGTCATCGCCTGCCGCCGTCGGGCCTCGCGTTTACCCGCGCCATCATCGAAGACGGGCAAGGCGTGCAGCAGCACTACACTGCAGAGTTGTCGCCGGGCCAAAGCGTCGTCCTGGAAAAATACGTCGCCTACGCATGGAGTTTGCCGGAAGGCGGCGACACCGAAGCCTCCCTGCTCGAGACCGTCGCCACATCGCTGGAACGTGCATTGACGCAGGACTTCGATGCTCACCGGGCAAGCCAAGCCGATGCCTGCGATGCCTTCTGGCGAGAAGCCGACCTGGCTATCGACGGCGATGCGTCGGTCGAACAGGCATTGCGCTTCAATCTTTTCCACTTGCTGCAATCGACGGGCCGCGACGGCCGCGGCAGCGCCGCCGCCAAAGGACTCACCGGCGAAGGTTACGAAGGCCATTATTTCTGGGACGCCGAAGCCTTCATCCTGCCAGTGCTTGCCCTGACGTCACCAAGCCAGGCTCGCAGCATGCTCGACTACCGCGTGCGCACGCTCGAGCGTGCCCGCGCCCACGCTCGCGAAATGAATCACCCTGTCGGTGCGCTTTACGCATGGCGCACCATCAGCGGCGACGAATGCTCGGCTTACTTTCCTTCCGGTTCGGCGCAATACCACATCAACGCGGCGATTGCGTTCGCCATTCGTCTTTATGTCGATGCCACCGGCGATACGAATTTTCTCGTTCGCGGCGGCGCCGAAATGCTCTTCGAAACCGCGCGCCTGTGGCATCACGTGGGTTACTACAACGCACGCCGCGACAATGCTTTCTGCATCTGCCAAGTCACCGGCCCCGATGAATACACCGCGCTGGTCGACAACAACTACTACACCAACCACATGGCGCAACAACATCTGCGCTATGCCGCTGTGATCGCGGCGCAACTGGCGCACGAACAGCCGCAGGAATACACGCGGATCGTCGCCGCCATCGATCTTTCCGAAAAGGAAATCAGCGCGTGGCTTGCCGCGGCCGATGCGATGTATCTGCCTGTCGATCCGGCACTGGGTATATTCCCGCAAGACGACGACTTCCTCGACAAGCCGCGGTTGCCCGAGATGCATCCCAGCGAGCAAGGACATCGTCCGCTGCTGCTGAAGATGCACCCTCTGACCATCTATCGCCACCAAGTGTGCAAGCAAGCCGATGTGCTGCAAGCGTTCGTGCTGGCCGGGAATGCGATCGACGTCGACAGCAAGCGGCGCAACTTCGATTACTACGAAGGCGTGACGGTGCATGACTCCACATTGTCGGCGTCGACTTTCAGCATTGTCGCTTCGGAAGTAGGCTACGCGGACAAGGCATATCGCTATTTTCTCGACACGTTGCGCGTAGACCTGGACAACCTTCACGGCAACACCTCTCACGGCGTGCACATGGCAGCCATGGCAGGCAGCTGGCTCGCGCTCACCTGGGGCTTCGGCGGCATGCGCCCGGTGAATGGACGTCCCGCTTTTGCACCGGTACTTCCCGATGCCTGGCAGAGTTACCGTTTCGGCGTGCGCTGGCAGGACGCGCACATCCGGGTTGCGGTCAGCGCCGATGGCGTGGAATACACGCTCACCGAAGGCGCACAAGCGCAGATCCTGCATCATAACGAGCCACTGGTGTTGCACGCAGGGCGACCGATCCATCTGCCGTTGCAGCCCACGCCATCGCCGCATGCGTTGAAGGCAGTGATCTTCGACCTTGATGGCGTGATCGCCGACACTGCCGTCGTGCATCACGCTGCATGGAAAAAGTTGGCATCGGAGATCGGCATTCCGTTCGACGACACGGTAGGCGAACGCCTCAAAGGCGTCGACCGCCGCGCTTCGCTCGACATCCTGCTCGAAAAGGCTCCGCGTTCTTACAGCGAACCGGAAAAAGAAGCCCTCGCAACCCGCAAGAACGATTACTACCGACAACAGATCGAGCATTTCGGTCCGCAACACTTGTTGCCCGGCGCACGGATCGCGATCGAATCGGTTCGACGCGCAGGGTTGAAAACGGCACTGGCATCGGCCAGCCGCAACGCACCGCTTTTGCTGGAAAGACTCGGTATCGCCGAATTGTTCGACTACGTGGTTGACGCCAACCACATCCGTCGCGCCAAACCCGATCCCGAGATTTTCCTGGCCGCCGCACGCGGCCTCGGTCTGGCACCGAGCGAATGCCTCGGCGTGGAGGACGCCGAGGCGGGCATTGCCAGCATCCACTCGGCGGGAATGACGGCGGTGGGAATTGGTCACGCGCAAGCGTTGGCCGGAGCAGACGTGCTGCTGCCGAACGTCGCCGCGTTCGACATTAGCTTGTTCAAGACATAACGCGGCCAACAGCAGACGTGGTTTATGCCACGCAAACACTTACAAAAACCGTTTGGGGAGAACGATCGATGAACAGCAAGCAGTTAACTTGTTTAGCACTACCGGCGGCGATCGCGGCAACGCTAATGTCCGGCGCCCTGTATGCGCAACAAACCAGTCAGACAACGCCCACTCAAAGCTCCACTACCACAACGGCACCTTCAAGCCCTGGTGCACATCAAGCAGCAAACGCCAAAAATGCGTCGACCTTGCAACAGGTCGTCGTGACTGGCACCGCGACGATGGGCGGCGTAAAGAAGATTGATGCAGCCTATTCGATCACCTCGATGACCTCTGAGCAGATCAAGGAAGCGAATCCGAAAAGCGCGGCCGATCTGCTGAAGGCATCGCCCGGTATTTTCCCAGAATCATCCGGCGGCCAGACTGGCGCGAATATCGAAGTGGCAGGCTTCCCGGGCGGCGGCGACGCACCGTACGTTACGTTCCAGATGGATGGCTCGCCGGTCTATCCGATGGCCCTGTCCTTTTTGGATCAATCGTCCTTCATGCGCATTCCCGATGACACCATCGACCGCGCGGAACTTGTACAAGGCGGTACCGCGGTGCTGTACGGCACGGGTCAGCCTGGCCTGACCGCAAACTTCATCCTCAAGGAAGGCACCGATGTGCCATCCGGCGATATCGGCTTCACGTATGGCTCAGAAGGCATGGAGCGCCTGGACGGCTTTATCGGGTTCAAGGTTGCCAACAATTGGTACGGAAGCGTCGGCGGCTGGTGGCGTCGTTCCGACGGCGTGCGTGATCCTCAGTTCCCTTCCGACAACGGCGGCTCCCTCACCGCTACGTTGACGCGCGACTGGGACAGCGGCTCGCTGATGTTCTATGCGCGCGCACTGAAAGATCACAACCAGTTCGTGACCGACACCCCGATCCTCAACCCAGAGAAGGGCTCGTTTTCCAATTACCCTGGCTTCAATCCATTGACCGGTACATTTGGCAGCAAAGCCGATCAATATGAAACCATACAGACCACGGCTTGCTACACAGCCGGCTGCACGCCCGGAGGCATACCGCTGAACCTGGCCAAGGGACGCGGCTCCGATATCCATATGTTCGGCAGCAATTTCGACTGGGATTTCGGTAACGGCTGGTCGATCTCGAACAAGCTGGGTTTCACCGGCGGCCAGATGAACACCATCTCGTTCTTCAGCACCGGTGCGAATCCGACGTCGTTAGGTAGTTACATATCCACCGCAGAAACGGCTGCTGGCTTGCCGACAGGCAGTCCTGTTACGGCGACGTATTCCAATGGCGGAGCCGCCGGCCTAGGCCAAAACGTAACCACACAAGGTTTGTGGTACGTGCAAAAGAAGATCGAAGCGATCAGCAACGAGTTCCACGTCAGCAAAGAGCTCTTCGATGGCAATACGCTAACTCTCGGCAACTTCACGACGGTCTATAGCGATCACGACACCTGGTACCTGGGCAACAACATGTTGCTTCAGGCAATCAACAATCCGAGCCAGATCTCGGTCGACATCGATGACGGCGGCAACACATATCAGTTAAGCAGCCCACAAGGCTTTGTCAGCGGACCGACTACGGCGATCTACGAACGCTGGAACGGGTTTAATACCGCGTTCTTCCTGACCGACAGTTGGAAGGTGGACAACTGGCTGTTCGACGCCGGTATCCGAGAGGAACGCGAACAGGCCAGCGGTGGTATTCAAAACACCATCACCACCGATCTCGACGACAATAAGTACACGCTGTACAACAACGGTTCGCAGGTGCTCGGGTCTGGTCTGAACTACATCAAGTATCAGAAGAGCGCACCTTCGTGGACGATCGGTGCGAACTACGAGTTCACGCCGAACATGAGTGCATACGTACGACTCAACGACGGTGTGCACTTCCCTGGCTTTGACGATCTGCGCGGTGCATATCCTGGCTCCGTTCCGGTGGAGAAGATCCACAACCAGGAAATTGGCTTCAAATATCAGTCCAGCTGGGTATACGTCGATGTCAGTGCCTACCATCGCCTGTTCTACGGCGTGCCGTACACCTACACCGATCCGCAGGGTCAGCAGATCTCGCTGGTTTATGGCAGCAACACCAAGGGCGTGAATCTATCGACGACATTCAAGCCGTTCGAAAACTTCACGGTGACGTTGAGTGGTGACTACATGGATGGCCACTACAGCAACACGGGCCTGCAGGAATACACCACACAGTCGGGCGCCGCGGCATTCGCCAGCATGTACGGCAAGGTGCTACAGCGGCAGCCGCGCTTGCAGTTCCGTCTGACACCGGCCTACACCTTGCCGACGAGTTGGGGCAGCATGCGTGCGTGGATCACCTACGAGCACGTAGGCAGCCGCTACGGCGATCTGATCGAACAGCAGCCGCTGGGTGATTACTACGACCTGAGTTTCGGCGTCACAGCCAATGTCGGACAGCACTGGGTGTACAGCGTGACTGGCACGAACCTGACCAACCAGATCGGCATCACCGAAGGCAACGCGCGTCTGTTTGGCTTTGCCAGCACCAACGGCGTGATCTTGGCTCGATCGATCGAAGGCCGCGAGGTTCAAGGTCAAATCAAGTACAGCTTCTGAGAACTGTTTGCTCCAACGTTAGTCGCCCTCCCCTCCCTGGGGCACCCATGGCCGGGTGTAATACCCGGCCATGGACTTTCCTGATCGCGTGAGATGTACAGTTGGCACTGCCCACGCGCGGCTCATGTGCCAACCGCGACGGAGACAATTATGTATTCGACCACGTATTTGCTGGCAGGCCGGTCACCATGAATCGATTTCGCATGATCGTTGCGCTGGCGTTGATCTACATGGTCTTCGCAATTCTGCTCAACAGCGTCGGCACGGTCATCCTGCAATCGATTTACACCTTTGGTGTCGACAAGCCGCAAGCGAGTTTGCTCGAACTATTCAAGGATCTTCCGATTGCGATCACATCGTTTCTGGTCGCTTCGTTTCTTCCGTTGCTGGGTTACCGACGATCCATGATGACGGCGCTCGGCATCGTTGCGTGCGCATGCGTATTGATGCCGCTATACCCGAGCTTTCACACCACCGAATTGCTTTTCACCTGTGTCGGCATTTCGTTCGCGCTGACCAAGGTATCCGTGTATTCATCGATCGGTCTTTTGACCAACGATAGAAGTGAGCACGGACGCCTCACCAATACGATCGAAGGTTTGTTTATGGTCGGGGTACTGATTGCCGGCTGGCTGTTTAGCGCCTTCGTCGATCGTAACGCACCAGCAAATCCATCCTGGCTGAACGTCTATTGGGTGCTTGCTGTCGTCTGCGCACTGGTCATTGTGCTGCTTGCCACATCAGAGCTAGACGAATCGGCGGCGCGCAGCGATGAGACTAAATCCATCCACGGCTCGTTGTTGGAGATGCTGCATTTATTCCTGCGGCCACTGGTTTACGTCTTTCTCGCCTCGGCGTTCCTTTACGTGTTGATCGAACAAAGCTTCAGCACCTGGCTACCGACGTTCAATAACGAAATCCTCAAGCTGCCCAATGCAATGAGCATCCAGCTGGCAACCATCTTGGCTGCTGCTTCCGCCGTGGGCCGTATCACCGCAGGCCAGGTGCTGCGCCGTATACCCTGGTATGTGCTGCTGAATTTGTGCGTCGTAGGCATGGGCCTCCTGGTGATGCTTACGTTGCCGCTCGCGCACGGTGTTTTGGCACGTAGCAATGTCGGCTGGTTCAACGCGCCCATTGCCGCCTATCTCATCCCGCTGATCGGCCTGCTGATGGCACCGATCTACCCGGTGATCAATTCCGTGGCGCTGAGCTCGTTGCCTAAGCCTTCGCATGCGGCGATGACCGGCCTGATCGTGATCTTCTCCGCGCTCGGTGGAACACTAGGCTCACGCATTACCGCGATCGTCTTTTCACGTTTTGATGGGATCCACGCCTTCTATTTCTCGCTGGTCCCCATGACCTTGATTCTGATCACCCTGTTCTTCTTCAAGCGCGAGACCGACCGCGCCGGAACGAAGACCGCGAGCATCACCCGCTTTGTTGCCAAATAGCGTTGCCAGAGCTGGACATTGCAACGCGTCATCGCTGGAGCTTTCATGATCTTTCGCAACATCGGCATTACTGGGCTATTTCTGATTGCTGCAGCGGGTAGCTCCACGGCGTGGAGCGCTGCGGATCCCAGTTTCACGCTCACAGCGTCATCCGGCGATTTCGGCAGCTACTTCCCAAGCTATCTTGCGAATGGTTACTTCTCCACGATGACCTCGCCACGCGGCACGGAACCTTCCCGCGCGTACATGGTTGCCTTCATGGATTACAGCAAGGACGACATTTCGCGCCCTGCCGCCATTCCGGGCTGGAGCGAGATCGACTACAACCCCGGCGGTGGCTGGATTAATTCGACACGTCTTGACGGCAAGATCTTTGCGAACTACTCGCAGACCTTGGACATGTACGGCGGCACGCTCACCACGCGCTATCGGTTCGACTATGCCAACAAATCCACCGATGTGCAGGTCGTCACTTTTGTCAGCCAGGCCGATTCGCATCTCGCGGCTACGCAGATATCGATCACGCCGCACTTCGACGGCAGCGTAGAGCTTACCTTTCCTATTCGCCTGTGGTCTGAATATCAACCGCGCCTACCGATCGGCAGCATGACCGGTGACCAGATGATCGCCGCGGTCATCGCCAGCGGACAGAGTCTCGACAACAAGCCGATACCGACACCCGATCGCGCCGCAGTGTGGTATCCGGGCTACACGCAGGTGCTATCGAACGACGGCAACACCAAAGAACTGACGCTGTGGCTGGACGGCCGCGCCAAACATGGCCTGAGCATGGCCGAGGCTGCAGCGATCGAACTGCCTGCGGCGCTCACCGTGGAAAGCGTAAAGCTGGACAAGACTTCCGACCTGCTTTCCTTGCACATCACCGCCAAGGTGAAGCAAGGCACGACGTATACCTTTACCAAGTACCTCGCCGCTTCCCGTCAGGATTGGGGTGGCAAGGCAACCGATGACCTCGCGCTGGCCAAACAAGCGCGGCAAACCGGCTTCGCGACGCTGCTGGGCCGTCACCAGGCGGCATGGCACGACCTTTGGAAATCGGACATCGTCATCGAGGGCGATCCGCAGGTACAAAAAGCCGTTCATTCGGATCTCTATTACCTTTTGTCCAACACCACGGTAGGCACCGCATGGCCGATGGGCGCGTGTGCGATCACGCCGAACTATGCGGGGCATGCATTTTGGGACAGCGATTCGTGGGTATTTCCGTCGCTCCTGCTGCTTCATCCCGAGCGGGCCAAGCCCATCGTGATGTTCCGCCATCGCACGATGCAGCCCGCGCGCGAGCGTGCAATCCAGTACGGCGCCAAGGGCACGATGTATCCGTGGGAAGCCGATCCGCAAACCGGCGTCGACAACACGCCGCACTTTGCATACGGCGTTTATCGCGAGATCCATGTCAACGCCGACATCGCCATCGCTCAATGGCAGTACTACCTGGCCAGCAACGACACAGCCTGGCTCAAGCAATACGGCTGGCCGGTGATTCACGATGTCGCGGAGTTCTGGGCAAGTCGCGTAACTTACAACCAGGCGAAAGATCGCTACGAAATTATGCACGTTACGTCACCCGACGAAGCCTATGACGACGTACCGAACGACTCCTTCACCAACGCCGCCGCACGCAAGGCACTTCTTATTGCCATCGAAGCGGCAAAATTGACGGGACAGCCAGCAGATCCGAAGTGGTCGGAGATTGCATCGAAGATGTATATCCCGTTTCTGGATAAAGAACAGCGTCACCTCGATTTCGACGAATCGGTCCCGCACGACAAGATCACCTGGATGGGTTCTTCACTGGCGTGGTTGATGTATCCCAACCTCGATCTAAGCATGCCGGATGCGGTACGTCGTAACGACTTCGACTTCCAACTGCACGAGTTGAAAGTCCACGGCGACGATCCCAACGAAATGATGATGGTGATGCTTGCGGTCGGCGCCTCGGAATTGGGGGATGCCAAATCGGCGGGCGACTGGATTCAGCGCAATCTTGTTGGCTTCCTGAAACCACCTTTCAATGTGCGTACCGAAACCGTTGCAAATAACGCAGGCTACATTCTTGCAACGTCGGCGGGCTTCGTTCAAAGCATGGTGTATGGTCTCACCGGCCTGCGGATCGACGACAAGGGACTTGACGACGCCTACGCACCGCAACTTCCACCGTCATGGAAGTCGCTGACGCTTCGGCATGTCAGCTTCCGTGGCAAGCTGTACGACATCACCGTTCAACGCGATGCGCTGGGCAAAGCGCAGCTGATTCGTAAACTCTTATAGCCATCCATACAAATCACACGAGCCGATGTCCACCTTATCGCCCACTGTTCTCGATGCTATGCGGCATGTCGGTACTTTGCTGCAAACTGGCGATTTTCGTGGCGCGCATGATCGCCTCCAGGTGATCGTCGAACAACATCCTGATTACGCAGAAGCACTCCGCTTGCTGGGTGGCATTCGACTAGCGCTGGGCGACACCGATGGCGCCGAAGCACTCTTGCGTAGAGCTGTAGCCTCCGATCCCGGCTGGGCTCCTTCGCTGGCAACACTCGGCGAGTTGCTGCTAAACGGCGGACGTCCGGAAGAGGCGATACCGCTGCTGCAGCGCGCCGCTCAACGTATGCCACATGCAGCCCTATTGCTTGCACGCTATTACAACGATCAGCAGCGTCCGGCTGAGGCACTGGGCATCGCTGCCCCGCTATGCAGTTCCGGGCAGGCACCCGCGGATCTGGTCACGCAACATATTGCGGCGCTCGCGGCACTTGGACGCCAGAACGAAGCCGTCATCTTTTATCGCCAACTGACAGAAGCATCGCCCGATAACCCTGCCGCGGCGCACGCACTGGCCATTGCCCTGGCGGCTGCATCCCAGCATGCCGAAGCCGAACGCACGACCGATCACGCGCTCGCGCGAGGGCATAAGACGGCAGCGGTCTATTTCACCCATGCAAACAGCCTGATCGCGCTGGGCAAGTTCGAGCCTGCGGAAGCTTCCTTGCGCGAATGCCTGCGGCAGGAACCACGTCATATCGATGCGCACAATCATCTTGCGCGGCTGGTATGGATGCGCACAGGCGATAGCTCGCAAACCACCGCGGCCCTCGATCAGGCCTTGCAGACATTTAAGGGCGACGAAGCGTTGCTCGCCGCGAAGGCAGCCATTCTGCAAGGCGCTGGAGATGCACACGGTGCGTACATGTGTCTTGAGGGACCCACCGTGCGCGCGCAAGCCACGCCCGCCCTGCTGGTACGCGCCGGGCTCGCTGCGCTGGAATTCGACCCGGCGATCGCGCAGGTATTGGCAGAACGCGCGCTACAACGATCGCCCACCGCGACCGCGCCACGAAATTTGCTGGCAGCTGCCTTACTGGGCACCGGCGATGCCCGCAAAGCACTAAGCCATTGCGAGGCACTGTTATCCGGTTCTCCCGATGATCAATACCTGGTCGCTCTGCAAACCATCGCATGGCGGTTGCTCGGAGATGCGCGTTACGACGCGTATTGCGACTACGCTCGGCTGGTGCGTCCATACGTATTGCAAGCACCCTCATCGTGGCCGGATCTACCCAGTTTCCTCAACGACCTGAAACAAAGCCTCGAGCGCCTGCACAATCCACACGGTCATCCGCTGCTATTCCAATCGCTGCGCCATGGCACGGAAACCACGGGTGATCTAACGCGCGAAACAGACCCGGTCATCCAGGCCTTGTTCCAAGCTCTCGACGCACCGATTCGCGACTATATGGCGTACATCGGAAACGGCAGCGACCCTTTGCGCCGTCGCAATCGCGGAGCGTACCGATTCAACGGTGGCTGGTCGGTGCGGTTGCGCAGTGCGGGCTACCACGCCAATCATGTGCACCCGCGCGGCTGGATTTCTTCTGCGTTCTACGTCGACTTGCCCGATGTTATGGCGCACGCGTCCACGCAGGATGGCTGTCTCGCATTTGGCGAACCTAGCATTGCAACGAATCCTCCCTTGCATGCGCAACACGTCGTGCGTCCCGAGCCGGGCAGACTCGTGTTGTTTCCGTCATATTTTTGGCATGGGACAGTGCCCTTCCATAGCGAGAAGACCCGACTCACGGTCGCGTTCGACGTGGTGCCGGAGCCGTAGGCATGAAAGTGTTGCGTCTCAAGCTTGAAAGCCTTTCGCTCGCTCAAGCGGCGACGGGGCGATAGGTTGAACTGCACGACAGCGGATCGAGATATTCGCAATCATCACTGCTTGGGAGAGATTTGTGCAGGCATGGAATATCAGACAAAACATTGATTACCTGCTCGCCATCCGCGATCAACTGGGACCGATGTATGGAAGCGAAGATCTCTGCATGCTTCTTTACAGCTTGGTACGGCGCGAACAACCGCAAGTTGTGGTTGAGCTTGGCACTGGCCTTGGAGCCACTACGGCGTGGATAGCTTCGGCTTTGAAGGAACTCGGTGATGGCTGCATTTATACGTTCGACAATGGCAGCCACTTTCAAGATGCTTCCGTAAAGTCCTTTCTTTCGAAGCTGACGGGACCGTTGCATGACCTCGCACGCTTATCCCAAACAGGCTCCTACGAAGAATGCATGGCATGGATCTTCGATCATGCCGAAGTTACCGAAAGAATTAAGTTCGTCAAAGGCGATATTGATTTCAACGCACGTGCTGTAGAAGCGGTGGCCAAGGGCCAGAAAATCGACCTTCTATTTTCTGATTTCAATCACACACCAAAAACAATTAATCAATTGCTTGGTGCGTATCTGCCATACATGAACGCGATGTCTTCCATTTATATCGATAGCGCGTCGACGTACCTTCCCTCGTATTGGATGCTTGATAATCTGGTCCGCATGTTGAATGCAAAGCGCATTCCAGCGACGTTACGCCAGGGGCTCGACAGCGATCAATTGACGGCTCTGAAAAATCTGATCGATGAGAGCAGTTTCCAGTTGGTGCATCTTGTCGAGAAGGCAGCAAGGAGCCAAAACAGTACGGCATGGATTCGCATTTCCACTGATGACTTGTTGCCTGCCCATGCGACCCATGTACGCGCTTGATGCAGCACCCGGTAAGAACGGGCACTCATGCGGCCGGATTTCCCTAGCCTGGAGAGTCGGCGTGAAATCGTCACGCCTTATAGCGGCATGGCTGGCGTTAATGGCCACCCCAGCATGTGCAGCTTCCGACCCAAGCTTCCTGCTCACCGCAAACTTGAAAGATCTGAATGCCTACTTCCCAGGCCAGATTGCTAACGGCTACTTCTCAACCATGACGGCGCCGCGCGGCACCGAAGGCAATCTCGCGTACATGGTCGCGTTCATGGATTACGCCAAGAATGATGTCTCGCGCCCGGCAGCGATTCCTGGCTGGACCGAGATCGACTACAGCACTGGTCCATCGCACGCCGGCCAGTTCTGGCTCAATCAAGTGGATATGGATCCCACTCGTTTTCAGAACTATCGCCAGACGCTGGACATGTACAACGGTGTTCTGACGACGCGTTATCGCTACATCGACGGGCGCAAATCGACCGATATCAATGTGCAGACGCTGGTCAGCCAGGCGTCGCCCCATCTGGCCGTCAATCAGCTGACGATCACACCGGATTTCGATGGCGACGTCGATGTGTCTTTCGCACTCAATCTATGGGCGCCGCATCAGCCACGTTTCCCGCTCGCTACGTTGGATGGCCCGCAGATGCAGGAAGCGGTCGCCGCAAACAATCTGAAACTGCAACCGATACCGCCCGCCACGCCCGATCGCGCGCCGCTCTGGTACCACGGCGACACGCACGTACTCGCGAGCGATGGCGACACCGGCGCCTTTACGTTGTGGCTGGATGGACGCGCCGAACAAGGAGCCGGCATGGCCGAAGCGGTAGCCGTGGCATTACCGCAAGGCATGCGTGTCAGCGACGTCAAGCTGTACAAGGATGACTATCGGCTTGCATTGAATCTTCGCGTCGAAGTTCACAAGGGACAGACCTACACATTCACTAAATACGTCGCGGCCTCGCGGGAAAACTGGGGCGGCGATGCAAAGCAGGATTTGGCGCTAGCCACCGCCGCACGCAAAGCAGGCTTCGACCATCTTCTCGCGGAACATGAAAACGCCTGGCATACCTTGTGGCAATCGGACATCGTGATCGATGGCGACGCCAAAGCGCAGCAGATCGTGCATTCCGATCTGTATTACCTGCTGTCCAATTCAACACCCGATACGGCGTGGCCAATCGGTGCTTGCGGCATGACGCCGGGATACACCGGGCACGTTTTCTGGGATAGCGACTCGTGGGTATTTCCTGCGCTGCTTCTGCTTCACCCCGAACGCGCCAAATCGCTGGCGATGTTTCGCGCCAGCACATTGCAACAGGCCGAGCAGCGCGCGCGCGAACGCGGATGGCGCGGCGCGATGTATCCATGGGAAGCCGACCCAGATAACGGCAGCTCGCAGACACCGCATTTCGCATGGGTGTTGGACGAGCGCGAAATCCACGTCAACGCAGATATCGCCATTGCGCAGTGGCAGTACTATCTCGCGACGCACGATCGCGATTGGCTCGTTCATCACGGCTGGCCGGTGATCCGCGCGGTTGCCGACTTCTGGGCCAGCCGCGCCACTTATGTGGCGGCAAAGCAGCGCTACGAGATCCTGCATGTCACGTCGGTCGACGAAGACTATAGCGATGTACCCAACGACACGTTCACCAATGCCTCCGCACGCAAGGCCTTGGAGATCGCTTCGGCAGCTGCATCGATCGTCGGTGAGAAAGCCGACCCGCGCTGGGCCGATGTGGCGAAGCAGCTATACATTCCCTTCTCCGCCCAAGATGGGCACTACCTGGATTTTGACGAGTCTGTCGCCCATGACATCGATTCATGGGGCGGCAGTTCGCTACCGATGCTTTCCTATCCGTCGCTGGATATGCCGATGAGCGCTGACGTGCGTCAACGCGACTACAGGTACGCGATCGCTCCCATCGAACAATCCCATCGCGATCCGAACAGCATGGGCTTGACGCCCTTGTCCATCGCAGCGTCTACGGCGGGCGACAGTGCGGATGCCGGCGATTGGTTCCAGCGCAACATCACCGCTCACGTGCTCAAACCGCCCTTCAACGTGCGCACCGAGACAGCCACCAACAACACGGGCTATTTCGCAACAGCGAGTGGCGGGATGCTGCAGAACCTCGTCTACGGATTCAGCGGACTTCGGATCGAAGAGCAAGGCCTGGTCCAGGCTTACCCAGCCATGCTTCCAGCGGATTGGAAAGCGCTGACGCTCAAGCGCATCTCCTTCCGCGGCTAACACTACGACATCGCCATCCGTCGCGATGCGCAGGGAAACGTGACGCTCACACGTCACGCATTATGAATCGTTGCACCACGCGACCGGCGAGTTCCCGCAATCGCTGCTGTTCGCATTGAATGGGGAAAACTGACATGAAAAATCCAAAATGCTCCGCCCACAGAAACGATACTGAATCTCGTCAGACGACACCCCTTCACATCAGATCGCGTCTCGCCAGCTTGATCTTGTCCGCGACACTCGTCGCCACCGCTTCGGCAAATCAGCCCGATCCCGCCAAAACACGTGCTTACATCGGCCAGGCCTGGAATACGCTGACGCGTTCCATGGACGACTGCGCTTCGCTGGTGGATACCAAGGTCGCTGGCCGTCCCGTGCTGTATGTGCCGGCGCAGTTTTCACTGCCGACGGAACTGGCGCAGGTAGGAAAGCGTTGCAACGTCGATGTGCGCACCTTGCCTCGCGTTATCGGGAAACTGGGCGACATTGACGCCACCACGTTGGCTACGCAAGGCCTGCTCTATCTGCCGCACCCCTATGTCGTGCCGGGTGGTTTCTTCAATGAAATGTACGGCTGGGACAGCTATTTCATCATGCTGGGGCTGATCGCCGATCATCGCGTCGACCTCGCGCGCGACATGGTCGACAACGCCTTGTTCGAAGTGCAGTACTACGGCGGGGTGCTCAATGCAAACCGCACTTATTACCTCAGCCGTTCGCAGCCGCCGTTCCTCAGCGCCATGATCGTGGCGCTGCTCAACGACCCGGCGAGTTTTCCCAATGCGGCCGAAAAACGCGCGTGGCTGGAAAAGGCGTATCCGCTTGCCGTGCGCAACTATGAGATTTGGACACGTCCGGAACATCATGCCGGCGACACTGGTCTAGCCCGCTACTACGACCTAGGCAACGGACCCGTATTGGAAGCGCGCGACAGCGAGTTCTATCGCGGCGTGATCAAGTGGTTGATCGCGCACCCTTCCGAAGATCCGGGC
This sequence comes from Lysobacterales bacterium, assembly GCA_015655335.1. Classification (GTDB taxonomy): domain Bacteria; phylum Pseudomonadota; class Gammaproteobacteria; order Xanthomonadales; family Rhodanobacteraceae; genus Dyella_B. Next base: position 17,980 of record JAATFF010000096.1, on the reverse strand, counting down.
TATTTGATCAAGGCAGCGCAGCTGCCTAACGAAGCCGAAGCGGCGCGATTGAAAACAGAGAGCTGCGACGTTCGCGCATCGAAGGTGTGCGCAGGCGCATGGGTCGGAGGCTATCGATTGACGGCCGATTACTATCTCGGCGACCGCGCGATGCGCGAATCGGGCTTCGATACCAACTTCCACTTCGGCCCCTTCGGTGGCTCCACGCATCACTACGCGGCCGTCGGTTTGAACAGCCTGCTCTATCGCTACGAAAAGGACTTGCACGATTTTGCAGAGCAACTCGGCAATTCGGCGGACGCGGAGCGTTGGACGCAAGCGGCAGCTGCGCGCAAGGAGGCGATGAACAAATACTTATGGCGTCCCGAGTTCGGTATGTATCGCGACTACGATGCGGTCGCCGGCAAACCGTCCGACGCGCCCTACCTCACGACCTTTTATCCACTCTGGGCCGGCGCCGCTTCAACGCAACAAGCCACCGCAGTTCGCGACAAGCTTTCCATCTTCGAACTCCCTGGCGGACTGACGATGGACAATCGCCCCAGCGGCACGCAATGGAGCAGCCCTTTCGGTTGGGCGCCGACCAATTGGCTCGCCGTGTCCGGCCTGGATGCCTATGGCTTTCATGACGATGCGCGTCGCATCGCTGGCAAATTCAACGCCACCATCGATCGCAGTTTCGGCGCAGACGGCACCATCCGCGAGAAATACAACATGGCGCTAGGCAATGCCGATGTGAAAGTGAGCGCGGGATATACACAGAACGTCATCGGCTTTGGCTGGACCAACGGCGTGTATCTGAAGTTGCAGGAAATTCTCAACGGCAATGCCACCACCCCATCGGCGACGACAGGGAAATAGCGCTCACGAGCGACATATCCCGTGCTGTTCGACATAAATCATCAAGCGATTAGAAGGAACACATCATGCAAGCATCGCGTCTTTCGTATGTCGTATCAACTCTTTTGTTGTGCGCAGCGTCGCTGAGTGCGAGTGCCTCAGCGCAAACGGCATCGCCGACATTCAACACCGACGGCAGCGTGACATCGCCAGCGCTTGCCATCCCCTACTCCAGCCTCGCCTCGCCCGAGGCACGCGCGTTTTTCCCGAAGATGCTGGCCGCGGGCAGCAAGGCACCGCCGATCACGGCGCCGATCGAGCAGAGCCGCGCATTCTACGATCGCATGAACAGCGATCGCGCCGCGCGTATGGAAAAGCTGTATCCGGTGAAGATCCACAGCGAAACAATTGCCGGCGTCGGCACGGATGTCGTGCTGCCTGCGGAAGGTATTGCGCCGGAGAATCGGGATCGCGTGCTGATCAATTTGCATGGCGGCGCTTTCCTGTGGGGTGCGCACAGCGGCGGCCTGGTCGAGGCCGTTCCCATCGCCAGTATCGGTCGCATCAAAGTCATCACGGTCGACTATCGGCAAGGGCCGGAGCACACCTTCCCTGCCGCCAGCGATGACGTGGAAGCGGTCTATCGCGCGCTGCTCAAGCAATACAAGCCGGCCAACATCGGCATCTACGGTTGTTCCGCCGGCGGCATCCTTACCGGCGAATCGGTCGCCCGCATCATCAGCGACAAACTACCGACACCCGGTGCCATCGGCACGTTCTGCGGTTCGGTGGCGAATGTCGAGGGCGACTCGGCCTACGTTGCGCCGCTATTGAATGGCCTGGGCATTCCGCCGCGTCTGCTCAGTCTAACGGAGCTGCCCTATTTCCGCGGCGCCAATCCCAAGGACCCGCTGGTATGGCCGGGGCTATCGCCGGCCCTGCTGGCCAAATTTCCGCCCACGCTGCTGATCACGGGTACCCGGGACATGACGATGAGCTCGGTGATCTACAGCCAGCAACTGCTCGACCAGGCCGGGGCGCAGACCGAGCTGCATGTGTGGGAAGGCATGTGGCACTCCTTCTTTTCCGATCCGGAGCTGCCCGAGTCGAAGCAGGCCTATCAAACCATCGTCCATTTTTTCCTACGGCACTTGGGCCGTTGACGCGACGCACACATACCGCGCTTTGCCACTTGCGAGTGTGGCGAGTATCCTGAATGGCAACCCATCCTCGCCTCTGAATCATGAGCCAACAGACCGTACTGGTCATCGACGACGAACGCGACATCCGCGAACTGCTCACTATCACGCTTGGCCGCATGGACCTGAAGGTCGATGCCGTCGGCACTGTGGCTGAGGCCCGCCATGCGTTAGGCGAACGCAGCTACGACCTGTGCTTCACCGATATGCGTCTACCCGACGGTAGCGGCCAGGAAGTGATCGAGCTGATCGCCGATGAGCATCCCGATACCCCCGTGGCGATGATCACCGCCTACGGCAATGTCGATGCAGCCGTGACCGCGCTTAAAGCCGGTGCCTTCGACTTCGTCTCCAAACCCGTCGACATTCAGATGCTCCGCCGACTGGTGCGCACCGCGCTGAAGCTTGCCGAGGAAAAGCGCACCGGCGCCGTCCCCGGCGGTGCAGCGACAGGCTTCAGCGACCGGCTGATCGGCGACTCGACCACCATGCACCAGGTGCGCAGCACCATTGGCAAGCTGGCGCGCAACCAGGCGCCGGTCTACATCGCCGGCGAATCGGGCGTGGGCAAAGAGTTGGTCGCGCGGTTGATCCATGAGCAAGGCCCGCGCGCCACCGGACCGTTCGTGCCGGTCAACTGCGGCGCGATTCCTTCGGAGCTGATGGAAAGCGAATTCTTCGGTCACCGCAAAGGCAGCTTCACCGGCGCGGTTGCCGACAAGGAAGGCCTGTTCCAAGCTGCCCACGGCGGTACGTTGTTCCTGGATGAGGTCGCTGAGTTGCCGCTGCACATGCAGGTCAAGCTGCTGCGCGCCATCCAGGAAAAGGCCGTGCGCCCGATTGGCGCACGCGAGGAAGTTGCGGTAGACGTGCGCATTCTTTCGGCCACGCACAAGAATCTCGCCGCGCTGGTCGACCAGGCGCAGTTCCGTCAGGACTTGTTCTATCGCATTAACGTGATCGAGCTGCGTGTGCCGCCGTTGCGCGAACGCCGTGGCGATGTGCCGCTGCTGGCCGACTACGTGTTGCGGCAATTGGCGGCGAAGAGTGGCGGCGGCGCACCCGTCCGTCTGCTGCCCGAGGCGCGCCAGGCGCTGGAGGATTACGATTTTCCCGGCAACGTGCGAGAACTCGAAAACATCCTGGAGCGTGCCGTCGCCATGTGCGATGGCGATCGCGTCGATGTCAGCGATCTGATGCTGCCGCAACGATCGCCGCGCCTCAGCGCCGATCCGTCTGCCTCCTTGCACGGCCATCCCGCGCAGTCCGCGGTTTCGCACGGTTCCGTACCCGCCGCGCCAGCTGCACATGCACCGGCGAGCGAAGTGGGGCTGGACGATTACATCAGCAATCTCGAACGCACCGCGATCATGAAAGCGCTGGAAGAATCGCGCTACAACAAAACCGCGGCAGCCCGAAAGCTGGGCATCACGTTCCGCGCGTTGCGCTACAAGCTGAAAAAGCTCGGCATCGACTAATAGCCATTAGGCGACTAGACGAAGTCGCCGTTGAGGCGCTGCGTGCCGCCCGTGCGCAACGCTTCGTGCACCGCTTGCAGCAACGCCCTGGTGCTCACGGGCTTGTCCAAACGACGTAACCGGCCAGGCATCGGTAACAGATCGGCATCGGGCGGGTCATCGGCCCTGCATAGCATCAGCACACCGTTGCGGTAACCGTACTGACTGAGTGCCGCCAGCGTTCGTTCGCTGGAAAACAGGCTCATGTCACCGTCCATCACCACCAAGTCGGGCAGACCGCAGGCTTCGATCCACTGCAATGCAGCAGTGCCGCTCTGGCTGGCATGCACCTCGTAGCCCCAGGTGTCGAGCGTATCCGTCAGTAGCGTGAGCTGTCCGGCCTCTTCCACCACCAACAGCACGTGCTCGGCATTGCCGTGCAGGCTGGCATCGCCATCTACCAGCGAGGACGAGTCGGGGGCGGGACGCATCAAGGGAATATAGATATCGAAACAGCTTCCCTCGCCCAGAATGCTGTCCAGGCGCATCACGCCACCGTGACTGGCGACGATACGTCGACATGAAAGCAGGCCCAGCCCCGTGCCTCCTTCCTTGGTGGTGAAGAACGGCTCGAACAGGCGCTTGCGCACTTCCTCGGACATACCCAGGCCGCTATCGGCCACGGATAGGCGCACGTAATCGCCCGAAAGCGGTTCTTCGTCTTCCAGAAAGAAACCTTCATCCAGCTGCACCTTCGTCGTGATGACACGCAAGATGCCGCCATCGGGCATGGCCTGGATCGCATTGAGGCAAAGGTTGAGCAGGCATTGCTGCAATTCGGTGTGGTTGCCTTCGAAGGTGAGGTCCGGATCGGAGACTTCGATGTCCAAATGCATGGCGCGCGGCACGCTTCCCTGCAACAACAGCGATAGCGCATCGATGAGCGCCTGTACTTTGACCTGCTCCGCACGTCGCGCGCCGCGCGCAAACGAAAGCATGGACTGCACCATTTCGAGGCCGCGCCGCCCGCAATCGCGCACCAACGCGCCGAGCCGCGCCAGCCGTGGATCGTCCTGATAATCCTGCAGGCTATCGCCAGCCAGCAGCAGCGGCTGCAACAGATTGCGTAGATCGTGGCTGAGACCGCCGGCCAGCATGGCGAGACTTTCGAAGCGCTGCACGCGGATCAGCTCCGCCTCCGCACGCGCTCGCGCATGCTGCTCCTCGGCCTCGTGCAAGGCGCGGCGCACGGCACTCGCCAGCCGCGCCGGGTTCTGTTTGAGAATGTAGTCGGTCGCGCCTTCGCGCAGCGCTTCGATGGCCGCTTCCTCGCCGAGCGTGGCCGACACGTAGATGAAAGGAATGTTCACCGTGTGATTGCGCAGCAGTTCCAGCGCACGCTGCCCGGAAAAGCCGGGCATGCTCAGATCCGACAGGATGATATGCGGCTTGAATTGCTCCAGCGTTTCCACGAAAGCCGGCTCATCGTCGACCAGGCGGACGTCGTAGTCGATGCCGTCAGCCTGCAATTCGGTCAGCACCAACTCGGCGTCGAGCGGGCTATCCTCCACCTGGAGGATCCGAATTCGGGGCAGCGATCGCTGATGGTTGGACTTGTCCGGCATCCTGCAGGCCTTCTGGGTCACCCCGCCCATCATATTTCAATGCACTACGGTGGGTGAGAAATCCCTTGAAGGAGGATCCGGATGGCGCCAGGCCGTCCTCAATCCACGTCCGGCGCTTGATTAAGCACTGCCCAGAACTGGCCTAACGTGCGCACCGCCTGGAAAAACTGGGCGACGTCGACAGGCTTGATGACGTAAGCGTTTACACCAAGATTCCAGCTACGGATCAGGTCGCTTTCCTCGCGCGAGGACGACAACATCACCACGGGCGTGCGCCGAAACCGCTCGTCGGCCCGCATCTGGGTGAGTACCTCCAGCCCGTCCATGCGCGGCATTTTGATGTCCAGCAGGACCACGGCCGGCTCCTCGCCCGGGCGATCGGCAAAAGCACCGCGCCGGTACAACCAATCCAGGCAATCCACGCCGTCCTCGACATGCGTGACAGGATTGGCGAGGTTCGCGTCGCGCAGCGCGTCCATCGTCATCTCGGCATCGACCGGACTGTCTTCGACCAGCAGGATCGTGCGCAATGGACTGTGTTTCATGATGATAGCCATCCATTAGCCGTCGGCGGTTCGATCCCCGACAGCGTGAAATGAAAGCGCGCACCACGCCCGGGCTCACCTTCCGCCCAGACTTGACCGCCGTGACGCATCACAATGCGCCGCACATTGGCCAAACCGATTCCGTTACCCGGAAATTCGCTGACCTTGTGCAGGCGTTGGAATACACCAAAAAGCTTGTCAACGTAGCGCATATCGAAACCCGCACCGTCGTCAACAACGGAGAATTCGTAGTCGCCCGAGTCATTGCGACGAACGGACACTTCGATATGCGCGACCTCGCGATTGCCGGTGTATTTGACGGCGTTGCCGATCAGGTTCTGCCACACCGTGCGCAGCATGTTTTCGTCGCCGACCACCACCGGCAGGGATTGGATCTGCCATTCGATGCGGCGATCCGGGACGTCCGACTCGGCCAGTACGCGCACTTCTTCGACCACCGATTGCATATCGACTGCCTGCAGCCGCAATGCGCCGCGCCCGAGTCGCGAGAACACCAGCAAATCTTCGATCAATTGCGCCATGCGTCGGGACGCATCACGGATCACGCTGAGGTAGTGACGCGCCGTGTCGTCGATGTCTTCGCCCAGATGGTGTTCCAGCTTTTGCGCGAAAGCGGTGATATGCCGCAATGGTGCGCGCAGGTCGTGGGAGACGGAGTAGCTGAAAGCCTCCAATTCCCGATTGACGTCGGAAATCTGCGCCACCTTTCCTTCCAGCTGATGATTGAGCTCTTTCACCTGCTGCTCGACCAAGGCACGCGTAGTCACATCGCTGACCGTCAACAGCAGCGCGGGTGTTTCGCTGTCCTGTTGCTGCAGTCGCCGTGCATTGATCACTACATGTCGTTCGACACCATCGATGGTGCGTTGGATCAGCTCGAAATCCCACAGCTCGCGATCGCGCAATAGCACGTCGCGCAGGCGCTGCTGCAACACCTCATCCGCCCATGCGCCCTGGCCGATGTCGTCCAGATATTCCGCGCGACTGTCTTCGGACACGCCGTAGAGTTCGCTGAAGGCCGCATTCACCAGCAATGTACGCAAGTTGTTATCCAACAGTGCGATCGGTTCGCGCACCGCCTGCAAAATCATCTGCGAACGTTGCACCGCCTGCCGCTCGCGTATTTCCGCGCGTAGGCGCCGGCCGATCTGCCGCTCCGATACCACCACCACGATGGTCAACATCAACAGCTGAGCGGCCGCGGTGAGTGTCAATACCAGGCGATTGTCGATCGATTGCTGTTGGGCAGCGAGCTGACGCTTTTGCAGCGATTGCTCGGCATTGCTGACGATCTTGTCGGCGATGCCATCAATGCGAAATAGCGCACTGGCGTCACGCAAAGCCTGCTCGGCACCGGCGCGATCATCCTGCCGATAGCGCTGCAGCGCTTGCTGCAACAAGGCCAGCCGCCCGCCCTCCACTTCACCGAGCTGTTCCACCAGATGTTCTTGTTCTGGGTTGTCGGCGGCTTTGCGGCGTAGCTCGTCGAGCAACAGCGGGATGGCTCGCTCCGCATTTTGTACGGCCGTCTCGGCGTGGCTATAGGGGTCGTCCGTCACCAAGTGCTGAATTGCCGACTCGCTGTCGTGCGTCTCGTCGGCGATGCGGTAAACCAAAGCCTCGACTTCCGCCGAACGGGGGACCAGCTCGCCGGCGACGAGAGACTGCTGGGAGCCACCGCGGGTGATCATGTACGGAAGCGCGACGATAACGAGTACGGCAAACAGCAGCCCACCGGTGCGCCAGCGCAGTGCCGCTACTTGTCGCACCCTCCCACGGATCATCGGCAGCCCCTGATCGACATGCGCATCCGGCATGATGCATGCATTCTGCGCATGTTTGCAGTGACTGACCAGCCCGGCGCCGTTGGCGCCGGGCTTGGTTTTACGACGAACTCAATGCGGGTAAGGGCTCGTCGCCGTCGGCCGCGCCGAAATCGCCTGCCCCCAGGCCTTGTTCGGCTCGGCCTGCATAGCGAAATGCAGCTCGCCACCAGCAAGGATGTCCGCGTGACGGAGGTAGACACGGTCCAGCGGTTTGCCATTGAGCGTCACCGTCCCGACATAGGGGTGCGCGGCATCCATCGGTGAGGCGGTAATGGTGAAAGTGTGCCCATTGCTCAGATGGATCGCCGAGCGCGGCACGAAGGGGCGCCCGATGGCGTACTCATCGCTGGCCGGGGTCACCGGGTAGAAACCGAGCGCTGTAAAGATGTACCAGGCGGACATTTGGCCAAGATCGTCGTTACCGATCAGCCCCGACGGCCCCGGGCCGTATTCGTTGTCCATGATCTGCTTGAGCCGCTGCTGCGTCTTCCACGGTTCGCCTGCATAGTCGTAGAGGTAGGCGATGTGGTGGCTGGGCTCATTGCCGTGTGCATACCAGCCGATCAGGCCGGTGATGTCTTCCACGTTCTTGAAGATCGCCGGATCGACCTTGGCGTCGAACAATTGATCGAGCTTGCGGTTGAACGCGTCATCGCCGCCCATGGCGGTGATCAGACCGGCCACGTCCTGCGGCACGTACCAGGAGTACTGCCAGGCGTTGGCTTCGGTGTAATCGTCGCCATAGCCGGCGCTGCCGGGATCGAACGGTTCGCGGAATTGACCGTTGCTCAACCTGGCGCGCATGAAACCGGTCTTCGGATCCCATACGTTGCGCCAGTTGGTGGCGCGTTTATCGAACGTGGCGGCGATATCCTTCTTGCCCATCGCCTTGGCCATCTGCGCGATCGTCCAGTCGTCGTAGGCGTATTCCTGGGTCTTGGAGCCGCCTTCCACTTCCTTGTCGATCGGCACGTAGCCGAGCTTCATATAGTCGGCCAGATCGCCGTAATCGCCATAGGTGGCGGTGGAGACCATGGCCTTCATCGCTTTATCGGCATCGAAACCGCGGACACCTTTGACGTAGGCATCGGCGATGATCGCCACCGCGTGATAGCCGGTCATGCACCAGGTTTCCAGCCCCTGATACGCCCACACCGGCAGCATGCGGAACGGACTGGCCTCCTGCGCCGCGATCAACGAGCGCACAAAATCCACCGTGCGATCGTGATGAAGCAGAATCAGCAGCGGCTGCTGCGCACGGTAGACGTCCCACATCGACCAGCTGGAATAAAAGTCGAAACCGTCCGCGTGATGCACTTGATGATCGGGGCCACGGTATTCGCCATTGACGTCCATGCTCAGATTCGGCGCGATCATCGCGTGATAGAGCGCGGTGTAGAACTGCGTACGCAGCGCGGGCGGACCATCCACATCGATCGGCGACAACGCTTTGTTCCACGCTTCCAGGGCATCCGCCCGGCGTGCGTCGAAGCTCCAGCCCTTCCCGTCCTGATCGAGATTGGCGATAGCGTTGGCTTCGCTTACCGAGGAGATCGCCACCTTTACGAGCAACGGCCGCTTGAGTTCGCCGAAGTCCAGCACGCCGACCAAGGCCCGACCGTTTTGCGCATGCACGTCTTCCGGCTGGTTACCCGGCCCCTTGAAACCCTTGTAAAGGACGTCGGTCTCGCGGTTGTACAGCTCGTGCGAGCTCATTGGCTGGTTGAAACGCATCGCAAAGCACAGCTCACGCCCCGGCGCCCAGCCGCGCGTGGTACGGCAGCCGGTGACGGTGCCGTCCGGACGCACCTGCACGTTTGCCCAAAGCACCTTGCCGGGGTAGTCGTAGATGCTGGGGCGCAGATCGAGCAGGACATGCGCCGGCTGGCCGGCGGGGAAAGTATAACGGTGCCAGCCGACGCGGCGGCTGGCCGTCAGTTCGGCGCGCACGCCGTAATCGCTCAGCGTGACGGCGTAATAGCCGGGCTGCTCCACTTCGCTGGCGTGGTCGAAACGCGAGCGGTATCCGCTGCCGGGGGTCTTTGCGTCGCCCGGATCAAGCTTTACGTCGCCGGCAATCGGCATCACCAGCACGTCGCCCAGATCCGAGTGGCCGGAACCGGAAAAATGCGTGTGCGAGAAGCCCATGATCGTGGGATCGCCATACTGGTAGCCGGCCGCCCACTTATAGGCGTGCTTGAAATCCGGCATGTCGGTATCGGGCGACAGCTGCACCATACCGAATGGCAGCGTCGCACCTGGGAAAAGATGACCATCGCCGCCTGTACCTATGCGAGGATCGACGTTAGCCGCATGCTGTTCGGCAGCCTGGGAGGCGGGGGCTAAGAGCGCACCCAGGGATGCCGTCAATAGCAGGGCAAGGCAGGAATAATTCGGGCGACGATTCATGGGGATGGGGGTCTGCAAATGAGTTTGGATCGGTCTAAATCCGGCAAGCTAGCACTGCCGGAAGTTCTCCGCATGTTGCACTGCGTGATCGCCATTTTCCCGATTCAGGTAAATTTGGATCGTTCCAAACGCAAGGATCTGGCATAAATGGGGAACACACCGCCGGTCGGCCGCAAGGTCACCCTAAGCGATATTGCAGCCGGTTGCGACGTCTCTCGCGCAACCGTCTCGCTGGTGTTGCGGGGTAGTCCATTGGTCAACAAACACACCCGCGCCCGCGTCGAAGAGGAGCTGCTGCGGCAAGGCTATGTGTATAACCGTGCGGCCGCGAATCTGCGGCGGCGCACGTCATCGAGCATCGCACTGGTGCTCAACGATCTGGCCAACCCCTTCTTCGCCGAATTTGCCGCAGGTGTCGACGAGATCCTGGGCAACACCGGTTTTGTCACCCTGCTTGGCAGCACCAGCGAATCCACCGAACGGGAACTGGCAGTGCTGGGCTCGCTGATGGAGCATGGGCCGGCCGGCATCATCCTTTCTCCGGCCGAGAGCAGCGATGCCCAGCAGATCCTCGCTGCCGTGGGTTCGCATACGCCGTTGCTGTTGTTCAACCGCGAAGTGGGCGGCGACATTGCCGCCTGCGACCACTGGGATCGATTGTTTCTGGACAACCAGCATGGCGCGCGGCTCGCCACCGAGCATTTGATTGCGCAAGGACACCAACGCATCGCGTTCTATGGCGGCCACCTCAGTTCCAGCTCTTGCCGGCAACGCCGCGCCGGTTATACCGAATCGATGCAGAAAGCAGGTTTGCCAGTACAGCCCAACTGGATGGTGGAATGCATTCCCAACCGATTGGATGCAGTAGCGCAATGCGATCAGCTGTTCAGCGGAACCGCCGCGCCCACGGCGGCCGTCTGCTACAACGACGCGGTCGCACTGGGCCTGATGCTTGGCCTGCACAAGCGCGGACTGCAACCTGGCCGCGACTTCGCCCTTACCGGTTTTGACGATATCGCCGAAGCCGCCGTCAGCGCACCGCCGTTGACCACCTTGGCGGTCACGCCACGTGCCCGCGGACGCCAGGCGGCTGAATTGATCCTGCAGCGTTTGCAGGAGCCCTCGTCGTCGCCCCGCCAGACCATCGTTCCGGTGCAATTGCTGGTACGCGCCAGCAGCTGTGCGCCGCACGTCGCCTGATTCATACGGAATCCATCATGGCTTTTACTGCACCGCCTGCTCCGTCCTCTGCCTCCGCCTCAACATCGAGCGATAGTCGCTACACCTACTATCCGTTGGCGCTGACCGTGATCACCACGGTGTTTTTCATGTGGGGATTTCTAACCGCATTGAACGACATTCTGATTCCGCATCTCAAAGCCGTGTTCGAGCTGAACTATGCACAAGCCATGCTCGTGCAGTTCACTTTCTTCGGCGCGTACTTCCTGATGTCGTTACCGGCGGGCCGGGTTGTGGCGCACCTTGGGTACAAGAAAAGCATCGTTGCCGGGCTGATCGTTGCCGGCATCGGTGCCGTGGGTTTCTGGCCGGCCGCCGATTTGCGGCTCTATCCTGCGTTCCTCGGCGCGCTGTTCGTGCTCGCCACCGGCATTACCTTGCTGCAAGTGGCGGCTAATCCCTATGTCGCCTTGTTGGGGCCGGAGAAAACCAGCTCCAGCCGCCTGACGTTGGCGCAAGCGCTGAATTCGCTGGGCACGACCATCGCGCCTATGCTCGGCAGCTTGCTGATCCTGTCCACCAAGGTGAAAAGCGCCAGCGATATTGCACAACTTTCGGCCAGCGGGCAGATGCTCTATCGCACGCAGGAAGCGCAATCCGTGCAAACCCCGTATATCGGCCTTGCTGTCGTGTTGGTATTGCTAGCGATATTCGTGTGGATATTCCGACTGCCATCATTGGATGAGAGCACCGAAAAGGCCGACACGCATCGGCATAGCCTGCTCGATGCACTGCGCTATCCGCACGTACTGTTTGGCGTGCTCGGCATCTTCTTCTATGTGGGCGCCGAAGTGTCGATCGGCAGCTTCATGGTGAACTATTTGTCGCAGCCCGATATCGGCCATATGACCGAACAGCAAGCGGCGCACTACGTCTCGCTGTACTGGGGCGGTGCAATGATCGGCCGTTTCTTCGGTTCGGCATTGCTGGCGAAGATGTCGCCGCGCAAATTGCTGGCGGCGTTCGCGACGGTCAACATCGTGTTGCTGCTGATTACGATGGCCACCAGCGGCACAACGGCGATGTACAGCATCGTGGCAATCGGCCTGTTCAACTCGATCATGTTCCCGACCATTTTCTCGCTCGGTATCGAGCGCATGGGGCCACTCACCGGCAAAGCATCCAGCTTGCTGATCATGGCCATCGTGGGCGGTGCGTTGATGCCCTACCTGCAGGGTTTTCTGGCCGATAGCATCGGGGTACAGCATGCGTTTTTCCTGCCGCTGCTGTGCTACGCATACATTGTTTTCTACGGCCTGAGCGGCTCGCGCATCCGCACCGCACCAGCCGATGCGCAGCCGTGAACATCTAATCTGAGAGCTTGCAATCCATCCGCCGACGACGCACGCGGCATTACGACGTTTTGGGGTTTACTTGATGAAACGTTCCATCCTTTGCTTCGGCGAGGCTTTGATCGACATGCACGGCGAAGGCAATGATGGCCAGGGCTTTGCACCACACTTCCTTCCCTTTGCCGGCGGCGCACCGGCCAACGTCGCCGTGGCGGTGGCTAGACTCGGGGGGCATGCACGATTCGCGGGCATGTTGGGGCATGATCGCTTTGGGGATTTCTTACTGCATAGCCTGCAAGACGCAGGCGTTGATACAGCCGATGTCGCGCGCACAGGCGAAGCCAATACGGCGCTAGCTTTCGTGACCTTGGACGCACACGGCGAACGCAGTTTCAGCTTCTATCGGCCACCCTCTGCAGACTTGCTGTTTCGCGCCGAACATTTCCGCACTCAAGCGTTCGACAATACCGCGGCGTTTCACGCCTGCTCCAACAGCCTGACCGATCCGAACCTCGCCGCGGCCACGATGGAAGGCATGCAGCGCGCGCGGCGTGCTGGCGCCCTGGTCAGCTTCGATCTGAACTTGCGTCCCGCGCTATGGCCTCGCGGCAGCGAGCCACGGACTTACGCGTGGCCGGCCCTGCATCTTGCCGATGTTGTGAAGCTCAGCGCAGAGGAATTCGATTGGCTGGCCACCGAAGGCGAAGAAGCGTTGCTCGATCGTCTTTGGCGCGGCAGCGCACGCTTGTTGGTTGTGACAGATGGTGCCTTGCCGCTTCGCTGGTATCACCCCGACGCCGAAGGCGAGCTGCCTTGCTACAACGTTCCGATGGTCGATAGCACCGGTGCAGGCGATGCCTTCGTCGGTGGCCTGCTGCACCAATTGGCCATCCAAGAAATCACCCCCAACAACCTCGATGCATGGATCGGCACGCTGCCGCACCTGCATGCCGCGCTGCGCTATGCCAGCGCTTGCGGCGCGCTCGCCGTAGGACGGCATGGCTCGTTTGCCGCGATGGCCGACGCCAGCGAGGTGGAACATTTTATGGAGACTCACGCATGACGACGTCGGCCGCACCGGATTTTCGCTCCGAAGCCTTCCTGCGCGATCACATCGCAAAAACGATGGCGTTCTATCACCCGCGCGCCATCGATCCGAAAGGTGGTTTTTTTCATTATTTCCGCGACGACGGCACCGTCTATGACGCCAGTCACCGTCACTTGGTGAGCAGCACGCGTTTCGTCTTCAACTACGCGATGGCGGCCATCGAGTTCAGCAACGAGGAATACATCCGCGCCGCGCGGCACGGTCTGCGCTATCTGCGCGATGCACATCGCGACCCCGCGACAGGTGGCTACGCATGGACCATTCGCGACGGCAAACCGGAAGATCGAACCAATCACGCTTACGGCGTGGCGTTCGTCTTGCTCGCCTACTCCACTGCGCTAAAGGCCGGTATTTCCGAAGCGGCCGGATGGATGGATGAAACTTGGCATCTGCTGGAACAGCGTTACTGGGATCCGCACGCCGATCTTTATCGCGACGAAGCCGACGCGAACTGGACGTTCAGCGACTATCGCGGCCAAAACGCCAACATGCATATGTGCGAGGCAATGCTTGCGGCCTATCAGGCGAGCGACGACCCGCGCTATCTCGATCGCGCGCTAACACTCGCACACGCGATAACGCGCCGTCAGGCCGAACTCGCCGGCGGACTGGTGTGGGAGCACTACCACACGGATTGGTCCATCGATTGGGATTACCACCGCGACGAGCCGAAACACTTGTTCCGTCCCTGGGGTTTCCAGCCCGGGCATCAAACGGAATGGGCGAAACTGCTGCTGATCATGGAGCCGCTGCTGATGGAACGCGGCCGCGAGGAAACGTGGTTGTTGCCCACCGCACGCCACCTGTTCGACACGGCAGTCGCACGCTCCTGGGACAAACCATACGGCGGCCTGTGCTACGGCTTCGCGCCGGACGGCAAGATCTGCGACGACGACAAATATTTCTGGGTGCAGGCCGAATCCCTCGCCGCCGCCGCCCTGCTTCATTCGCACACCAACATGCCCGTCTATGACGAATGGTATGTAAAGCTGTGGACCTATGCGTGGGAGCATCTGGTGGATCATCACTACGGCGCCTGGTTCCGCATCCTCACGCGGGACAATCGTTCCTACAGCGACGAGAAAAGTCCTGCCGGCAAAACCGACTACCACACCATGGGCGCGTGCTACGAAGTGCTCGCCCTGATCCGGTCTGGCGGTACGCCCTGATCGCGACAGCAGACTAGCTTCTGGCTACAGGAAGCAGCGAAGTTCCAAGTCATGAGCCAATGACTTGGAGCCCTCAAAACGATGCGACGTCTCCCGCACCATAAGCCACGCGAAGAACGTTTGCGACAACCACATCGGTCGTTTCGCTTCAATTTCGCTCTCCGAGAAATCCAAAACAGGACATAGATTGGACTTTCAAAGCCAGTCTATGTTTTGCGTCCATTGGAATGTACGAAGCCCTATAGCAAAACTGCGCTCTGGCTCTGAGGTATCACCACGTTTTCTGCCTGATGGTTTCAACAAAATCGGCAGGCTCTGCAAGCTAACACGACCCCTCATGCCGCCCAGCCGTCATCCCAGCCAAAGCTGGGATGACAAGCAAAAAACGTGGGGATATCTCAGACTTGGACTCCTGTTTTGTGCCCGCTTTTTTTTGGCACCTGCTTTCGGCAGCGCACGCTATGAGGCAGGGATGTCCGCGCACCCATGAATACAGTCGTTTACAGGAAGATATGGCATGGGTAACGATGCTCCCACCTTAGCCAAGCTCTTTCGCATGTGTCGCGTAGGCATTGGCCAACGCATCGAATCATTCGATCCCGACAGATTGCACATCGCACTTCATGCGAAGGTGCGGTAGTCGGGCGTGCCCATCCGCGTTGATGACCACGACACGCCCGACATGATGTGAAGTAACGCGGATCGCCCGAGTTGACGCTCAGACGATCCGCTGGCCACTACCAACTATCTTAGGAGTTGATCATGGTTACGCTCGATCATACGGCACCCGCACGCCTTCGTGCCCCCGCCCCGGTGCATTTCCCTTACTTCACCGTCGTGTCAACGAAGCGACGTCGAGCCACAGTGGGCATTCGCCAAAACGGAAGCAGCTGATTCCGACAAAACGAGCAGGATTTTTCCTGTAGCCCTTCACGCCGCGCGCAATACGCGGCGTGACCTACGAACACATACGCACGCTGTCGCGCCTTGCGGCAGGCTCCATCGTGCAAAGGAATCTTCGATGAAAGAGAAACCGAACGGTGCTTGGCTCACCCTCAACACCAGCTACTTCCCTTCCCCTATCGGCAACCCACTCACCCTGCTGGACGATTCATACATGCTGCTGGAACGTGCTCACGGCGTCGTCCACCTCATGCGGGAAGCACTGCAGCTTTCGCCGTGCGTCGACACGCATTCGCTAACGCTTGCTTTAAAAGCCGTCGAGACGCTGATGGAAATGAGCGCAGGTTCTGCCGAAGAAGCCCATGTTCGCCTTGAGCAGATTGGGGATAGTTGGATTGCCAACCAATGACATAGCGGGCCAGTTGTCGTGCCTAACCATGACTCTGGCCCTGAGGTATTCACAGGTCTTTTGAAACGTACTTGCACGCGAAGGCCGAACAAACCACCGAAACGAAGTGTGATACTCCGCCGGAGCCGGCGAAAGATCGGGACCGCGATCGATAGTGCTACGCCTACCTAATTCGGCGGCGTATTGCCATGGGAAACGTGTCACTCAGGGAAAGCGCTCAAGACTCCAAGCGCCCGAATTTCTTTTTACCTCGCCGGCACATCCTGAGGCCAGTCACACACAATTTGTTCCACGTTGAATAAAAGACCAGGTGGGCAAGTATGAAGGTGAAGTGCGAGGTCGACGCACTGGTAGAAACTCCCCATATCATCGGGGTTGGCCAGATATTCCGGACCTCCTTCTAAACACTCCGTTCCAGTTTCATCTTCCGCCGTCTCCGCTACCGGTGCCGCCAAAGCAATATCCACCGCGAGACTTACTAAACCGGCATTTGCAGTCCCGACCAAATGAAATCCTGTGACGTTGATCGCTTTATCGCTTACGCCGTTACCGCCAGTCGATTGCTCATTCAACGTCAGCGTGAGATTGACCGGCAATTGGATCGGAACCCCCGCGACTGTTACCGGCACATTGCCAACCACGGGTATAGATGTGTTGGGAGCCACGCTACCCAGCGGAATCGTTTGTCCGGCAATCACCAGACTGCCGACAGAGGTAGATCCCTGGCAAGCATCCCCAGTGGCGCTATCGTTACAACTCGCAGTCACTTGGAGCCCTTGAATCTGTACCAGACCTCCAAGCACCGAAGCGTTGGTCAGTGACGAGGCGGCAGTTGCCGAAGCAGTGTTCGACGTCGATGTATCGGCTGTTTGATTCTCGCCACCACTGAGCGTTAAAACAGAGAGACCTGGTAGGCCGAACGATGCGTTGGTCAGCTGCTGATTGTCGCTGCTATCACCGCCGCCGTCATTCTCGGCCACACTGATCGGCGACTGCTGCAATGTGGCCGGCACTCCAGCCACCGTCAAGGTGACCTGCGCATTACCGCTATCGGCTTCGGCCAGTTCGTTGAAGGGATCTGTCTGTGCCCAAACCGTTTGGCTTAGTCCAAGCACAACAAAGGGTACGATCAAACGTACGCACGGTTTCATCTCTCGCCCTCCCACTTAAGTCACAAGCATGCGCCATAGAGACTTAAATAGCCGTGATAAAACTGGAGCACTACTTCACACTCCAATAATCCCTCCGGAAAATGGAACTCTACATCAAGCGTGGTCGCGGTAATGCTGGCGCTGCTGCCGCCAATGCCGATCTTGAAGTCGATGCCGGCTTTGCCTTGAGCCGCGTTGCTGATCGCATCGGCGCCGGTTTGGCCGCACGGAAGATTCATCCCTTGGGCGGCACCGGGTGAGAACAGTGTCTGCGCAGCTTGTGCGGCGTAGAGGGCTTTGAGGCGATCATCTTGTGCCTGACTGCCGCGCTGGACCGCGTAGTACGTTGCATTGGCGACCTGGGCAGCGGTGCCTCCGATACCGACATTGATACCACCTTGACTCACTTTGTGTGTGTCGCGGATATCGCTGGTGCCCACCGCCGCATCGATGGTGACGTTCTTGCCCACGATGGCGGTGCCGGTTTGGCTGATGACGTCGCTGCCGGTGATGTGTACATCGTTGCCCGCACTGAGCGTGACGCTGCCGTTCAAGCTACCGACCGTGCTGCCGCTGTAGCTCACGTCGTGTTCGCGGTAACCGTCATCGGTGCTGCGATTGCCGATCAGCACGCTCAAGCCGCCGTTGTTCATCAAACCGGTGTGGCTGGTGCTGTTGTTCTGGCGGACGTCGTAGGTGTTTTGGCCGGCATTGAGGGTGAGGTTGTTACCGGCGGCGAGCACCACATCGTTCGTTGCTACGATTTGTGCATTGGTGGCGGTGAGGT